>CAZXCW010000079.1:0-11833 GCA_964639385.1 uncultured Nitrospiraceae bacterium
GATGGTTATTGGAATATTTTTATGGATATAACCAATAAAGATATTCCCAATAAATTATCGAGTTAAATAAATTTTTGAGCAATGTCTGCATTATTCTGGTTAATTATGGAATTGTATTTTTGAAAGAAAGCCTATTTTTGAGTACGCTCTTCTACCTTCTTACCAACCTGGACGGTAGGAGTGATCATTATTACTAACTCAGTGTTTTCCTTTGCTTCTGACTTATACCGGAACAAACCACCCAGCAGGGGAATGGATCTTAAACCAGGAACACCAGTGTAAGTCTCTTCAGTCTTTTCCTGCATCAGGCCGGCTATAATAATTGTCTGTCCATTTCTAACTCTTACTGTCGTATCTGTTTCCCTCACGCTAAGAAGAGGAAAGGTCGACCTTCCGTCAGGGCTGGTTTTCTCCCCAATCTTGTCAGTTATACTGGGATGGATATTCATGATGATGCTACCATCTTCTGCAATTTGAGGAGTCACATCAAGGATGATCCCGATATCAATCGTCATGGGCTGGATGAACTGGGTAACAGTAGTCTGAGTAGATACTGCTCCAGTGATAAAGAAGACGTCTTGATTCCCAACCCGAATAATCGCTTTCTGATTATTGAGGGTAGAAATAGTCGGGCTGGAAAGAACTTTTATATCGCCCTGTTCAGAGATCGCCTGAATGATGTCTGAAAGAAGCACCTCAGATCCTCCAGCTCCAATAGCAAGAATGCCTCCAAAAGGTGATATTTTAAAAGTTCCAGGGGTCGATACAGTATCTGTAGAAGAAGTAAGAGATCCTCCGGGGAATCCTGTTGTCCCTGCCTTGTCTGTAAGTCCCCATGATAGGTTAACAAATCGGGGAAGACCTTCTATCACTTGCCAATTAATCCCTTCTTTGAACGCATCAGAGAGGATTACCTCCATAATCTTTGCTTGAATGGTAACCTGTCTCTGAGAACTTCCTTCAACCGTCTCGAGGAAGGAGGCTACCTTATTCAAATTTACAGGATAGTCAGTCACAAAGATAGTTCCTGTAGTTTTATTTATGACCAATTTTTTCCCTTTCTCATCTGTTCTGGCCACTGTCATTTTTCCACTTTCTGGGGAAGCCTGTTTTGC
Organism: uncultured Nitrospiraceae bacterium; assembly: GCA_964639385.1. Taxonomy (GTDB): domain Bacteria; phylum Nitrospirota; class Thermodesulfovibrionia; order Thermodesulfovibrionales; family SM23-35; genus CAZXCW01. The sequence continues at coordinate 1,116 of CAZXCW010000079.1, forward strand.
CTTCTCATCAACGGATCCAAAAATGATTGCTTCTAATCCCTTCTCAATCTCTTCCCACAGGTCTACTTCGTCAACGCTGATGAGGCCACTATATCCGGTATTGGAGCTACCGGGACTTACCGCAGTCTGCTGGCCTGAAAGGGTACCGGTCTGTTGACCGAGAAGGGTACCGGTCTGCAAGCCCCCTCCTGTGTTTGCATATACTTCCCTTTTCCCACTCCTTTTTGTTGCAAGATAATTCAATGTGAAAATACGGCTTTCCATTTGAGGCCTTAATACTCTGATAAATTTTCCATCGATGCGATAAGTCCATCCCAACGGAGAGAGAATGGCGTCAAGGACCTCTTTCAAGGTCACGCGCTTCAAATCTATGGTTACCTTACCGCTGAGTTCCGGATCAATAACAATATTTAATTCACTCTCCCGCGAAAGAGCCATGAGAAGCTCCTGAACATCTGCATCCCGGACAAAGAAAGAATAAAACTTTTCAGGAACCTTTTTTGCTTCCTCCCTTTGCGGCATAACCAATTCTTTTAAATTATCTTTAGGGGGCTGGGGTTGTTGGGTTGGTGTAATCACTTGGGTGGGGATTTTTGCCCGCTGTTGTTTCGGAAGGGTAGCGCACCCCAACGTTAATAACAGAATGAGAGAAGATAAAAAGAAGATTTTTATTTTTATAACCTCTCTTCTTTTCACTTCTCCTCTACTTTTAATGGGATAGGGCTCTGATACAGGAAAAGATTTCTTTTTTTATCTCCTTTCCCTAAAATTACTCGATCGGGTTTGATCTCTAAGACCTTCTCTCCATTGATTGAATCGCCTACAGTTACAATATGTCGATCAACCAAGGCTAATCGAAGATAGTCGCCGATTAAAATGGCTTTGAGTCTCTGAAGATGGGAAGGGGCATTAGTCACCTGGACAGTCTTGGCCTTGGAAAGGAGATAAACACCTGAGGGGAGAGAAAAAGGATCTCTTTCGCTTTCCTGAGAAAAGGCTATCCTTTCATTTGATCGCCCAAAGGCATTCATAGATCCAGAGAAGATTAACATAACTGAGATAAGAGTTGTAAGCAAGCTGAGAGCAAAGAGGGTCATTTGAGATTGCTTGGTCCCCCCGCCTGAGACGGGCAGACTCGCAATGACTTCTCTCATGATTTTACAATCAATTACCATTTATCATTACGAAACGATGAGTACACTTAACCCCATGTTCACTTTTAATAATGGCACAATCTCTTCGTCTCTCTCTATTTGAAGATTATCAACAGAAACAAGAAAAGGAAGTTCTCCAATCCGTTTTACATAAGTCCCCAGTGAATTATAGGTTGAGTTAAGGAGCATCTTGACCATGACCCGCTTGTATTTAAAAGCAGAAGTTACTTGTTCCCCTTCAAGCGGAGATAATTTCTCTTCATGGAGAGTCAGGGAGACAATCTTCATCTGGAGGCGATCACTTTCGATTCCCAGATTCTTTAAAAAGGTCCTGAATTCTTCTCCTTTCAGCGTCCTCTCAGTAACTTCTTGCAGCTCCTTTTCCAAACGGGAAACCTCTGCCTCTGTGGTCTCTACTCCTTGAGTAAACATACGGGCTTCTTGCAGTTTAAGATCAGCTGTCTTGATATCTTCCTTTAGGTTCATTATCTTTTTCTTCTGGGGCGTATAATAGAAACGATCAAAAGCCCAAATGGCTATAGCAATAATCACAAAAAAGATTAATATTTTTTCTCTACCTTTCAGCTTAATGGTCACGGTCTTTTCTCTCCTAATCCATAGCCCTCTTTGTCCCCCCTTACTAAGGAGGGAATTAAAGAGGGGTTAATATCACACACAATCTCAAACTCAATTCCAGATAGATTATATAATTTATTCTCCTCGGCTGTCACCAGTTTAGCATCTTTAAATAAAGGAGATTTCTCAAGACGCTCAATCATCTGTGCCAGCGCTGAGAGGCATTGTAAGTCGCTACCAAAGGCAAGGCCTTTGATTCGCATTTCTGTCCCCTCTTTCGTTTGTGATTCATCTTTTGAGGTTTGTGATTTATCTTGAACTAAAAGAAGTGTCACCGTCACATTGTCTGGCACCACATGACGGATTTCTTTTAGTACTTCCGGGAATTGTATATTTACGATCATAGAAGATGGAAAAAGAGAAAGGTCCTGTTTTATCTGTTTCTCTTTATCTTTCAATAAGACCAGTTTTGCCTGGAGTGTTTCGAGTGTTTTGACCTTGACCATTTTCTCATCACGTTCTCTCTGCATGTCAGCTACCTGTTCGTTCATCTTCCAGAAGATCAACAGGAAAACAAGGAGAAGAATCAGCGAAGATGCAATCGGGATCGATTTTTCCAGACGAGTCTTTGACCAACAGGATGGTTTAGCAGGAAGGAGTTCGATCCGTTTGGGTTCAGCTAGGGCAACGGCTGTAGCAACGGTAAACATGGAACTCATTTGATCTAAACTCTTTGCAACCTCCGGGTCTATCTCTTTCGAATCTAATAAAATCTTTCTGAAAGGCAAAAATTGTTCAACTGGTAGGTGAAGTTCATCAGACAAATAGGATCCGATATCCCTTAAATTGGCGCCTCCGCCTGTCAATAAGAGTTGATCGATTCGCTCCACTAGAAACTGGTTTTTGTAGTAGTCGAGGGAACGGCCTATCTCTGCTACCAGTTTCTCAAGGATAGGTCTGACCAGAAAGGGTATCTTCGACAGATTAGTTGCTTCATTATCCTTTCTTTCAGGTGAGGTCTTCGAAAAAATTGCCATTTCATGTTTTATTTTCTCAGCCCTTTCATAAAGTAGATGGGGTTCTTCTTCGGAGACGATTCCCTCCATGATGGCACGAGTAATATCTTCGCCAGCAGGGGTGACTTCTCGACTGAATTGTAAATTTCCTTCTTTGAAAATATGAATACCTGTTTTATTCGAACCCAGATCAATCAAAGCAACAACTTTCCCTTTTTCAAGCCGATCAAAAGCCGATAGGACATTCCAGTGGGCAAAAGGATCAACATCAAGGTGCGTAGGTTGAAGGCCGGCTCCTTTTGCTATAGCAAGGGTCCGATCAATGAGGCTATCCGGGCAGGCAACAACAATGAGATCCAATTTCTGGACATTGTCTTCAACAAATTCGTCAAGGATATCAAAATCAATTTTTGCTGATTCTACAGGAAAGGGGAGATGACCTTTTATTTCCCAACGGATTGCCTCTTTCAATTCTGCTTTCGGCATTGAAGGAATGATGATTCGCCTGATGATGACTCCTGAGCCAGAAACAGTCAGTCGCACTTTTCCGGGTTTAAGACCAATTTCCTTGTAAAGGCTTTTAATGGTTTCGGAAATCAAATTCAAATCCTCTCCTGCGGCTTCATAAGGAATCTTCCTGATCCCTGCATGGGTGAGGACGGGACCTTGGGAGGTTATTTTGAGACCTACCAATTTAATAGAATGAGAACCGATGTCTATGCCAATAGTCTCTTTAGCCATATAGAATACACCTTTTGATCTCATAGCGAAGCCACTTACTGGCGTCGTCTTCGCTGGCAATAAATACTATCACAACATTTCATTAACCCCCAAAATGCATTTACATAATGCAGATGTTGCGAAAAAATTTATTTTTCGATACCTTAGTGTACCTTTAACTGATGGTTATTGGAATATTTTTATGGATATAACGAATAAAGATATTCCCAATAATTCATCTCTACGAGTCGTAGACGAGTTAAATAAATTTTTGAACAATGTCTGCATTATTTGGGTTAACCTTAATATTTCGCACCTTCAATTTCTGACTCCCAATTAACAGCCTGGTAGCCCATTGTGATCCGGATCTACAATAAATGTATACATATTACCATTTGTATCATAGAAATAAATGATGAGATTATTAAAACTACATGTTCCGAAATTCCAATTCCATCGTATTTGAACTCGGATTGTGTTTCCAGCAGCAATTGTATAGGAGTTAGTGAAATAGGTTCTTGGTCCTCCATTGGTATAGGAGCCGGTATATACAGTAGTACCATCTAATCTTATCCTGTTGATTTGTGGAGGATTCACATCCCACGTAGCCTGAAAAGAATCTATGGTTATAGGGCAAGAGCCATTCTTTATATAAAAAGATGCTTCATATTGATACCACCAGAAAAACCGGGTAGCGGTCAAACAAGGTGCCGGAGAATTTGGGTCGATAATTAATGTAGGTGGGACCAAAAATTGGGTGAAATTGGAGACAATGATTCTCCTTCTTTCACTGCCGCTTGGGACTTCTCCAATAGAAATGAGTTTATCACCGTAGGTCCCAAAATTGTAAATGAGGCTAAATCTTCCACTGCCAAGATTTCTTGTAATGCCATTCAAATTATCAAGCAAAGTCGTGGTCGTCCAGCACCGGTCCTGGGCATAGCGGACAGCGAATTCCGCCCCGGATTGAGCGATGAAGAAGGCTTGAGTGGACTGAACAGGAAAGATCACGGATTTCTGTTTTGTAGGGATCAAATAAGAGAGGACATAACCGATTGTGACCATCAATAGCATGGCAATGATCAAAAAGAGAACGGATATTCCTTTCGAGTCAGTCAGGAGAGAACTTCCTGATCCCCAATACCCCCCTTTACCCCCCCCCTTAATGGGCCGATGGCAGTGACTCCACAATAGAAAGTGCATAATTGAAAGTCTTTTCAACTACTTATATCCTCCCTCCAATTCTGGAAGAAGTTCTTATACGTTGTACTTTTTGGAAGGTTTTTGGGGTAGACCTTTGTCTGCAAGGTCACATTCTCACCGCTCGATAGAGAGAGGGTAAGCACAAGAGTGATCTCATTAGTTAATGCCCTGGTTACCGTGAATGTTGAGACATTAAAAGCGATATCGTTTGTAGCAGAGGGAGATGACTTTACCCTCTCTAAGTATCTCCCATTCTGGTAGTAAGTAATCCACTCATCTGCAATATCCCAGCGGGTGGCATTAGTCCTTTGAAATACGATCGAAGAACCTGAGCCTCCGAAGATTGGGAAACTGATAGCTTTCGCATCTCTGATATCCCTACACATCCTCTCCAATGCTAATTTGCCTTCATCTAAAATGGTTTTTTGATTGACAGTCATTGTATAGACTTTAAGGCTATTAATCAAAAAATAGATCGTAATAGCTGAAACGATGGATAGAATGACAATTACAATGATTATTTCGATTAAAGTGAAGCCTTTGGTATTTATAGTTTTGAGTTCGGAGTTCGTAGTTCGGGGCTTCTCACGATTACTTTTTAAAGGTTTAATTAATCCTTTTATCATTTTCTCCGAACTATCATGGAAAATTAGTGACTACTGAATAAATCTCATAGGTGTCATTCTCCGGATCTTTTACACGAACAAGAATCCTCTTATATCCTACATCCGTACCGGATGTAGTAAAATTGTTGTCTACCAAGACAATCTCCCACTGCCATTGATAGCCAGGAACACCTGTATTGGCATAGGGAGTAAGAGAAACAGGATTAAGAGTTGCATTTGTATACTGATATTCCATGAAGTCTTCCATCTTCTGTTGAGCGAGATACATCGCAGTATTGACCATCTCCGGTTTTCCGCTATCTTTTACGCTCGTTACAAACGGGACAACAATGACAGGCAAAAGGATGCCTGCTATAACAATCATGATGATGATCTCGATGAGAGTAAAACCTTTGTTACGCATTATTCCGAACTATCATGAAATATTCACCTTCCCTGTGTAGTTCACAACACTTATCGTTTTTGTCCATACACCATCAGAAACTATTACAGATCCTCCTCCACCCGTTATTGGTTCTCCAAGGGAATTAAAGGTGATTGTGAAATTGTTACTAATTGTCACACCAGAGGGAAGTCGGCCAGAAGGATCCATATTATTGGTTGGATTGAATGTGTAGACCGATGAACCAGAGCTGAGAATAACACTCTTTGAAACATGGTTTGCCATTGCAAATTCCTGCGCATATCGAATGTCGGATGCGACCATGTAAGCAGCTCCGTATAGCGAAGCCCTTGAAGGTGTAGAAGTAAGTTCTAATTTGGGTATCAAGATGGCAGCGAGGATTCCGATAATCATCAGCACAAGTATTAGTTCTATAAAGGTCATCCCCGATTGCTGAGCAAACAGTTTGGAATAATTAGTTCGGAGTTTTTCCAATATTGCCTCAATGTTTGAACAAAGAGGCCAGATTCCACCAGGGAAGGAAAACTGCCAATGCCAAAAACAAAACAACAATGCCTAAGAAAAGAACCAATATTGGTTCGATGTATGTGGAGAATTCCTTGATGGCATTGTCAACCTCGATGTCGTAATATTCTGTTACCCTCATCAACATCTCATCTAAAGTTCCCGAAGATTCTCCAATTGCGACCATTTGAATAACAAGGGGGGTAAACCTTCCACTTTCTCTCATCGAATCAGCCAAACCCCGTCCTTCCCTTATACTTCGACTGATTTCCTCTATTGTTTTGGAAAGGACTACGTTTTCAATCGTTGTGGAGGTGATCTCGAGGGTCTGGAGGATTGGGATACCACTTCGATTTAACATAACAAATGTATAGGCAAATCGTGAAAGTGCAATTTTTAAGAGAAGAGGACCGAATATTGGGATTCGGGTCTTCAGACCGTCCCAGAGATATCTTCCCTGTGCTGTTCGGATATAGCGCTTGAAGAGGATTGGAATTCCAAAAAGGGCACATAAGACCAAATACCAATATGTATGGAAGAAGTTATTAATACCGATCATTATACGGGTAGGCAAAGGAAGAGGCGTGTTAAATCGGGCAAAGACCTGAACAAACCTTGGGATGACAAAAGTGATCAAAACTCCAAATGCGATAGCTACTGACAGAATGACGATTTTAGGGTAACGTGTTGCCTGCTTGACCCTCTGCTTAGTGCTTAATTCACGATTGGCAAGAGCGACAAAACGATCCAGTGATTCGCCCAACTTACCAGATGTCTCACCTGCTCGAACCATATTCACATAAACAGGAGGAAAAACTTCAGGGTATTGAGCCATAGCCTCAAAGAGTGCAGTTCCTCCCTCAATCTGACGCTCAATCGCCTCTAATATGGGCTTTAACTTTTTATTCTCTGCCTGTTCCGCTAAACTCTCAAGCCCCGTGAGCAAAGGCAATCCTGCTTTGTATAAGGTAGAAAGCTGCTGGCTGAAGAAGATGAGATCATTTAACTTTACTTTTTTGAATCGTTTCAAGAGTGACGATATGTCGAATGAAGTATCGCTTTTCCCCTCTTCGATCGAGATGGGAAGATATCCCAGTTGGTAGAGACGGTCTCCTGCAATCTGAAGTGTTGGAGCGTCGATCATACCAGCAATTGCTTTACCGTTTCGGTCCCTAACCCTGTATTTATAGTTTGGCATTAATCAATCTTTGAGATAAGATTTTATCTTTTTCAGTAACTCGTCTGTATCGAAGGGCTTGGTAATATAATCATTAGCCCCAGTTTCCTTTCCAAGAAGCTTATCCTTTTCTTGTGTCTTTGCGGTTAACATCAGTATCGGAATGTGTTTGTAATTTTCATCAAATTTCAATAGACGGCATACCTTATACCCATCCAATTTTGGCAACATGAGGTCTAAGAGAATCAGATCAGGATTTTCCTTTCGGGCCTTATTTAAGGCATCTTCTCCGTCGTGAGAAACAAGGACATTGTATCCCTCATTCTCCAGAGAAAAACGGAGGGTTTCTACTAAATCGACTTCATCATCTACTAATAAAATTCTTTTTTGACCCATTTTACCTCCTTAGGTAATCTTTCTTAGGCAATCTTTGGCTTTTCTGAATAGCTCTCTCTTTGAAAGGGCATCTTCAGGATAGGTCGCCATACCTACCTTAATAAAAAGTGATTCCCCATAACCCTCAATAGGATATTTTTTCAATTCTTCATCAATTCGCTGCCAGATTACCTGAGCACCTTCGAGATCAGCCTCACATAAGGCAGCTAATATTTTTCCTCTGCCTAATCTAACCACGATGTCCGTTTTTCTATTAAGGCAATGCTTCAACTTATCTTCCAATTTGTCTAATTGAGTATCTTCTACCTCGACTCCTTTAACCGATACCTCAAAGAGAAAGAGGGTAAGATGTGAATGGTTTTCTAACGCACGCTTAAACTCCCTGTCTAAGATATAGCGAAAACGGAGATCTCTCTTTTCTCCTTTTGATGCCGGCAATGTAAAAGTAAAGGTGCTTCCCTTCTCAATTTCACTCTCTACCCAGATCTTTCCATGATGGGCTTCCACCAATCCTTTTGTGATAGCAAGGCCCAATCCTGTTCCACCGACAGATCGACGGAGGGATTCCTCTACCTGGAAGAATTTTTCAAAGACTTTTCCCAGTTGGTCCTCGGGAATCCCAATCCCTGAATCTCTGACAGAGACAGCTACCATGTTTCCGTCCCCATCATAAGGTTTTGCTGAGACATAGATCGTTCCACCTTCTGGAGTGAACTTGATAGCATTTCCAACAAGGTTTATCAGGATCTGTATGATTCTTTCGCGGTCACCATAAACAGAAGGTAGATCTTTCCCGATTTCCATTCCGATTTGAATAGACTTCCCATCTACCTGTGGCTTAAAGGAGGAGAGGATGAACTCAATAGGATCTCTGAGATTTATTTCTTCAAAATTCAATCCTATTCTCCCAGATTCAATCTTCGAAAGGTCCAAGAGGCTATTTAGGATATTCGTAAGGCGATTGATATTTTTCTCGGCCAAAAAAAGAAACTTTTCCTGATTTTCATTAATCTCCCCCGTTTTCCTTTGAAGCAATAACTGGACTGCATTCTTAATAGTAGCAAGAGGGGTTCTTAATTCATGTGAAGCAACAGCTACAAATTCAGACTTGATCTCATCGAGCCTCCTCAATTCTTTGTTTGCCCTCTCCAATTCGGCAGCGTATTCTTCAAGACGCTCCATCGCCTGCTTGCGCTCGGTGATGTCATGTATAACGACTACTGCATAGCTGGCTGTTTCTTCACCTTTTCTGCATATTCCAGGCAAAATCGGTTGGACTTGGATGTCAATGTGGCGATCTAATATTTTATCATATGTCTCATATTCTGTGGATATTCCGTTACTCAGCTTTTCCCATGCAGTTGGCCAAAAGGTCTCCATATAACAGGCTGAATCAGCGCAGTTAGGATGCAAAAGTTCATGTAAACTCTTGCACCTGACGTTTGCTATCTGCCCAAGGTTCCATTGCTCAGCTACTCGATTTGTACGGAGGATACAACCCTGGCAGTCAATCAGGCAGATGAGCTGGGGGATCGAATCAACCGAGGATTCCCACTCCCGCTTCGCACGGCTGATCAAGATAAAGCTTTCCTGAAGGGCATTCTCCGCCCTTATGCGCTCTTTCTTTTCTTCAGCCTCACGAACAGCCCTCAGGACTGAATGGGGAAGTTTAGAGAGATTATTTTTTAGAATGTAATCACTTGCACCGCTTTTAAGGACCTCAACCGCCTTTTCTTCGCCAAGTGCTCCTGTGGCTAGAATAAATGGTACGTTGGGAGATTCTTTCAGAGTTGTGGCTAATGCCTCTAAGCCATTAAAGGAAGGAAGACGATAATCAGATATAATAAGGTCTGGAATAAAGTCATGGAGTTCTTTAATGAAATCTTCTTTTGTCTCTACACGCTTTGAAATAAAAGAAATCTTTGCCCTGTGGAGTTGATACTCTATTAACTCTGCATCAGTGGCAGAATCCTCGACCATCAGGATGCGAAATTCTTTATCCATCTGTCTTTTTTATACTCTCAATAATTAATACAAACGCATTTAATGGCTTTATATTGTTTGAGATTCCGAAACGAGTTGAAAATACATGCGGTTGAAATTTAAAAGAGAGAGGAGTTGTTATGAGCTCTGGGGCATCTTTGCTAATTGTTAATATCCCACAAGCTTTATTTGTACTTTTACTGCCCCGTACGAAATATTTCGATGGGGAAAACCTCATATTTAGTAAACATTATTGCTTAGATAATATGTATTGTCAAGATGTTTTTCCTCCTTAATTCATAAATTCATATGACCTTGAACTCAGGTTACAAAGGTATATCGAAAGGTGTAATATATAAATGATGTTGACTTCGAAAAAGAAGGCTACTCGCTTTAAAGATCTACCTGAGGCGGATGAAAAACCCTATGTGGAGATTTTTGCTGATGGTGCCTGTAGTGGCAACCCGGGTGTAGGAGGTTATGGTGTTATTTTGAGGTCTAACAGAAAAGAAAAAGAACTTTTTGGGTGTGACCCTATGACCACAAACAACCGCATGGAGTTAACAGCGGTTATCAAGGCACTTGAAGCCCTTAAAAGACCATGCAAGATTAAAGTAGTTACAGATTCGAATTATGTCATTCGGGGTATAACATCATGGATATTTAGATGGCTTAAAAATAACTGGAAGAATGCTCAGAAACAGGAGGTTGTTAACCGGGACCTCTGGGAGAGACTCCTTGTAATCTCAAGTCTCCACGAGATTGAATGGGAGTGGGTAAAAGGACATGATGGGTATATTGAAAATGAGAGATGTGATAAACTTGCAAGGCGAGCAATCAAGAGATGTAAGAATGTAACGGATAAAATATGTTATTAATCTGTAAAGATCTTAAAAGTTATTTAGGTTTTTTGATTATTTGTCATTCCGCACTTGATGCGGAATCCAGAAAATATAATAA
>CAZXCW010000080.1:0-11800 GCA_964639385.1 uncultured Nitrospiraceae bacterium
CCTCTCTATGTATTCTCTTTTCCCAACAATAACACCTCCCTGAGGTCCACCAAGAAGCTTGTCACCGCTAAAGGTCGTTATATCAACTCCTAAATTCACAATATCCTTAACCACTGGTTCGTCGTGAATGCCGAAGGGCTTTAAATCTATGAGACATCCGCTTCCGAGGTCGAACATCACGGGTATTTGATACTTTTTGCCGAGACTTACAAGATCCTCCATTGATACTTCCTCAGCGAATCCCTTAACTCGGAAATTGGATTTATGGACCTTTAATATGAGGGCTGTATCCTCATTTATTGCCCTCTCATAGTCGAAGAGGTGGGTTTTGTTTGTAGTTCCAACCTCTTTAAGTATTGCGCCACTTGCTGCCATCACCTCAGGCATCCTGAAGGAACCCCCTATCTCAACGAGTTCACCCCTCGAAACGATTGTTTGTTTTCCTTTTGACAGGGTATTAAGACAGAGAAGAACTGCTGCAGCATTGTTGTTGACAATAAGCGCATCTTCTGCACCTGTAACATCTCTTAAAATTCTTTTGACATGGGTGTATCTTTTACCTCTTCTTCCCTCCTTAAGTTCATACTCAAGAGTGGAATAACTCCCTGAAACTTTCTTTATATTTTCGAGAGCCTTCTCAGAAAGAAGAGACCTACCGAGGTTTGTGTGGATTACTATGCCTGTAGCATTAATAAGTGGCTTGAGGCTATATGAGGACAGACTTTCAATGATATTCTCTATCTCGGCCATCATATATTCCTCAGAGATGTCCAAAATGAGACCCTTCAAGATTTCCTTTCTTCTAAAATCGATTACTTCTCTAATCGCCTGAATAACATATCTTCGTGGGTAGGTCTTAAGCCATTCTGCTCCTTGATTGCTCCTCAGAATTTCATCTACTGAGGGTAGGCTTGAAAGTAGTTTCTGTTTCTCCTCCATGTCTTTTTCTACCATAAAAAGATTAAAATGAAAAGAGAAAAATGCGGAGAGCGAAATACTATATCCTGCTAAAAAGCATATATTCTCATTGAAAGGCCTTATTATGGTAGAATAATTTTGTGATCCACGATATTCACGAAGAGTGTGGCATCTTTGGGATATATGGACATCCCGAGGCGGCAAACCTTACATACCTTGGGTTATATGCACTTCAGCACAGGGGACAAGAGGGCTCTGGCATATGTTCATCCGATGGAAGGCATCTGTTTCTCGAAAAATCCAGAGGACTTGTTGCTGACGTCTTCAATGAAAAAAGACTGAGAAGGCTTCCTGGTCATATAGCCATAGGACACAATAGATACTCCACAGCAGGAAGCAGTATCCTCAGGAATGTCCAGCCAATAGCTGCAAACTTTGCCCTCGGTACCCTCGCAATTGCGCATAATGGAAACCTCATCAATGCAGTTGAGCTAAGGGCATTTCTTGAGGATGAAGGGGCAATATTCCAATCAACCTCAGATAGTGAGGTTATTGTACATCTCATAGCCCATTCGAAGGGGGACGATTTCGATGAGAGAGTCCTCCATGCCCTGAAACAGATAAGTGGTGCCTTCAGCCTTTTAATATTGAGAGAAAAAGAACTCATTGCAGTAAGGGATCCTTATGGTGTAAGGCCCCTCTCTCTTGGTCTAAAAGACGGTGCATATATTATCGCATCAGAGACCTGTGCCTTTGACCTTATAGGGGCAACTTACGTAAGAGATATAGAGCCGGGAGAAGTCTTCATCATAGGGGAGAAAGGTCTGAGATCTCTGAGACTGGTTAATAGTGTGAAGAGTGCCTTCTGTGTATTCGAGTTCATCTATTTTTCAAGACCTGATAGCAACATCTTTGGCGGTGTAAATGTGAATGAAATGAGGAAAGAGTTCGGAAGACAGCTTGCACGGGAATCCCCAACCGAGGCAGATCTTGTTATTCCTGTGCCGGACTCTGGTGTGCCTGCAGCAATAGGGTTTTCTGAAGAAAGTAGGATACCCTTTGATTTTGGACTCATAAGGAACCACTATGTAGGTAGGACATTCATAGAGCCAAAACACAACATAAGGCATTTTGGTGTGAAGATAAAGCTCAATCCTGTAAGGAGGCTCCTTGAAGGGAAAAGAGTGATTGTCATAGACGATTCAATAGTGAGGGGGACAACAAGCAAGAAGATAGTGAAGATGTTGAGGGAAGGAGGAGGTGCAAAGGAGGTACATCTGAAGATAAGCTCCCCTCCCACTATCGGACCATGCTTTTATGGTATAGATACACCTACAAGACAGGAGCTCATCGCATCCTCTCATCTCATTGATGAGATCAAAAAATATGTAACTGCTGATTCCCTTTCCTATTTAAGTCTTGATGGACTCAAGAATATAATCCCCGATTCTCAAAACTACTGCACTGCCTGCTTTGATAATCAGTACCCTATTAGCTTTCCTGGTGAGCATCTTGAACAGATGCAATTTCTATTCAGGTAGGAAAATTTGATAACCTCAGTACTGAGGGATATATTCAGAATTAATCTTGGTGTAAAAAAATATGAAAAGGTTCTTCTCTTTACAGACAGGCCTTCAGAAAGAGAAGAGATTGGTGAAGCGGATAGAGAGAGGAGACTGAAGCTAAGAAGCTTTTCTCTATTTGCCACCGAGACAGGCAAGAGTTTTTGCAGGACTGTTCTATTCCATGAATATTCTGCCACAGGTAGTCATGGTGCAGAGCCACCTGAAGAACTGTGGAGGTTTGCTTTCGGGGGGAAGGCAGTTGATGCTCTGAAAAGAGAGCAGCTTCTTTTCCCTATTATTATGAAGGAAGCAAGGGATGCCGATATAAAGAAGGCAGAGGAGGTCATCAGAAGATATAAAAAGGATGCCGTGAACTGTGTGATTGCCCTTTCAAATTATTCCACGAGCCATACGAGGTTCAGAGATTTCTTGACAAGGATTTGTGGCTGCCGATATGCGAGCATGCCTCTCTTTGATATCTCGATGATCGACGGTGCATTGAATGTTGACTGGAAGACACTCGCAAAAAGGACAACAAAAATTGCAAAGGAAGTTAACAAAGCTGAGTTTATAGAGGCGAAGACCTTAAATGGCTCTTATATCTCTTTATCAAAAAGGGGAAGGAAAGCAGGGTCTGATACCGGAATTCTTAATAGACCCGGCTCTTTTGGCAATCTTCCTGCAGGCGAAGTCTATCTTGCTCCTTTAGAAGGAACAGCCAAAGGCAGACTTATACTCGAGTGGGCTCCGACAAGGCGCCTTAAGTCTCCTATAATACTTACTGTTAAAGAAGGTTATGTGGTAAATGTTGAAGGGGAAGATGAATATGCTGAATATCTTAAAGTAAAACTCCATGAAAGGGAAGGAAATGGAAATATTGCCGAGTTCGGTATAGGTACTAATGACCATGCCACAAGGCCTGACAATATCCTTGAATCAGAAAAAATACTTGGCACGATTCATATAGCCCTTGGAGACAACAGTTCTTTCGGCGGGAAGATTAAGACGCCATTTCACCAGGACTTCGTTTTTTTGAAGCCAACGGTGACCCTGATTTACAAGGATGGCAGTAAAAATTCCATTCTTAAGTCGGGGAGATTTCTCTTAAAGGAAGGTCTATGAGAACCCTTTCCATCGGCTATTCTCCATGTCCTAATGATACATTTATATTCTATGCCCTCGTCCACGGGAAAATCGATACGGGAGAGCCGGGTTTTAAAGAGATCTTGCTGGATGTTGAGACCCTCAACAAGATGGCTTTGCACTCCCAACTTGATATAACAAAGGTTTCATATCATGCCTTTGGCTATCTACGTGAAGATTACTGTCTCCTCCGCTCTGGCAGCGCCATAGGCAGAAGTTGTGGCCCTCTGGTGGTTGCAAAAGAGAATTATGAAATGAAAGATTTAAAAGGGAAAAGGATTGCAATCCCTGGAAGACTCACAACGGCAAACCTCCTTTTCCAGCTCTACAACTCGGACCTAGGAATTCATCCTGTGCATATAATCGTATTGCCTTTCGATAGAATTATGGATTCTGTAAAAAGAGGATATGTTGATGCCGGATTAATCATACACGAAGGCAGATTTACTTATACCCTTTATGAATTAAAAAAAGTTGTAGATCTCGGAGAGTGGTGGGAGAGCAATACCGGGCTACCCCTGCCACTGGGTTGTATCGTTGCAAAGAAGAATCTGGGGAAAGACTTAATAGAAAAGGTTGATTCATTGATAAGGAAGAGTATTGAATATTCATTAAACCAGAGGGAAGAACCAAAGACTTATATAAAACAGCATTCCCAGGAACTCAAAGATGATGTAATAGAGCAGCATATAAATCTATATGTGAACGATTATTCTTTAGATATTGGTGAGGAAGGATTATCAGCCGTTAGGGAGCTTTTCAGAAGAGCAGAAATGAGAGGAATTATCAAAGAATTAAGTAGTGACTTTTTATGCGTTACGTAATCCTCGGAACCGCAGGACATATAGATCATGGTAAGAGTGCCCTCGTAAAGGCCTTAACAGGTATAGACCCTGATAGGCTTAAAGAGGAGAAGGAAAGGGGCATTACGATTGATCTCGGTTTTGCAGACCTCAGTTATCCTGATGGCCTTACTATTGGTATTGTCGACGTGCCAGGACATGAAAGGCTTGTCAGGAACATGCTTGCAGGTGCAGGGGGGATAGACCTTGTGCTTCTCGTGGTTGCCGCTGATGAGGGTATCATGCCACAGAGCCGCGAACATTTATATATATGCGATCTTCTGAAAATCAAGTCTGGGCTTATTGCAATCACAAAGGCAGATCTTGTTGAAAATGAATGGCTTGAGCTAATGAAGGATGAGATAAGGGATTTCGTAAAAGGCACGTTCCTTGAAAGGGCACCAATAGTGCTTGTATCATCAAAGACAATGTTTAACCTGGACCTCCTTAAAGAAGAGATAAGGGCTGTGGCCTTAAAAGTTGAACCAAAGCCGTCAAAGGGTCTCTTCAGACTCCCCATAGACAGGGTTTTTACCCTGAAAGGTTTTGGAACTGTTATAACAGGGACCGCTTTATCCGGGAGCATTTCTATTGACGATGCTGTAGAAATACTTCCAAGCAACATAAAGAGCAAGGTTCGAGGCCTACACAGTCACGGCAGGCCCATACAGACCGCTTATGCAGGGCAGAGAGTTGCCATTAATCTTCAGGGAGTTGAGAAAGAGGAATTAAAAAGGGGAGACTCTGTTGTTTTACCAGGAAGATTTATTCCCACAAAGGCAATTGATGCAAAAATAGAACTCCTTAGGGATGTACCAGCCCTTAAGAGTAAAAGCCTCGTTCATTTTCATCTTTCTACTTCAGAGAATATTGCAAGGGTAATACTCTACAGCAAGGATGAGCTTAAAGCAGGGGAGAGTTGCTACTGCCAATTCAGGCTTCAAGAGCCCGTTGTATCCATGTCTGGGGACAGATATATCATAAGAAGGTTCTCCCCTGTTGAGACAATTGGTGGCGGAGAAATACTCGATCCATCTCCTCCGAGAAGAAGGCATAAGGAAGGTGCCGAAGCCCTGATGGCCTTCGAGAAAGGCAGTCTGAGTGATAAGATTTCTTTAAAGGTTCTTCAGACAGGACTTAACGGTATTTCGACAGTGGCTATTGATGGCTGGATAAGGGCCGAAATACCTGCAATAAAGGAATCCATAGAGACACTCAGGAAGAAGGGCATCCTCATGAATGTAGACGATATAATTATCCATAAAACCTTTTTTGATTCTTTCAGGGAAAAGGTTCTTCAGGCCTTGAATAATTTTCATGCAAAAAGCCCTTTGAGACCCGGAATGCCCAAAGAGGAACTCAGAGCCCTATTCAAGGAACTTAAATTATTCGACGGGTTGATTACACTCGTTAACGATGTTGTTATGGAAAAGGAGATAGTGCGACTCAAGACCTTCAGCGCGGTCCTATCCCAGGAAGAAGAGACTTTAAAGGTGAAGGTGCTGGAACTCTTGCAAAAGGGTGGATTCCAGCCTTCCTTTAAGGAAGAAATATCCCAATCTCTCAAGTTAGACCAGAAACATCTTTCAGATATATTAAAACTCATGGTAAAAGAGGGAAACCTTGTGAGGATCAATGAATCTATGTACCTGACTACCTCAGTTTATAATGATATGATCAATGCCCTCAAGAATTTTTTCAGCAAAAAGCCCGAAATGACTGTAGCAGAATTCAGAGACATCCTTAAAACAACACGAAAGTATGCCCTCCCCATTTTGGAATACCTCGATTCAAATAAGGTAACACTCAGGGTAGGGGATGTAAGGAAACTTTTGCTAAAGTCCTAATCTGTTCCGCTTATAATCCTTTTTGCCTTAAGGAATTCTCTGCTTTTTACAGACTCAAGATATACTCTCACGAGGTCGAGGACATTCTTATAAAGAAGAGAGTTTGAAGAGAGTTCAAGGAATAACTCCTTTTGGGCGAATTCCGAGGCAATGTGATAAGACCTCTTACCTTGCAGTAAATAACATTCGGAAAGGTTTGCACCTGGTATGATTATACTACCCAGGACAAACTCTTTTCCTCTTTTTCTGGAGAGGGCCTCGGGGAACATGCCCAGCATAAAGAGCGTATAATCTCCAATGTATTTGTGAACCTGGAATTCTCTTGAAAAACTCTGTGCGTTTAGTAATACATCTCCTTCGGAGAGCAGGTCAGCTATATCTTCGAGGGTCCTTCCTGACGCATCTTTGATTTTATAGAGGTTATCCACATGAATAAATTCACATAATACCTGCTCTTCCAGGTAATCTAAAACCTCGGTCTTTTCTGTAGGATTAAATCTGAGACCAAAATATAGGGCTCTCTTGAAAAGTTTTCTTAAAGGGTGGTCGGTAGATATGTCCGTGCTTTTAAGCATGTCTTTATTATTATTTTACATCATGATGCTCGATAACAAAAATACTGTTAGCCACATATTATTTATAGCGAACTCTGTTCCAACGTTGTCATTTTCCGGCTTGACCGGAAAATCCAGATTTTTTCCCCTGGATTCCCCGATCAACTCGGGGAATGACGATGTAAGGAAAAATTACAAAAGATCTTAAAAGTTTTTTAAGATCTTAGATGACTTATAACATAAAATTGGATGACAGGTGTTGTATTCGAGCGACTTTAAAATTCTTTCGCAGAAAGAATTTACCTAGGAGGCTCGATCTGCATCGAGCCGAGAATGAGCGAGAATATTACATCTGCCAAGGGTTTTAAAGTTTATGAATTAAGTGGGTTAGGGACACTTGCGAACGAATATTATCAAGTAGCTTCTTCTACCGGGCCATAGTACCCCTTTGCCCCCTCAGCTAATTCTCTGAGGCGTTTATCTACCAGGTAATTTACCGTGCTTTCTGGATAGGTACCATCAGTTTGTTTCTCTCCAGGCGGCACACCTGTCAGGATTTCAATTCCCTCATCGATGCTCTTTACAGCGTAAATGTGAAACTGGCCATCCTTTACAGCCTTTACTACATCTTCTCTTAGTACCAAGTTTCTGATATTCTGGTAAGGAATCATAACACCCTGGTCACCGGTTAATCGCTTTGCCTTACATACGTCAAAAAATCCCTCGATCTTCTGGTTAACTCCTCCTATGGGCTGAATCTCACCCTTCTGGTTTACTGATCCTGTAACAGCTATATTCTGTCTGATAGGCAAATCAGAAAGGCTGGACAGGATGGCATAAAGCTCTGTAGAGGATGCACTATCTCCTTCCACGCCAGAATAAGATTGTTCAAAGCAGAGACTCGCTGAAAGAGACAAGGGTTTATCCTGGGCATATTTCCATCCGAGGTAACCGGATAAAATAAGCACACCTTTGTCGTGGATGCGACCACTAAGTTGTGATTCTCTTTCTATGTTAATAACCCCACGTCTTCCTAAGAAGGTCTTTGCCGTGATGCGGGAAGGACGCCCAAAGCTGAAGGTCCCGAGGTCATATACAGAAAGACCATTAACCTGACCGACAGCCTCTCCTTTTACATCAACCATAAGAGTTCCTTCTATAATGAGGTGGCGGATACGCTCCGCCACTAAGTCAAGACGGTGTATTTTTTCTCTTATTGCTTTTTCTACATGTTCTCCCTTTATCATCTGGCTCTTAGATACTTTCGCCCAATAATCAGCTTCGATCAGTAAATCTTTTAACTGACCAAATCTGGCGGATAGCTTTTCCTGATCACCTACTGCCCTGGCTGCAAATTCTATGACTCTCGCAACACCTGAACGTTTAAAGGGCAGAAGCCTTTCTTTATCGCAGCAGGTTCGGATAAAACAGGCATAGGCTTTAATGTTCTCTTCTGTTTGCTCGATCTGGTAGTCAAAATCAGCTTTTACCTTAAACATCTCCCAGAAATCTTCATCATAAGCAGAGAGGAGTTGATAGAGATTGTCATCTCCCATTACCACTATCTTTAGCTCCACAGGCATAGGCTGTGGCCTCATACCCTGGGGAGTAAAAAAAGTAAATTGTTCCAGTGGGTCTTCAACTCGGACTTCCTTTGTTCTGATCACCCTCTTTAGGCCTTCCCAGACCCCAGGGTTGAGTAAGACATCACGGATGTTGAGAATTAAATAACCTCCGTTAGCTAAATGTATAGCCCCTGGTTTAATCATTGCATGGTCACTCACATAGGTGCCCATTAATGCTCTTCTTTCAACCTTACCGAACATGTTGAACCAGTTAGGATTCGGTTCGATAATGATAGGAGGACCGTCCAGGGAACTATTATCCACAAAAATGTTTACCTTATATGCGATAAAGGAATCTATTGGGGTAACAGGAGGGAAGCCAGGAGGCTGAGGACTTATGGAAGGCTGGGTAAATGCATCCAATTTTGTAAGAGTATATTCCTTGACCTCTTTAAGAAAATTCACTACATCGGGATATTCATTATATACTTTGAGGAGAGCTTCGAAGGGGCGAGATATAGCAAATTCTCCTATCTTAAAGTCGATCTCTCTCATCTTTTCTGCTAATTCATTTTCCATTTCCCTAAGTCGAGTATAAGTCTCGTCAACCTTCCTCATCATTTCTATGCGTTTATCCTCTATCTCGTTTCTTTCCTTTTCACTAAGTTTCAGAAAATCTTCCCTTGGCATGGGTTTTCCATCAACTAAAGGCACAACTGCAGCCCCCATGGAAGACAGCTGTATCATAAGACTCTTTTCTTTAGCCTCATATTCAAGGGCATCCATAATCTCCTGGTATTTTTTCTGGTGCTCCTCCATCACTTCCTGCTTTCTCTTGGAGTACTCTTCACTGCTAAAAACCTTTGGAATTTCTTCTTTTAACGTCTTTAGAAGACCTTCCATATGATCCCTAAAAGACTTACCAAGACCTTGTGGTAATTTTAAGATTCTTGGGCGGTCAGGATCAGAAAAGTTATAAATATAACACCAATCATAAAGCTGATATTTAACTCCCATTGCCTTTTTTTCTGCGATAAATCTTTCCAGACAGGCCTTGATGGTTGTAGCCTTACCAGTTCCTGTAAGTCCTGTCAAAAAGAGGTTATACCCTGGTCTTTCTACAGCCAGTCCAAAATTGATGGAGTCGAATGCCCTTTCCTGTCCAATAAATTCCTTAAGAGGCTCGATATCTGTAGTACAATCAAATTTAAAGAACTCTTCTGGGCATATCCAGCGGAGTTTTTCAACCGGGACAGCGTATTTTTTGAGGTCTATTTTCTCCATACCTCCTCCCTTCAACCTAAGTCTATTGGAAAAACTTAAATGCTGTCAAGATTGCGCCTCTTCTT
Source organism: uncultured Nitrospiraceae bacterium (assembly GCA_964639385.1). Classification (GTDB taxonomy): domain Bacteria; phylum Nitrospirota; class Thermodesulfovibrionia; order Thermodesulfovibrionales; family SM23-35; genus CAZXCW01. The sequence goes on from CAZXCW010000080.1 coordinate 9,784, forward strand.
TAGTATTCTCTTGTGGCAAAGAAGATAATATGGTGTATATTAAGAAAGGTTCTTTGTAATAAAGTTGATAAACATGCTAAAAGAGAAACTTTCTGGATTCTCAACATGAATACCAAAGATGCAAAAATTAGCATTGAGGAAGAATGTTTGATGAAGGTCGTATCACTATTTGTTTCTATCATTTCATTCTTTTTATTTCCAACCTTTGCACTGTCTGACGTAATCGTCCATGACGAGGTCACCCCAGTGGGCAAAGAGGTTATGCTTAAGGCTGAAGTGAAAGGAAAATTTTTCGGAAAAGGTGGGGAGATAGTTGAGTTCTTTGTAAATAAGAAATCTATCGGTAAAAGTCTTTCAGGCGGAGATGGTTCTGCCTTCAAACAATTCATTCCATCCAGAAATGGTATGTATCAGATAACGGTGAAATCCGGTAAGGATGAAGGGAAGGGATTGCTCCTCTCCATCAGAAAAGGATCGGGGATTGTTTTTGTAGATGTAGAAGGGAGTCTTATTGAAAAGTTTTCAGATAAGCCTAAACAGGGTAGCCAGAAAGCGATAAAGGATCTTCGCAAAAGATTTCCTATAGTTCTTCTTCACACAGCAGGTTTCCTTAGCATAAAATCCATAAAGGCATGGCTAAAGGAGAATAAATTCTTAGAGTTGCCCCTGATGCTCTGGGAACAAGGTGCGATATTCAGTGAGCTTCGTGAAGCTGGATTCAGGATCAAGGTAGTAATAGGAAGTCCAGATGTGATCGACTCTGCAAGGGAATACAAGCCTACCGCCTTCAGCTTTGAAGAAATGGAAGATGCAATAGAGGTGAGGGATTGGGAGGAGATAAGAAAAAAACTGAGATAAAGATTAGAATGGGTAGAGGGGCGATACCAATTAACCCAAATAATGCAGACATTGTTCAAAAATTTATTTAACTCGATGATTTATTGGGAATATCTTTATTCGTTATATCCATAAAAATATTCCATATACCATCAGTTAAAGGTACACTAAGGTATCGAAAAATAAATTTTTCACAACATCTGCATTATGTAAATGCATTAAAACTCGTGAAATGAAAAGGCTTCAATTGTCTTTTATATAAAAGACAATTGAAGCCTTTTTCTCGCCCCCGATGGATCCCCTATTTTCTAATAGAGGATATCAGCAATTACAGCATCACTCCTACCCATATCTCTTAATGCCATTGCTGCATTTTTTCGTACAATCGGACTTTCATCCTTTTGGGCTTCGATTAAGGGCTTTACTGCACTAACATCCTTTATTACCCCAAGTGCCATTGCTGCATTCCACCGAACAGTTAAGTCTTTATCCTTTAGTGCAAAAATTAAGGGCTTTACTGCACTAACATCCTTTATCCCTCCAAGTGCCATTGCTGCATTCCTGCGTACTATCGGTTTTTCATCTTTCAGCGCAGCAATCAAAGACTCTACTGCAGGTTTCCCTATCTTTACCAGCGAAGTTGCTGCTATACAAGCACAGCTTTCATCCTTAAGGTTAGAAATCAAGGGTTCTACTGCGCGAGCATCCCTTGTCTCCCCTAATGCCATTATTGCATTCAATCTGACAAGCAAATTCTCGCTTTTTAGTTGTTGAACTAAATCGTTTACATCGGCAGCTTGAAGATATCTAACAGGAAGCAAACAGAAAGAGATAGTTAACACAATGATAATTAGCGTAATATTTTTGCTCAATGTCTTAACATCATAATACATAATATTTTTACCTCCCCCTTAGTAAGACAAAGTATCGCTAAATAACCAAAAGATAGACCCCTTATGTATCACCTCCTTTTTCATGGTATTTGCGCTAAGATACTTTTACCTTCACCTGGTCACAAGTTTTAAAAATTCGGGATTTTCAAAAGTCCGTTCAGATTCGCTAAGCTTCTAAGTCACTTAGAAAGCTACCATAAAATGTCCTAATTGTCAATTTAAAAATTTTATGTTGTCATTTACGAATTAAAAGTGAACCGTTTTTATCGAATTTACGAATTAAAAGT
>CAZXCW010000081.1:0-11695 GCA_964639385.1 uncultured Nitrospiraceae bacterium
TTTAAAGGTATGCAACCATAGTTAGATTTGGTTCCATTTTCATTATTACTAACAGTGCCACAGGGTTACCTTATAGTTCCCTCCCCCCTTAGTGGAGGAGGGTTAGCCCATTTTATTCATACGACCTCCATACAAGGGAGGGAGTCTTATCGAGTTAAATAAATTTTTGAGCAATATCTGCATTATTTGGGTTAACATTGAAAAACCTTAAGTATTTTATTATATTTATTACTAAACCCATTGAAATGCAATTAATATTTAATGATATATTTTGAATTTTCGGGGCCGCTTCGATTGTTTTGTTCTCTTGTTTCTCTAATACATAGATACTTGATGCTTAAAGAAACACCTGTCTCCATCTGATACATTATTGAATTGATATTCCCAAGTAGTTTTTTGCTACAGATTTCGTTGTATCATTCCTGCCCTCGATTTTTTGACATGAAATTTCCATTGGCAATTCATACTTCATGTGTTATTTAGCACTGTATTCGGTCCGCCGTAGGGTTATCAGTTATAAACAAACAAGAAATTCAAATAAATTGATGAAAAATTAATAATTTGGCATGGTAATTGATATTGATAAGTATTTCAAAAATATAACAAAGAGGTCCGTCGATATATGGTGGATAAAAAATTCAGAATTTATCAAAAGAATCCATCAGTTTTATGTACAGAATTAGACGATGGAGCAATTCTCCTTAATCTGGATACCAAATATTACTACACTTTGAATTCAACCGGATTACGTATCTGGCAGATTATGGATGACTTTAAAGATCCACTTGAAATTGCGCAAAAGTTAGCTATTGAGTACGAAGTTGAAGAAGAGAGAGCTATGGCAAGTGTAGTAAAGGTGATCGAAAAGTTAGAGCAAGAAAAATTAATTTTGATATTAAAAACTAAGAGCGCTTGAGCATTCTGATAGGGCCATGATGATTTCAATAGCTATCGGAAGAGCCTTTAAATGCTTAAAGACAGGGGGGTGGTTAGTTTGAAGGAGAAAAAGGAATTTGTTGAGCCTGAAGTCGTGAAGTGTGAAGAGTCATTAGACGAAATAACTCTCTGCTACAGTCGTTACGGCGACCACGATAATAACTACGGCTCCAATTGGAATTGGTGGAAGTAGGAGATAGATAGAAGAACTACCATGACTTATAAGTCATGAGAAACTTGTTTATGCAGAGTGCTCAAGCGCATAAAAGATTTATATTTATAAAAAAATTTGGAGAAGGTTGTTGAGTGTCTCCCTTGAAACAGAGTTTATATGTTGTACAGGGTATAGAGATAAGCCTATCAGTCGATGATTGTCTATCATTTCTTGTTTCAGACTACTTTCAGCCACTTTATCAGGGAGAGTATGCTCAAGACTTAATACCGGTAAGATTCGAGCTACGCCTCGTAAAACACCCGCCTCGTATCCCAGCTAATTCAGTCAAAGCAATAAATAGTCCGGTCGTAACTGTGTATAGTAACGGTGGAAAAATTTATTTAGCCTCAAAAAATGGGTCGATTATGTGCATAGATCCGATTGATAGGAAAGCTAACGGCTTTATTAAAGATGAAATCATAAAGAATACAGGAGAACTTTTCTCTCTGTTAGGGACATCTATTGTAGAAATCCTGAAATATTATGGGCTCTATTTTTTACATGCGGCTGCCGTTTGTATCAATAGAGTGGCGTATTTGTTTTCAGGAGATGGCGGGTGCGGAAAAACTACCATAGCATTAAGCCTTATTCGAGAAGGTTTCCAATATGTTTCAGATGATTCTCTCTTTTTAAGTGATTGCAATGGCGAAATAACCATTTCTCCATTGTACAGGCATTTTCATATAGATGAAGATTTGTCCAAGCACTTCCCTGAGATGTCATCAGGTAAAAGATTTAAAATTCCAAAAGAGTCTAAGGTGCCTGTTGACGTATCAAAGTTTTACCCTGGTTCATTTATACCAATCTTGAGACCTGATGTAATCATCTTCCCCAAAATAATATCTGAGGGAAAAAGCATACTGAATCCACTTTCACAAACAGAGTCATATAAGAGGTTATTAAAACAGACTGCATTAGCAGCGGAGAAGGATATTTCACGCGACCAACTTAGAATTCTTGAAAAACTTATCAAGCAGACAGTAGAGTTTGAACTTCTAAGCGGTAGAGATATATATGAAAATCCCAAAAGATTGGTAAGTCTTCTCAGTAAAGTTAATCATTAGAATGAAAAGATTTAAAAAAATTAGACGTAATTTTGATTCATTTGGTGAAGTTTTGCTGTTTTTACAAATCTTCTTCTTAATCACAATTCTGCCCTTTCTGATAAAATTGTTGACTGTACCTCAATTAATGAAAATACTTACACCACAAGAGAGAAGATTTAACGGTAGGTGTGACTATCAAGAAATAAAGGACAAGATAGTTAAATATACTGACTACATTCTTAGTAGAAACTACCTGGTATACAAAAATACCTGCCTGAAACGCTCATTAATACTCTACCATTTTTTACGTAAAGTCGGTATCGATACCCAAATATGTTTTGGAGTGAGATATAAGAAAGGTTTAACTGATACGAGTGGGGGAAAGAAATTAGAAGGACATGCCTGGCTTCTTTACAATGGAGATATTTTTTTAGAAACGAATTCAGAAATAATAGAAACCTATAAGATGACTTATTGCTTTCCAGATAAAGATAGGGAAAAGGAAAATAATAGACTAAGGATTAATTTATCATGAATTTATCTAATGAAAACAGACTGCTTCTATTATGTGCCCAGGCTAAAGTTACTGACGATAAACTGGATCAAGTCAAACATCTTCTTTCTCTTCCTTTAAACTGGAACAAGATCTTAGAGGCTGCTTTTTCTCAGGCTATTGCTCCACTTTTATACAATAGTTTAAAGGGAATACAAGAGGAGCAATATATTCCTCATGAAGTTATGGATAAACTTAAAAAGGCATATCATGAGAACATTGCCAGGAATATGTATCTTTATGCGGAATTATTAAGGATTTTAAGGGTATTTAATGACAAAGGAGTGAGGGTAATTATTTTGAAGGGCGCAACTTTAGCCAAATTTATTTATCGAGACATTGGATTAAGATCGATGAGTGATATCGACCTTTTAGTTAAGAAAGAGGACTTATCTTGCGCCAAGGAAATAATGTCCGATCTAAACTATGTTCCTAAAAACCATGTCACTTCGGATGAATGGTTTGAGAAAAATCATTATCATCTTCCCACCTACATAAACAGAGATGGATCTCTAATGGTAGAAATCCATTGGCATATAACTGGAAAGTCTTTTGACCTGAATATTAAAAAGTGGTTTAAAAGAGCCAAATATACAAAACTTGATGGATGCCCGGTCCTGATACCTGCTCCTGAAGACATGATTATTCATCTATGTCTCCATCTATATAATCATGGTTATGATTCGAAAATGATTTTAAGAGAACTTTGTGATATCTCTGAAACTTTAAATCATTATAGAGAGGAAATTGACTGGTTACTGTTTCAAAATGAAATTGATGATTACAGCCTTTATAGACCAGTCTATTCTGTATTACATCTACTTAAAAAATTTCATGACAATGTTGATATTCCGTTACAAACACAATGTATTGAATCATCTCATATTAATTTAAAATTATTAAGAATATTAGAAAAAAGAATGTTTATTGATGACGGTATTTTTTCTGCTATTCCAGGAGGTCTTATTAAATCTTTAGCGGTTAATAAAATCAGCGAAAAATTAAGACTTTTGTTCCCAATAGTTTTTCCTCCACGGGAAGTTATATCTAAAGGACATTTAGTTTCCTCTTATTCCAGTAAGATATATTTTTATTATTTAATTCGTCCTTTCAGGTTACTTGTAAAGTATGGGAAACATTTACTGACAATTTATCAAATAAAAATCATAAGAAATGATTGAATTAAAAGACATAACAAAAACCTTTATAGACCGATCTTGGAGGACTGTTCTTTTCCATAAGAAACAAACAAAGATTGAGGCACTTAAAAATGTCTCTTTGGAGATACGTGCAGGTGAGATATTCGGACTCTTGGGGCCTAATGGTGCAGGAAAAACCACCCTTATTAAAATACTTGCTACTCTTATCCTTCCGGATAGAGGCACAGGGAATATCTGTGGTTATGATCTCTTCCATCAATCTCATTATGTTCGCCGTGTGATTGGTCTCGTGAATACAAGCGAGCGCAGCTTTTACTGGCGTCTCACAGGGAGACAAAACCTCGACTTTTTCGCCACCCTCTATGACCTTACAGGCCAGCATGGAAGGAGCCATGTTGAAGAACTCTTAAAATTTGTCGGCCTTAGTGATATAACTGACATGCCCTTCATGAAATACTCTTCAGGCCAGAAGCAGCGTCTTGCCATAGCACGGGCACTCCTCTTTGACCCAGCAGTACTATTAATGGATGAACCCACGAATAGCTTGGATCCTTTTGCTGCTTCAGAAATACGGAGATTCACTAAAGAGGAGTTAGTAAGTAACCAAGGTAAAACCGTTCTCTGGTGTACACACAATCTAAAAGAGGCAGAAGAGATGTGCCATCAGATCTCCATAATTCATAAGGGAAGAGTGATTGCTTCTGGAAATCTTGAATATATGAAGTCCTTAATCGCATATGAGAATGCATATCGGATAAAAGTGAGCCCTCTGTCCTTGGAATCATTACAAAAGATGGGCATTTCTCCTCTATCTATCTTTCAGAATAACGGATGCATAGAATTTGAGCTGAGGGAGAAAGAAGAGAACTTTACTTCCATGCTGAAACGTATGATAGATGGAAACGTAAAGGTTTATGCCTGTAATCAAAAGGAAATCGAACTTGAAGAAATATTCGAAAAACTGATTCAAAATGATAATTAGTCGCATAGTAATTAAACCATTAGCATTTCTGAAGCGTGACTTTTTGATTGACATAAGCTACAGATTCAGATTCGTTTTACAGGTTGCAGGGATTTTCATATCAACCCTTATGTTGTTCTTCCTTTCAAGATTGGTAGGGGTGGGTGTAGCAAATCAAATGGAGCCATACGGAGGAAACTATTTTGCCTTTGTGCTTATAGGAGTTGCCTTTGCCGATTATCTGTCTGTTTCCCTGGGTAGTTTTTCGAGTCAGATACGCAGTGCCCAAATGATGGGCACATTAGAAGCCTTATTAGTAACACCCACTTCTATATCAACAATCCTTTTTTCATCAGCATTGTATAATTTTTCTTTCACATCTATTCGAGTTATTCTATATCTAATTATTGGTGTCTTTTTGTTCGGGCTCAATCTTTACTTTAGCAGTCTCTCAGCGTTTTTTGTCGTTATGATCTTAACCGTTTTAGCGTTTTCAGGAATAGGTCTTCTCTCGGCGGCCTTTATTATAGTTTTTAAACAGGGTAGCCCGATAAGCTGGGTAATAGGCACCGCATCGGGCCTCTTAGGAGGGGTTTTTTATCCAGTGACTGTTCTTCCCTCATGGCTTCAGGCATATGCTTATCTTCTGCCAATTACCCATGCTCTTGAGGCCATGCGTAAAGTATTATTGAAGGGGGCAACATTTTCCTCGATTTACAATGAGATATTGGCACTTTCTATCTTTGTTATATTGCTTTTTCCTCTGGGCCTCTTTGCCTTTAGTTACGGATTAAAATTAGCACGGAAAGAAGGTAGCCTTATACATTATTGATAAGTTAGGACTCTCTTTTTATAGATATATTCAGCTTGCTTTGTGTTTGCTGCTTGATACTGCTTACGAGCTAATTGAAATGTCTCATTTACGTTCACATTGCCTTTCTACGCGAAAGATATTACCAGTATATCTTCTCATGATGTTCTCGACGTTTTGGCGCCACTCATGGCCTGTTGCTGACCTGGGTCCTTTAGAATGGTAGCCTCTCCTGTTATAGAAAAAAGGCAGTGAGATTTTTATGCATCTATATTTTTTCCAGACACGCAAGTAAAAGTCAAAGTCCTCTCCTGTATTAAGGGTTTCATTAAATTGTGTGGAAAGCGCTACCGATGTCTTTATAAAATGTCCCATCTGGAGTGTTACAAAGGGATCACACGATAAGACATCTTCAATACTGTATAAGAAAGGTAATTGATTAGGCCTCTCCTTTGCCTCTGTTTCACATTTCTCTATAACCCAAGTAGATCCCCATATAGCATCATAATCAGATAAATAAGGAGATACATATTCAAAAGCTGGTGGTGACATTATGTCATCCGCATCGAGAAAAAATATCCACTCTGCACCATGTTCAACCGCCTTTTTAATACCACTATTACGTGTCTTTGATCGGCCGAGTCTGCCATCAAGATCATCAATCCTTATTGGCATGAATTCAGAAAAACTGCCTTTTCTCTCATGAAATGATTTTTCAACAGATGCCAAGCATTCATCGTAAAGCTTTTCATGGCCAGGACCTACAGGTGTAACAACTGCACATCTATATGTTCTTCCTGAGGATGAAAGTCTTAAAGGATGGGAATCTTTGACATCTTTATCCCGACTGGCTTTTACATGATCTCCATATGAATATCTGGGGTCTACAGAAGGTGTTGCACCAGTTGTAATATACTGTTTAAGGGCTGATGAAACTCGTTTTAATACCCTGTTCCAGTCTTCTGAAGTGTTCTGACGATACAGCCGTACGGTTCTATACCACGGAGTGTCCTCAAATTCGCGCATCCACCTCCAATCACAGGCAAAAGGCAGTAATGTCCATACGGGTACTCCTAATGCACCAGCCATGTGTACGGTTGCATTATCTACAGAAATAACCAGATCGAGTGAGGCAATCTGCGCTGCAAAACCATCGAGGTCATTAAGGGGGTCAGCATCTTCCCAGTCGTGGATGGTTACACCTAGTTTTTCATGGGTTTTCCTCAGCTCATCAAGACAATCTCCGTATTGCAGATTAATAAAGTGTATCTCCGGTACGAAAAACAGCTCGGCCCATTGTTCAAGGGGTATTGAGCGTGCATGTCGGTCAGAGTATTTACTTCCTCCACGCCAGGAAATTCCTACTTTCAATCCTGCTCCCAACTTTGTGAGTCGATCACGCCATACATCTACTTTCTGGGCATCTGGAATAAGATATGAATTTTGCTGTGGAAAACTATCAAGGTTGTGACGAAAAAAAAGTGGTAGACTGCCAGCAGCTATCTTCATATCAATAGGTGGTAGCTTGGGTGAAAGAGCATTTCTTAAAGTATTTCTTTCTATCATCGTAGCTCTAGGAAAAGATCGGTTAAAGAGCGGGATGAGTCGCTTGTCACATTCCACTACACATAAGTCTGCCTGAGCAATCACTTCTGGCAGACAGGAGGCAAACATTATTTCATCACCCACTCCCTGCTCGGCGTATACTAATATGCTTTTTTCTTTAAGCGACGAACCATCCCATCTGGGTTGAGAGAAGTTACACTGCTGGAAATCTTTTACTTGGTAACGCCATTCATATTCTTTCCAACCCTCTTTGAAATTGCCGGATGCTAAAAGTACAAGAGACATATTCCAGTGTACTTCAGGATCGCAGGAATTGAGTTGTATAGCTTTTCGGAAAGAAGTTAAAGCTTTATCAAGCTGCCCCTTTTCTTTAAGGACAAGTCCCACATTATTGTATGCATCAGAGTTGGATGGATTAAGCTCAATAACCTTTTGATAGGAATCTATTGCCTTATCAAGCTGCCCCTTTTCTTTAAAAGCTATTCCCAGATTATAGTATGCATTCTCGAAATATTGATCTATTTCGATTGCCCTTTGAAAATATGTTATAGCCGTATCAAGTTTTTTTCCCCCTTGAAAAATTATACCAAGATTAAAATATGCATGGCTAAAATTTGGATTAAGCCTAATCGCCTTCTCAAAACATGCTATAGCTTCATTAAGTTCTCCATTCTCTTTTAGTGTGAGCCCGAGATTATTTAATGACAGAATATGATCCGAGTTAATTTGCAAGGCTTTTTGAAAACAGATTTTAGCATCATTATATAGTCCTTTTTCGAAAAATGCCAATCCGAGATTGTTATATACATCGATAGCATCTGGATTAAGCTGCAAGGCTTTTTGATAAGCAGCTATAGCCTCATTAATTCGCCCCCTTTCCTTATAAGTAAGGCCAAGATTATAATATGCACCTTCAAAGTTTGGATTATGCTGAAGAGCCTTTAGATAATATGTTATTGCTTCATCAAAATTACCTTTTTCTCTAAATGAGTTAGCAAGGTTGAAATATGCGAAAGTATTTGTCGGATCTATTTGAAGTATTTTTTGGAAATATTCTATTGCTAGATCGTAATATCTTTTCTGATAATTTAGTAAACCAAGAATATGTAAGGCATCTATATTGTCTGGTTGAACTTTTAATATTTCCCTACAGAAAGACTCTGATTCCTGTAAAGTCCCCGCCTGATATTTTTCAATGGCTAAATTTAATAACTTATCGATGTTCATTTTTGTTCTTTCGTTAATAATAGAATATCTCAAGCAGTAATTTCAGGAAGAAGAAGGATGTAGAGATTGTAATAGAGCGCCCAGAAGGATTCGAACCCCCGACCTGCGGATTCGTAGTATATCCTTCCCAAACGAAATCTTCTAAGTTATTGATTTTTCTGTTGTATTAAATCAAGGAAATTGGATAAAATGGCTAAAATTTGTTTTGTAATCCAATTCACCACTAAAAGCTACCTATGTGGAGATACCAAATAGATTATGAAAAAATCTTTTTTTACTTGATGACTATGAGATAATTGTAAAGGTAAAGTTCAGGACTAAACGGCTTGTATCGTATTTTTACAAGTGGATAGTAGTCAATAGGTGCTCAATATAGAGATGTTGGGATTCAGTGGAAGTAAATAATCTCACGTAAAATGTGTGTCGCCATGTACTTACTGAAATCTTCAGAAACTTATTTTGCTAAAATGGTATATATTTCTATTAATCATTAATGAGTTATTTACCACTTTATTGTAATATTTGCATAAAAAAATAATTAAAAATGAATATTGATAAAGCGACTCAATCTGCTTTCAAGTATTACCAAGAGGGCAATTTGCAACAAGCTAAGCAAATCTGTGGAAAAATATTAATAAAAGAACCAAATAATTTTAACGCTCTGCATCTCCTTGGAATAATATATTATGGAACTGGAAATTATGATTTTTCAATTAAATATATTAGGAAAGCAATTCAAAATAACCCAAATATTGCTGATGCATATTTTAACTTAGGGGCTTCCCTAAAAAAACAAGGGCAATATGAGGAAGCTATAACTTGCTATCAAAAAGCACTACAGCTTAATCCAAACTTTCCTGAAGCAAATTGTAATCTCGGAGTCATCTTTCAGGAACAAGGTTATTACGACGAAGCTAGAACTTGTTTTGGAAAAGCACTGCAGGTAAATCCAATGTTCATTGATGTTTTAGTTAATCTAGGCACTATTCTCAAAGAACAAGGAAAGGTGAATGAGGCAGAAAATTATTATCGATATGCTTTACGAATAAAGCCGGATTGTTCACATTGTTACAGCAATATTCTTTTTATAATGAACTTTAATTCTGGTTATGAGACTAAAACTATTTTTTCAGAACATCTGAGATTTGCAAAACAGTATGAACAACCTTTGCTTACATCTATTAAATCGCACGCTAATGAACGTATATATACTCGTCAACTTAAGATTGGGTACGTTTCACCTGATTTTAGAAGGCACTCGGTTGCCTATTTTATTGAGCCGATACTATCAACCCACAATCGAGAATCTTTTAAAGTATATTGCTACTCCGATGTGACAACTCCTGATGAAGTAACGGAAAGAATGTACAGATATTCAGATCAATGGAGAGATATAGGATACATGTCTGATGGAAATGTTAATGAACTGATCCGTAAGGATGGGATTGATATCCTCGTAGATCTAGCAGGACATACGGCTCATAATCGAATGCTGTTGTTTGTCCACAAACCTGCACCTGTGCAGGTAAGTTGGATAGGATATCCTGCTACAACTGGTCTTTCCACCGTTGATTATAAGATTGTTGATAGTTATACCGACCCTCCTGGAATGACTGATCAGTTTTACACAGAAAGATTAATCCGCTTGCCTGAGAGTTTTTTATGTTATCTACCTGACAAAGAGAGCCCTGAGATTGGACCTTTGCCAGCACTGTCAAAAGGACACATAACTTTTGGTTCATTTAACGATTTTGCTAAGGTATCACCTGAAGTTTTTTCGCTTTGGCTGGCAATACTAAAAGCGGCACCTAACTCATTTATGATAATAAAAGCAAAAGGCCTTTCTGATAAAAAGACTTGTCAGAGTATAAGGGATGTCTTTATACGTAATGGTATTACTTCGGAAAAGATTGAATTACTGCCCCTTAAACCATCGCCAAAAGAGCATTTAAATTTATACAATCGAATAGATATAGGTCTTGACACTTTTCCATATAATGGAACAACAACAACTTGCGAAGCGTTATGGATGGGAGTACCTGTTATTACTCTTGAAGGAAATACTTATGCGTCGCGAGTAGGCGTAAGTCTTCTGTCGAATATCGGGCTCCAAGAACTTATTGCTAAAACTTATGACCAATACATTGAAATTGCAGTTAAATTGGCAAATGATATTAAGAAGTTACAGGCATTGCGTGAAGAATTACGAGGCATGATGGAACGTTCACCTTTGACTGATGCTAAGCGATTTAGTCTGAATCTGGAAGAATGCTATCGCAAGATGTGGGAAAATTTGTGCAGGGCTCAAATATGAATATATATCTATAATCCTCAATTTTTTATGTCATAGAAATTGGTTAGTTAAGGTGGACAGCATACCATAACAGAAAGGATACCAAGTGCGAATTAGGGATAGCTATTTGGGAATTAATATTTTAAGTATTTTCCCTAAACCCTTGATTCTGTAGCGCGCCCAGGAGGATTCGAACCCCCGACCTGCGGATTCGTAGTCCGACGCTCTATCCAGCTGAGCTATGGGCGCACCTGGTTTAGACTTTATCAGTAAAACCCTTGAACTGTCAACATTTTGGATTTTCTTTGTTTGTTGTTAAAATATACATGTTTTTACCCGTTAGGAAGCTTCACTATTTATGGCTGGGATGGAATAAATAAAATCTTAATTCTTCATAGGGGGGATAAAAGCCCCATCGTTTCTATCGGGGTTTACTATCTGAGTGCTAAAATCATGAACTCTTGTACACTTCATTGATTAAATCTAATATACATACTGTCTTGATTTTATGAAATACTGCTATTAGCATACCTGATAGTCATAGTAGAGAGATTAACTCCTGATTGAAAAATGATAATATAAAAATTAACTTTAGGAAGAGGAAAAGGACATTTAACCAATTCTAATAATATCTTTAACTTAACGAAGTAATGGACATCGATAAAGCACTCCAATTAGCTTTTAAGTATTATCAAGCGAAAAATTTTCAACAAGCAGAACATATCTGTAAGGAAATATTAAAAGAGAAATCGAATGACGTTGATGCTGTGTGCCTTCTGGGCATGTTATATTTGCAACTTGGGAATTATGATTTTGCGATAAAACACCTCCAAAAAGCTATACAGCTCAATCCAGACCTTGCAGATGCCCATTACAATTTAGGGAATGCTCTTCAAGACAAAGGGCAGATAGATGAGGCTATAACTTG
>CAZXCW010000082.1:0-11608 GCA_964639385.1 uncultured Nitrospiraceae bacterium
GAATAAGATAGCCGAGATGAAGACATTGGTATCCGCCACCACCTTGATCATAGAGATTGTTCTTTCCGATGCTGCTCAATGATGCTCTCTACCTCCCTTTCATTTTTAATTCTTAATCTTTTAGCAGTTTCTTCTCCCCATTTCCTGATTCGTTTCCACCGTCTATCTGTTTCAACATACTGTCTTATTACCTCTCGCACAAACTCACCTTTAGCCTTTGCCTGTTCCTCAGCCAATTTTTCCACCTCTTTATATAACTCTGGAGGAAGAGATATATTGAGGATTTTCCTTTTAGTTCCACCGATCATAAATGTCTCCCTTGTAACAAAAATTATTACCTAATATAACAAAGAGAAAAATTCTGTGCAAGATATGATAGTTTATCACTTTTAATACCTGACTGGCCTCTCAAACTGGTGTGAGGTCTCCTGAGGATTATTGCAATATCAAGCTCAAAAATTCTTAGGCTCAGAAATCACCATTATTGCAAAAGGAAAAGACATGGAGAATGTAGGTGCAGCTATTCATCTTTTTGCCGCCTCTTTTATCAGAGCCTGAGCTATAACGTTTCTCTGTATCTGATTCGTACCTTCATAAATCTGGAGGATCTTTGCATCGCGCATCATCTTCTCAACAGGATATTCTCTCATATATCCTGATCCACCCATAACCTGGACTGCATTTGTAGTAACACGCATGGCCATATCTGTTGCAAAGACCTTTGCTATAGCAGATTCTTTTGTTATGTCCTTTGCACCACTGTCTATATACCTTGCTATAGAATATATAAGAGTTCTTGCAGCCTCTATCTCTATGGCCATGTCAGCAAGCATATGCTGGACAGCTTGAAAGCTGATTATAGGATGTCCGAACTGTATACGCTGGCGGGCAAATTTTAGAGCCTCTTCAAAGGCACCCTGTGCTACGCCAACGCCCTGCGCACCAACACCAGTTCTTGAATTGTCAAGAGTCCTCATGGCCACAATAAAGCCCAGACCCTCTTTACCAATTATATTTTCTTTAGGAATCCTGCAGTTGTCTAAAATAAGCTCTCTTGTGGAAGATGCCCTTATACCCATCTTTTTCTCTTTTTTACCGAAATGAAAACCAGGAACTCCTTTTTCAACTATAAATGCAGAAGCACCTCTTGCACCCTTTGATTTATCTGTTATGGCTATAACTGTATAAATCTCTGCCTCTCCTCCATTTGTAATCCACTGCTTTGTTCCAGTTAATATATATTCATTACCTTCGAGCCTTGCTGTTGTCTGTATACCTGCGGCATCACTTCCTGCATTGGCCTCAGTGAGGGCAAAGGCAACAAGTCTCTTTCCTGCTGCAATATCAGGAAGGTATTTTTTCTTCTGTTCTTCAGAGCCAAAAAGAAGTATTGGATATGTACCAAGGGCATTTGCTGCATAGGTTGTTGATACGCCAAGGCATGCCCTTGACAGTTCCTCAACAGCTATGCACAACTCAAAACTTCCTTTTCCAAGACCTTCATACTCTTCTGGTATAAAGAGACCAAAAAGATCAGACTGTGCAAGGATGTTCATGATCTCCCATGGAAATTCTTCTTTCTCATCGAGGTCTCCTCTTACAGGAATAATTTTTTCTTCAGCAATCTGCCTGGCTAGATCTTTAATCATCATCTGATCTTCAGTTAAAAAAAAGTCCATTTTTCGCCCTCCGTCTCCTACTTACCCCGCTTAATTTATAAATTTTTGTACCTATGGCAGATGTAGTATTTTCGCTCATTCTCGGCTCGATATACATCGAGCCTCCGTGGTAAATTCTTTCTATGAAAGAATTTAAACCCGCCCAAATACTACATCCGCCATAGACTTCGAATAATACGGGTTATCAGTGCTTTTAGATATTAACCCCCAAAATGCTTTTACATAATGCAGATGTTGTGAAAAAATTTATTTTCGATACTTAGTGTATCTTTAACTGATGGTTATTGGAATATTTTTATGAGTATCACCAATAAAGATATTTCCAATAATTTATCGAGTTAAATAAATTTTTGAGCAATGTCTGCATTATGTGGGTTAATTGTAACAGAAAAGAAAGGGCTTTTAGAAGTTTAGTTGAAAAGTTATAGTTTTAAAAAAAGTTTGTGAAGTTCTTAAAATTTAAGATTAAAGCAAATCAATTATTAGTTCAATCTCTTTAGGCCAGCCAGGGATCTATCAGGAAATCTTTTAAGCCACATGACCTTGGCCATTATTGAGTTGCCCCCGATACTAAGATTCAAAACATCACCTATCGCTATATGGGCATCACCTGATATTCTGATGCCTAACCCCTTCTCAGAAAGATCGAATGTGACTGCTTTAAAATCCTGACTACTGTGAGAAAAGGCAAAAGGAATTTCCTGCTGAACACGAGTCTCAGACCTTTTGTCCGGCCCGTATTTGCCGCTGAATCTGAACCCGCAGCATATACATGCGTTAAAAGATTCCACATCAATGCTATATGAATCCTTTCGACAATTAGGGCATGTAAGCCTTAACATTAGGGCACCTCCTTTTAAGATTCACTCATTGTTGTTACTTGGAATCACCCTAAGGCTAAATTTTTTGTCAAAAGACATTTCACGCTTTATATACTTTTTTATAGCCCTGGATAAAATCAGGCCAAATCTTGTAAGAATAAAGGGCAAGTTGAAGTCTGTCTGATACCCCAACCTTTTCATAAATCCGGTTACAATGAGACTTAACTGTTTGCTCACTGATATTGAGTTTATGGGCAATTTCCTTGTTTCTATATCCCTGACAGATAAGTGAGACTATCTCCTTTTCTCTTTCGGAGAGAATTACCTTCCTTTCGGGAATGCCCTCGGAAGAGAGGTAATCTCTTATGGTCTTACGATCTATCCATAATTCTCCCAAAGAAACAGCCTTTATCGCCTTTTTTAAAAGATCCGAATCTACACCAGGAGGAAGGATACCGACTACCCCTTTTGACACAAGTTTCGGAATTTGTTTATCTGCTGAATAAAGCCATGTCCAGTCGACCATGAGCAGGATTTTCAGTCTATTACGAACCGTAAATTCTTCAGGAAAGCTACGAAAGATATCGAAGTCAGCAATGATGACATCGGGATTAAGCTTTACTATTTCTTTTAGGTCAATACCTTCAGTGAATATCCCCATGACATTTATGTCACGGTCATCCTCAAGGAGTTTCTTTAGACCTTCACTGAATAGATACGTTATAGAACCTAAAACAAGCTTTATCGGCATCTTGCTCATTTCTTCATACCTACATAATGTTAGAGTAGATTATACTCATTTAGTTTTTAACTATCAAGATAAATCTGTTTTTAGGCGCTGACGTCAGTTGGTCCGAAGAGAATACTCGGCGAGCCCATATTACCGAAAAACCTGAGATTATTTCCTACTACTTCTATATTTCCAAAAAAGGATAAGATGTTCCCTGAGATCACTGCCTCCTTAACAGGGAAAGCAATTTCGCCCTTTTCTATCCAGAGCCCTGAGACACCAATAGAAAACTCCCCTGAAATCGGATTAGCAGTATGTATTCCCATGGCTTCGGTAACGTATAGGCATTTATCTGCTGCTTTGAATATCTCCTTTGGACTCATGGTATAAGCCTCGGAAACAGGCTCGATATAGAGATTCGATATTCCAACAGAAGGGGGTCCTGAAAATCCACCCCTCATGGCGTTGCCCGTTGATAAAACTCCTTCTTTCTTTGCTGTGTAGGTATTGTAAAGAAAGCCACAGAGGACACCTTCTCTTATCAAGGTATTCTCTCGTGAAGATACGCCCTCGTCATCAACAGGCCTACTGCCAAGTTTGCCGGGAAGAAGCCCGTTGTCAATTATGTTTATCTTTTGGCTGATGACCTTTTTACCTAATTTGCCTGATAGAAGAGATTTCCCCTTTTGTACATTCTCTGATGAGAGAGAGGATGCAAATATTCCCATAAACTCAACAGCCACTAAGTTATCGAGAATCACAGATACCTTTTGGGCATTCATCCTTCTCGAACCGAGAAGCTGTACAGCGCGCCTTGCGGCATTCTGCCCCACATCTCCAAATGAGACTTCATTTAGGAACCTGGATCCAGCAAAATAAAAGCCCATCTGACTATCCAGTCCATCTTCTGCTATGACTGTAATCTGCGCCGAACATGTTGTTGAGGAATATTTTTTATCCACACCTTTAGAATTCATTATTACGATGTCTGTATTTCGGAAAGTCCCACGTGGTTTTCTAATATTTTTGACTCTTTCATCTTCTTCATATGCTGCCTTCTCAAGAAGGGAGACCATTTCTATAGCCTCCCCTTCAGATATTGAACTTATCTTGGCATCGAATATTTCTACACTGCCTGAATCAGAGGGTGCAGGTAGTTCGAGGTATTCATCCTTATCAACCCATCTTGTGGCCTCCACTGCTTTGTCCACAATAGATTCAAAACTATCCTTATCCGTTGAATAACAAAAACCCAGCCTTTTTTCTTTAATCACACGCAGAGAAAAACCAAAACTGAGAGATGATTCGAGAGCATCTATCTTTTGATCCTTTATCTCTATTGAAAGATTCTTTGAAGACTTTATATAAACTTCTGCCTCGTCTGCACCCTTCTTGAGGGCAAGACTTATAATATCTTCAGCAAAACCCTTTTTAGAGCTCATAGTATGTGGCAGAAGATGTCTCGGATTCCCAGACAGTTACAGCAGAGAGGTGGATATTTTCAGAATCCATTTTTTTTCTTAGTGAGTCATAGATCCATTTAGCTATGTTTTCAGAGGATGGATTTTTTTCAGTAAAGGGGAAGACTTCATTCAGGATGTTGTGGTCAAGAGAGGAAATAACTTCATTTGTAAGTCTCTTGATCTCATGGAAATCTATTGCTATATCTATTTCATTTAGCTTTTCTGCGACGACATGAACCTGCACTTTCCAGTTATGACCATGGAGGCGTTCGCACTTTCCCCTGTATCCTTTCAATTGATGCGCTGCTGAGAATGTAGCTTCCACCATGAGTTCAAACATTGTATTCTTATTTTCTATCTTATTAATTTTAATTTGTTACCCTGAACTTGTTTCAGGTCTCTTTTAAAGAGATTCTTAAATAAATTTAGAGATGACGGTTTAGTTAGCATTTGTGAAATTTGGATTTAAATATTTTACACAGATTTCTTGAATATAGATATATATGGAAGATTTCTGAACTTGTTATCATAGTCCAGTCCGTAGCCAACCACGAATTCATTTGGTATTACAAAACCCACATAATCAAGAGGTACATCAACTATTCTTCTTTCTTTTTTGTCCAGAAATACGCATATCTTGAGAGTCTTTGGGCTCCTCATAAGTACTCGTTCCCTTATCTGATTAAGGGTTATTCCAGAATCTATGATATCCTCTATGAGAAGCACATCCTTATCTGAAATGTCCTCTCTAATGTCGTGATAGATTTTCACTTCTCCTGTGGTGTCAGTCTTTAAATAGCTTGAAGCTATAATGAAATCCACTGTAAGGGGTACCCTTATAGCCCTGACAAGGTCTGAAAAAAACATAAATGCACCCTTAAGAATTCCCACAGCCACCATGTTTTTACCCGCATAATCATTTGATATTCGGTCTGCAAGTTCTTTAACTTTATCCCGTATCTGCTCTGTTCTAAGAAAGGGCTTACCTATGACCATCAAGATTCTCCTCTATTAATTGGTTCAATAATAACTACATTTCTTAAAAATAGCAATCAACAGTTATTACTTGTAAGTATCTCCAAATCCGTGATGGCAGGATATTAGTATCTGAGCGGTTTCTTTTGCCCTACGGTTCGTAAACCGATAGTCGTTAGCGTATTTTAAATATAGAGAGGTGAGCTTCGAAGTCCCGACATCATGTCGGGACGAGAATAAGCTAAGATACTATATTCTGCCTTATACTTACAGCCTATAAATATTCTTAATTTTTATTCAAAAAAAGACATGCTTCCTTATTACTCAGAAAGTAATTAGCCACTACAAAAAACTACTGACCTTCGACATAAAACATCTCATTTAGGGATGTTATAATAAATGAAAATAGCGAGATGTCTATTAAAGTCTTTTACATCCCCTTCCAATATAGAGGATCAACAGAGATTCTGTTCAAAGCAGCAGTTGATAGAATAAAAGGCCCTGATTATTCAAAAGTCCTCTATCTTGCCCCCACACCAAGGAAAGTGAAGGAAGCCCAGCGGATATTTCTTAAACTTATCGAAGGCTGTTATATTCCCCCAGAGATGATGACGATTAAACAATTCTCAAAGAGGCTTTATTCTTTGTATGGCGAAAAAAATATCATATTTCCATACCTTATACCAGTCATAATCTCACGAATTTCTGGGAAGGGAATGGGCATTGCATCCCTGATTACAGATTTTATCAAGGAGGTTAAACAGTATCATCCGAAAAAGGGCGTAGAAATTGTTGAAAGAGAGCTAAAGGCCATTTTTTATGAACTCGGTATCCCTGAAGAAGTCTCAAGCAGGGCATTAGAAGTTGTACGGGTATTTAAGACATACCAGGAAGTTCTCGAAAGGCAGTCTGTTTTAGATGAAGATGATGCCCTAACAGAATGTCCTTACGTGATTGCAGAACATGATTTGTACCCAGAGCACCTTATACTTGATGGGTTCTATGAACTTACTAAGTCGGAAGAAGCTGTACTAAAGATATTGCTCGAAAATACAAAGGATGTCCTTATTTCAATTCCGTACGATTCTATTTTATCAGAAATAACATATACTTACATCAATTTTATTAGAAATAACTTTAAAATTGAAGAGGTCCATTTATCCTCTCAAGATGAACCAGCAATGACCTTTTACTGCCCCTACCCCGGCGTGGAGGAAGAAGTAGAGGGTATCGCAAGAAGTATAAAAAATTACTTTATATCAAAAAAGCTAACGGATTTAGAAAGAACGATAATCTCATTTCCAAAATTATATGAGTATTCAGACATGCTGGAACGTATCTTCAGAAAATATGGCATCCCTCACACGATCATAGTTTCCATGCCTGCTGGAAAGTTACGGCCCTTTCTTGACCTGATTGCCTTACTTGAATCTGTTGCAGATGATTATCCGAGACTTACCTTCTCCAGATTCCTTACTTCACCCTATTTTAAAAATATTTCACCAGGATTTAGAAATAGGATCCCTATCTTAAGCCTCAGATCAGGGATTGTAAAAGGGAAAGACGCATGGCTCAATATGACTGAAGCACTAAGTAGCATCATATCTGATAATAAAGAGGTCAAGAAAGGGCTTCAATGGGTCTTCAAGAAACTTATACCACTGGAATCAATAAAGGAGAATGGTTCCTTCAGCCAATATAGTGAGGTTATCGGTAAGATCCTTAATGAATTTGATTTTTCATATGAAGATACCGATCTCAAAGAAAAAACCTCCAAGATTCTAAAGGAGCTTTCCTTTGTTGAAAACCTTACGCCTTACACATTCCATGACCAGATAGCAACAGAAGGCCTGATGCATTGTAACTTGCGAGAGTTTATAGATTCCCTCAGGCATATCCTGAATGCCACAGCCGTAGAAATGGAAGGCACAGGTGTGCAGGTTATGGACTTTTTTGAAATGAGGGGAATTGAACCAGAAAATCTTTTCTTAGGTGGACTGAAAGAAGGAGATCTTCCATCGAAGCCCGATATTGATTACATACTGCCAGACAGCGTTAGAACAAAATTTGGCCTTGTAAATCTGAAACAATATCTACAAAAACAGAAATTCTTATTCTTGAGGGCTATAGAGTCAACAAAAAACCTTAACCTCTCCTATCCTATGATGGAGGGAGATAAACTATTTCTTCCCTCTTCATTCCTTCCCAGGAATAGAGAGAAAAAGGAGCTGATATCGGGGATCTTCTCTAAAGAGGAAGAATTATTAAGAAGTGGCAAAAAGCCCCTGGCATTATACATTTCAGAAATAAAGGTCGGAGATAAGCTAATAAAGGACAAATTTGGTGAAGATTCATACATAAGGGTTACTGACATAGACTCCTACAGGACATGTCCAAGGAAATTCTTTATAGAAAAAGTTCTCCGGCTTGAGCCTCTGGAAACTAAGGAGTATAAGATCGAGGCTACAGTACTTGGAACCGTGGTCCATGAAATAATGCAACTTCTTCTTTCAAAGCCTTTTATTGATGAAGAAGATCTCAGATTTAAAGCTGGAGAAATAATAGCAAGCCTCCTTGCTCATAAGCCTATTGAAAATTACTGGAAAAACTTAATTATGGATTCGTTCCTAATGATCCTTCCTGAAATATATGAATGCGAAAAAGACCTCATTGATGAGGGGTATTCGTTTATGCGTGCTGAATTTCCTGTCAAGGGTGAAGTTATAAGGGGAATTAGACTCAGGGGTAAAATAGATAGAGTAGACAAAAAAATCCACAGTTCCAAGTCCGCAGTTCCAAGTCTAAAAGATGATAAGCTTGTCATTCATCACTCGTCACCTGTAGCTGGTGTTGTTGAGCTTATTGATTATAAGACCGGAACAACCCAGTTCAGAGGATCACAGGTAATAACAAAAGGTGCCAATTTACAGTTATTCCTCTATGCAGCGTTGATGAAACTATTAGGATTTAAGGTAGAGCGCGTGGGCATCTATTCACTCAAAGATGTAAGCCTATCATGGGTTCCTGGAAGGAATGATAGAAAAAAAGGACGGACAATGGAAGATTATATGGTAGAAAGCCTAAAATTTCTCGAGGAATCGGTATCAAAGATAAGGATGGGAATTTTTTCCGCATTACCTATAGATGAGTACACGTGCTGGAACTGCCCTGAAAGACCCTACTGTCCATATATACAGAAATCGGTTAAGACTAAAAAGTTGAAAGGTAAAATGGATTTGGATATAAGGTATGGAAAATTATCTTGATATAACCAAGAGCGTTATTATTTCATCTCCCGCTGGCTCAGGTAAAACGGAGAAGCTTGCAAGGCGGTATATCAGCTTATTACTCGGAGGTTCTGAAATAGAAAAGATTCTTGCGATTACATTCACGGAGAAGGCTGCAGCGGAGATGAAAGAGAGAATACTTGCTATCCTTGAAAAAGAGCATCCTGATTTATTTATGAAGATACGGGAAAAGATGCCGCTTATGCGCATATCTACAATCCATGCCTTTTGTCTTAAATTACTCAAAAGGTTTTCGATGGAGTTAGGACTTGATCCATCTCTTGATGTAATGGATGAATTCACTGCCTCACTGCTCTGGTCAGAGTCAGTATATGAGGCTTTGATGAAAGAAAAAGACAGGCCTGGCCTTTTTTACGAGATGATGAAAAATAGAGGTATCAAGGGATGGAATATACTTTACCGGATTCTTAATGAACTTCACAGTAAGAGGCCCCATCCTGAGCTTATTTTAAGAGAAGAACACCCTGTAGGAGGAGAAGAAGAAAAGAAGATACTTGAGTTGTATTCACGGTGTTTAAAACGATACACAGAGAAAAAGCTCGAAAGACATCTTGTTGACTATGACGACCTTGAACTTCTTACATATGAAGCCCTTATCAAAAACCCAGATTGGCAGAATATTCTCTACTCTTTTGATGAACATACAGACCACATCCTCGTAGATGAATTCCAGGACACAAGCTCTCTCCAGTGGAAAATTATAGACAAGCTTACAGAAGAATGGAGATCAGGAATCGGGGCAAAAAGAGAATCAGGGAAGGTACCGACAATCTTCCTCGTTGGAGATGAAAAACAGTCTATATATCTCTTCAGAGGTGCAAATGTAAGCCTTTTTCAGGAAGCAAAAAAGAAATTCTCCGAATGGCTGGGTGGAGAATACCATTTTGAAGAGATAAGGGAAAACTATAGGAGTCTTCCTACAATAACAGAACTTACAAATTGTCTCTTCGAAAGGCTCATGCAGCCTGCTCTAAGCGAAAGTTGGTGCACAAAATATACATCTTTTAAAGCGACGAGAGAAGGCAATGGTAATGCTGAGCTTATCCTTATGGAGGGCAGTAAAGATACAAAGGAGTGTCGTGAGTTGGAGGCATCAATCCTGGCAAAGAGGATACAGTCCCTTGTTAACAACTATGAAATATTTGATGGAGACATAAAGAGACCATGCATATATGGTGACATGGCAATACTTCTGAGAAGGAGAACTCATCTTTCTCTCTTTGAGACTGCAATGAGGAGATTCCAAATTCCTTTTATTGTTGTAAAAGGTATCGGTTTTTACGATGAGCCAGAAGTTGCACTTTTGCGAGAGCTGCTTTCTCTCCTTGTGGATCCGATGGACGACTACAGTCTCTTCTGTCTCTTGAGATCTCCTCTTTTTGGTATCGACTATGAAACAATATCGAGGCTGATAGATAAGAAAAGCGAGCAGCCATTGTTAGAGGTAATTGGATCAGTAAAACAGAAAAATATCAAGAAGGCGCACAACCTTATATCAGGATGGATTGAAAGAGCAAGAAATACCTTCCTTTCCATCCTTCTTGAGGATATCCTTTCAGAGACAGGGGGCTGGCAATATTACTGGGAAAAACAAAGACACGTAAATATCAAGAAATTCATAAGGCTTATCGAACAGTATGAGTCTCAGGGATTGTCTCGCCTCGATATCAGGGAAAAACTCATCAGGGCAAGACAGAACGATGAAGCAAAGGCAAATATAAATGCGGAGGGCATGAATGCTGTAAGGATAATGACCGTCCATGCTGCTAAAGGGCTTGAATTCCCGATGGTGTTTCTCCCATCTCTTGATGAGGATAATATTCCCAGAGCCAAGTCTATTGTTGTCGATGAAGAAAATGGAAGAGTATTTATGGCATATGAAGAAGATTCTGCTAAGAAAAAAAAGAGAGAACCCTTTATAAAGAGAAAAGAAAAGGAAATCGAAGAAGAAAAGCGGCTCTTCTATGTTGCTGTAACAAGGGCACAAGATTTCCTCTGCATGCTGGGAGTACAGAAAAAAGAGGGGAAGGCCTCAGGCCGATTAGCATATATTCTTGATAACCTCGAATATCTTTCCCCGTTGAAAGTTATGAATAAATCAGAGGTTGATGAGATATTCTCTACCTCACCTTCAACACTCTTTATTCATCAGACACCTTCAGGGTCTTTTGCGTCAGAGATAAAATATATAGAGCCTCTTTCATATGAGCCATCCATTAAATGGCGTGATGTCACAGAAGAAATAGATATAATGGTGAAGCATGGTGAGGACTGGGTCTTGCTTGGGAAAGTTTTTCACAAGCTCTTCGAGGAACTCTCAAAAGGGCTTATAGAGGTTGATACTATAGATAAAAGGACGCTTCTTCTCTTAAAGGCCGAGGTTTACGACAACAAAGAACTTGATAGAATGATGGGGACTATAAAAGGTGATTTTGAAAAGCTTTCTATATCAGGATACTTCAAGGATATCATTATTCCCCAAGAAAACTCTTACGCAGAGCTTCCTTTCATCATGCAGAAAGGGAAAACTATTTTCAAAGGTAGAATAGATAGGGCTATTCTAAAAGATAATATTATATATATATAACATTACAAGAAGTTGCCATCCGCGGAAAAAGAACTCAGAGAGCTA
>CAZXCW010000083.1:0-11483 GCA_964639385.1 uncultured Nitrospiraceae bacterium
AGAGAGTACCATGAAAAGCCATAACTATCAATAATTAAGTTGACAATGTACTACTCATTTAATAAGGCAGGCTCTATTCTTTCATGTGCGACCATACGGTGGGCATAAACAAGGCAGGCCTGTATGTCTTCTTTCTCTAAAAATGGATAGTCTTCTAACAGTTCATCAACAGTTGATCCTGCTGCAAGCATTCCAAGGATGTGTTCCACAGCTATACGCATACCACGAATAATCGGTTTTCCACCAAATATTGAGGGATTAAAGGTGATACGCTTCAGAAGCTCTTCTTCTTTCATTTTTGTTATAGCCTCCTGCTAATTCAATCGTAAAAATATTATAGCATAATTATTTATTGAGTCCTAAAAAAAGAATCAAAGAACAAAAGGATGTTTTCTATATAGAACCCAGTTTTCACCCCGACGTTCTTCTGAAGAACAAAGATTTTCAAACATTACTCATCTTCCTCAAAAAATATTTTGGGCTTAAAAAATAAATCTTCTCCTTTTCCAAAACCCTTGGTCATACTAATTTTATAGGAATTAAAATCGAATAACCGCTGAATCGTTCCATTTGCTTTAAACACTATCCCCTTAATCTCAAAAGTTCCGGTACCTGTCGTGGTTATGCTGTTTTTACTAAATGCTTCCCAATGTATAAGTTTTAAATGAGGAGAATATCTTATAAAGGATGATTTAAGAAATTCTTCCGCCTCAAGCGGTAAATATGCCGTTGCAATATTTTCTCTCTTTTTATTTGCTGATAACAGTTTCCAGATTTCCCGTTTCAAACAATCCCATATAGAAACTAAGTTTCCTGATTTCAACTCTACTGACGGATTAGGTTCACGGAATGACACATCTGGTAAATATTTTTCATATTTTTGAAATAGCCTTTCCAGTTTTTGCAAGTCATTCACCCTTTCAAAGGTATCTTTAAATTCTGTTCTTCTCCATACCTTCCATAACATGGCTTCCATCATTTCTACTCCATCTGAAAGCGGAGAAGAATAATAGCCACCTCCATCAGCATCTTCAATTAGTCGTTCAAATTCGGCACGGGTTAGGGTTATTTCCTGATTGTAGAAATTATTTCTCTTGGCGGTCTTGGTTAATATTATGAATTTACCTGATACGCCTCCTCTGCCAATCCTTCCGAACCTTTGTATTATCGAAAATAAAGATGTCGGATCTTCTGATATGACTATATCAGCTTTAAAATCAACCCCCTGTTCAACAACTGGCGAAGCAATCAATATAGCATCATCTCTGGATGAGAAATTGGTAAGATGTTCATTCCTATTATTTTCTTGTTGAAACCTTTGTCCGACAACAAGAAAAACCCTCGAATATCTTTCTCGCAGAATTTCATATACTTCATTTGCCCTTTTAGCTGAGTTTAATATAATTACTTTTTTCCCCTTCTCTGTAAGCAGAGTCTCTATTTCATCATTAATTTGCAATGGGGGCATAAGGATAGCGTTTATTTTGATTTTTCCTGTATAGCTTTCTCCATCAATAATTTCAAAATCCACAATATTTTCAAGATTTCTTTTGACATGCTCAACAGTGGCTGACAGACAGTGAATCCTTATTTCAGGATTAATCTCACGAATTATCTTTATTAAATTTCTTAAATTAAAAAGCATATAAGTGTCATAGAGATGTACCTCGTCAAAAACAATGTGGCTTATAGATTCTACGGCTCTTTCGTAGAAGCGTTTGTAATGTTGTGCGTTTCTAAGGAGAGTAGGATAGAAAATATCCGGGGTCATTGCAATAATGCGATTCTGGGCAAATATCCCGTACAAATCTTTTGTAGGAGTATAAGGATCAATTTTTGCAATACTGAGAGAAACTTCCGAAACGACTTTTGAAATTGTTTGATATTGATCCCATAATAATGCTCTTGTTGGATAGATAAATAAGGCTCTGCAATTTGAACCCCGTACCTGATCTACAACTGGGTAAACAACTGCGGCAGTTTTTCCCGAAGAAGTTGGAGATTCAAGGAGTATGTTGGAATGATATATCCTCTCAAATACCTTTCTCTGATGTTTAAAAGGAGATAATGGATATTTAATGTATTTGAAATCGTACCTTTCAGCGGTATCCGGTGTATTACTTTGAATGAGCACTGGTTATGTTTTCTATAATTGGCGAAATAAAATAATGGACGTCAAACTTGATAACTTTTTCAACTTTGAATCGTCCATAAACCCATCTGGCAGACATCGCCAATATTTGATATTCAGACGGATTTAGCAATCTGAAATGATCATGAGATATTAAATCAGGATTTGTAAGTTTAAAGTGTTCCTCTACTGGAACAATCGGATCACTAATAAAGAATATCCTTGCTACCCTTCTCTTTTTTCCAATCATTATTACATCAGCCTTTGGTTTATGCTGGCTATAAGCAGAGAATTTTGTTCCGGGTGGGATATACTGCACTTTTCCAAAAGTAGGATATTTTCCCAATTCCAAAGGCGAGTTACGAATTGTATAAAGTCTCTGGATGATTTGGAACGATTCTAATGGATTAGCCGGAGTACTCAAAGGTTTCTCTTCATCATAATCGGGATGAGTTAGCAAATCTTCTCCATATGTAAAAGCGTAATCTACCTGCGTAGGGGTAAAAAACGGATATGTAAGGTAGTTTTTGGAAATAAGTTGAGCATTGTGATGCCCGAAGTCTTCAAGCTGAAAATCAACCCGATACCATGCCATAATTTATTTTCCTAATTGATAGAGTTTATTCTTATGCTTATTTGCCATTGATTCGAATTGGTCTGCCAATGCCTTTATATCGCTATCTCTTGTTATTGATAATTTATTGTCAACAGATTTCAAAATATCTTCTTTAGATTTATTTAACATGACCGAGGGACTTAAAGATAAGTCTTTTGTAATGAGTAAAAATTCAGACCTTGCCTGACTGCGAATAGTTGAATAGCTGCCATATCCCCTTAAATCAGCAATAAGATGGGCCTTGATATAAGAGACAATGTCAAATTGACTTGGCGAATAAATATATACTAAAAAAGGAAATACAGTTTCTGGTTTAATAACCTCATTGGTATAAATAGACGCTCCTTTTTGAGTTCCTTCACCTTCTCCCTTTGCCATAGATAAATCACTATGAACCATGATGTGAAACTCTTCGTCTTCTGAAATTGCCTCATCTGCACTCCGTAAGGAAAAACTGGATGTAATATTTGTTCTACTTTTAACTTGAATGCCAGTATCAGAATTCATGGAACCAAACTGAAAACAGTTAATACAGTGACCACAGAGATTATCTGGAACTACGCATTTATAATTATCACCAATAATGCCTCTTATAAAGCTGGAATGAATCCTCCGAATAACTGCCCTTTGCTTTAAACCGGTTAAAACAACCCTTTCTTTCCCCTCGAACTCTGCTTTATCAATCGTCCCTTCTTCACTCGTTGTAAAAAGAGCCGGTGCCTCCAATGTCCTGTACCCTGCGATGGTTACTACATCACCGACCGGGATATAACATCTCCTTAAAGATTTTTTCTTGCCCGAAAGAGCAATATCTATTGCTTCATTGAAATCAATAAATTCTGGAAGATTCAGATTATTCAGAACTGTCATTTCCTTTTTCCCCTTTCTGTTTTTTTATTTCTTGCCAAGCAATGGCAGAAAATAAATGTGTAGTCTTTTTAACATAATTCCCTAACTCTCTCTGTTCTCTCTTGTCGAGTTTAGAAAGTTTTTCTCTTAGTTCAAAAACCAACTTCAATGCCTGTTCTTTACTCTCAGGACTACATTTTGCATCTTTAAGAAGATAATTCATATGATAGTCCAGACTCTCCGGTGTCCCTTTGAACTTTTTAACCGGTTTCCCTACTTCATACTTACTGCCATATCCTGAAGCCAGTTGTTTAAGCAGAGCAACAGTCTGCCACAATTGTTGAGTTAGTTGGAAGAACAAATCGTCTTTGGGCATCATTTCCACCCCCTTTTTAAAGTTTTCTTCTGAAATAGAAATCGCCTTTTTATTCTTATCGCTGCTGTCTTTTTTTATTCTTGATAGAGCCAAAACAGGATCCTGCTGCCATAATCTGAAATAGAAAATAAGAGTCTTGGGATCATAAGTTATGTCTCTGATAAAATTGAAAAGGTCAAGGGTGTCTTTAATTCTGGCTAAATATGTTTCTCCTTCCTGTGTTTTAATTACAGTCGGACCTTTTATCTCCGCTTCATTCTGAATAGCAACACCCATTATATTTTCCGAAGATTGAATCAAATCCCTGATTTCTGAAAGAATGGAATATTTTTGAATTGATGGATACTCACGATAAGCGTCATTCTTAGAGATGATAGAGTAAACAATCATATCTAGGTCAGTTTCATGAGGCGTGTAAACTATGACCTCCTGACAGTTAAACTGCTTTTTGAAGTTTTTCAATCGTTTTACTACCTCTACTGAAAATATGCTTGTTTCATCAATAAATCCTTCAATATCGGATAAGATATTTACTCCGGTTAAAACAATGTATGCCGAATCTCTTGGTCTTAAACTTTTTCCTTTTTCAATGCCAGTCAAGTAGGCATAAATCAACATTGAATAATAGCAAAGAGGACATAATGGTTGGTCTTCCTTTGCCTTGCCAATGGTTTCTCGATATCTTGAAGTAAATCCAACTATAAAAGGACCGCCCTCTAAATATGGTCTGAACGTACCACAAGAAGCACATACTTTGTTTTTGTCACTCCAAAGTTCTGGTGCTAAACGATTATTTATTGCAATAAAATCCAGTAGTGGTTCTATTTGAAGATTTGCAACATTATTATCAGGTTTTAAAAAGCAATTTTTTCTATTCCAAAAACGTGCTACAGATTGATATATAACATCCTGATAGGCTTTTCCTTCTATTTGTATGCCAATATCTTTCAACAACAGATTAATAGCTATATCTGAATCTTCTGCATTCTTTTCTTTTAACCACCCCGATAATGGTTTCAAAAATAATTTCCCCTTTTTCTTACTTTCTTCGATTATGTTGCCACACTGACTTGGCAATGCTCCTGTAACTCCTAAATGAAAACCAAGCCAAGAGCTATCATAATCACGAACCTTATACATTTCATCTTGAGTTAATCCGGTATAGTTTTTAACATGCTCTATTAATTTCTCCATATCATTCATATCATTTGGATTCAATTCGATTTTGGCTTGTTGTTGTAGACTTTTTAAGATATCCTGATGACAGCCTTTTAAAAGTTCATCAATAAACAGGACTATTTTATTTTCAAGTATATATTGCCTCACCTTAACGAAATCGTCCGCTTTGCCACCAACGAGCATTGAAATTGGAAAATTTTGCTCAAATTGCTGAGTTAGAAAATTACTAAAATATTTCTTTATCATTACACCGAAGTCAACGGGCGAATATTTTGATAAAATCTTGCAGCCATTTTGAATATCAAACAAATAATGTGAATTAGGCTCATCTTTGCACATCTTCCAAGCCGTTTCCCTGAGCATCTTGATTAAAAAAATCTGACCAAATTTAACCCTATCAAGGTAGGAACTATCGGGGAAGGTAATTTTTACAAGATGATAACCTCGAAGTTCCTGTAAATCGGAAATCAGAAATTTTAAATAATTGCCATACCTGCCTGTATCCAGTTCGCTTATAAATCCATACTCTGAAGATGCTATACAATCAGCAAGGGTAATAAATTCTGACCCTTTCACTTTATTGTCATGATGGTCTTTAATTACTGAAATTAATCGTGTGTTCGTAGACAAATCAGGCAGATTAAATTGTTTCAAAAGGTTTTCGTAGTCTTTTATCTTTGAAAACGTTGAAATTGCTTTCTCAGTATAGGGAGTATGTTTATCATCAAATCCTTTCCAAAGGAGTTTACCAATATCATGGAATAAGCAACACCAACAATATTCATTTCTGGTAAAGTATTTTGCTATTTCTTTCTCACATAGAGACCATAATACTCGCCCTAAATGGTAAGTATTTTTTGAATGCTCAAACCATGTTTCACCGGTTGACTTGGCTAATTCAAAAATTGAATTCATATTATTTCCCATATTTTCCCGCTTCCTGTCGGTGCTCTGAGGATCACAGATTCGCCTTTTGCTAACGCCTCGTAAGTTGCTATCTGGTAGAGATAAGGGTCATGGCCTGTGAGGTTTTTGAATATCATCCAAAATATTCCTTACACCTATCTTGAAGCCACTTAGATATTTCTTCAACAGTCACTTCTCCTTTTGCAATTTTCCAGAACAATTCTTCAACCTCTTGTTCGTGAGGAATGTAGTACCCATTCAGTCTTAGCCATACGTCGGCAGCTACAAGGGCTACTCTTTTGTTGCCATCCGCAAAAGGATGAAAAGATATTATCGCATGGATAAAAGCTGCGACTTTATCCCACAGAGTTGGGAAAATATTTTGTCCAGAAGCAGTAGTAAAAGGCCTGCGAATTGCACTTTCCAAAGCACTAGGGTTAATTATTCCCTTGACTCCACCCGTGACTTCAATAACTTTTTCATGAATCAATAAGAGATCTTCAATCTTTAATGTTTTCATTTTGCCAGGTTTTCTAAAGTCTCTCTATGTGTCTTGATGGACTCTTCAGTAAGAGTCCCAATGCGTGCAATCCTTTCTTTGTCGAGTGGTGATTCAATAAGCAAAAGGACACCTTCGACTTCAAGCACTTCGTAAAGGGCATCATTTGCTGTCTTCAGGAGCTCATCCGGCAATGTGAAAACGCCCTTTTCCTTTTTTGCAGTCCCTAACACTTTCATTTTTTTCCTCCAAATAAAGGTTTCTATACTTATCCTAAAATAATGACCGTTATCTCACAACAGGCCTAAACACTCCTTCAAGTTTCCCCACTTCCTGCAGATGCCCTGAGAATAATTGACTTCCCATTTTTAAGCGCCTCATAAGTTGCTATCTGGTGGGGATAAGGGTCATGGCCTGTGAGGGTTTTGAATTGCATCAAAAGAAGAAGATTTTCAAACAATCACTACTTCTTGTTCATTTTGGATAATAATTTTTGGATTTGGATTTTTCGGAGGAACTGGAAGCCCCTTTTCTTTTAACAAATTAACATGTTCTCTCATGCCCCACTTTGCTTTGTAAAGACAATCCTCAATAGAATGTCCTATGCCTGTAAAACCTTCTAAATCCGGAGAATAAAATCCAAAGTAGTCTGGTTCTGCCGTAGCCTCAATTACTAATGAGTATTCTAAATCGATCATTTTTATCCCTCCGTTGTTTTATTTCTTTATACCTGCTGCCTTTAGTATAGCATGGCAGGTACCTGTAGGGACTTCCTTTGACCCATGATAATCTACTCTAATCAGGTTGTCCTAACCAGGTTTCCCATAGTATCTTATAGAGCCTTTTTCTTTTACAATCCTGAACCCGTTCTCATCTAATAACCTCACGAGTTCGCTAAATTTCACCTATGTCTCCCTTCACTCTTTCCACTCCCTGTCGATGCCCTGAGGATAAAAATTTACCCCTCACCCCATCCCTCTCCCACAAAGGGGAGAGGGGCTCTGATTTTTGATAATGCCTTGTAAATTGCTATCTGGTGAGGGTAGGGGTTGTGGCCTGTGAGGTTTTTGAACTGCATTGTGATGAATCTCGATCAGGGTTACTAAACTACTTGAAACGTTTTGCCGATTGGAACAAATTCTTCAACATCATCATCTTGAAGCTTCTTTCTGATTTTTTCAAATCGGATAATCGTATCGTGAGAATATAGTATAGTCTTTCTCCACAATGAAGACATACCTCAGCAGTAATTCTTACGACTGCAGTATTTTTGCCCCCCTTTAAAAGTTTCTCTACCTCTTTTTCTACAACCTCACCCCCGCAAATAGGGCACTTCTCAAAAAGCCTCATGGCTTCCTCCTTACCTTCCAGTCTATCCATCTATCTGGATCAGGGCGATAAACCGTTATTAAAACCGATGCCTTTGTTTCTATATTACAAGCCCAAACACTGTGAATAGGCTCATTTTTAGTATTTTTACCATAGATTAAACAACTCGGATAGGGTTTGTCATCAGGATATTGTTCAATAATCTCACCTGTTAGAGAACTGATGAGTAGATTTCTTCAAGTGATAATGTGTCATTATACGCTTCTTCATCAGCATGGTCTGTAATCCTTATTCTTCTGGTTTTTATGCTTTCAATTATGTCTTCGATAATGATCATATAATCTTCATTATTACTGTGGCAATTAAAAACATGAACGCTGACATCTAATCTGTCCTTCTTTTTTCACAACACATTGCTCATTGTATTCTATACCACCCATTCCCAAATACTGCATCTTCTCCTACATGGACATATTCACCGAGCACAAGCAAAGGTAGAAATTCTCTTAAATCTCCTTCAAAGGTTATTGTCCCTATAAAACCACTCTGGTCATGCTGGATAGGCTGAGTCCGACTTTTACGTCTGATATCAAGCCACCTGAGATTCAGCTCTTTTGTCTTTATAGCCATTGCCCTTTCTGCTATGCCCTTAAAATCCACATCTATTGGACTGCCACAATAGGTAACTGAAAGTGCATTAATCCTATCCCTTAACCTTCTTATGAGATGATGAAAGTGAGGTACTCTAACAACTTCACTTTTGCCTTTTTCTCCAGTGGGATTATATCTGATTCTTGTTGGTGTGAGAAACTGAAGAGTTATTATGTGCTGGTTCATTTTACCTGCATATTCAAGCAGCTCGTTGCCTGTTACAGGTTTTTGTATATTTTTGACCATATTAGATTGAGAATCATAGATGGATTCTTTCGAATGAAAATCCCCCCGGCCCCCCTTTTCTAAGGGGGGGTGAGGGCTGATAACGCTCAAATCTCTTAGAGTAAACCTTCCCCTGTTCAGACCTATCCCGAACTTTCCAAGTTCTATCAGAGGCACTATCACATATGGGAGGTAATTTATCCTGTCCCCTATCAGAACCATATCAAAGGAAAAAGGTTTATCGGATGAATACACTATTTCATTTTCGAGCGGTGGTTTCAGGACAAAGCCACGAGGCACATTGTGTAATCTCTTTGCTGGATTGATGCCTATGGGATTAAATATCAACGCATAAGCGCATTTCTCTTTTAACATGCATCCACTGCATTCTGAGTCTTTGGTAACACACACAAGTCTTTTCAAAGATGAGCCAAAAGCTCCCCTCAAGATATTACCTTTATTAAAAGTCGGCATCTGTATGATGCTCTCAGGAAAGAGAGTGAATCTATAATGAGCGACTTTGAAATCTTTAAACATAAACAGCCTTCACTATTTTTTGATGCTATTAAACTGCTTACCTCATATTACCAATCGTTAGATAGGGCGAGGATTTTAACTGTAGCAAAATTGTAGCAATTATCCAGAACTTCAACACTTGATCTGAGACCTTCAGGGTAATGGTGTGCATAACAACAGTGACTGTCTTTCTCTTGAAGTCTACATCTTTCCAAGTACTTTCAGTTCCCTCTTCATTGGGATGTTAACTGCTTCACAGCCGAAAAAAATAAAGCGCTCCTCGCCAACACCACAGATATTCATCTTCCGGAAAATATTTCCTAATTTCTTTTTTGCACAAGTTCCACAGTACTCGTCCTAAATGGAAGGTATTTTTAGAGTGTTCAAACCATGTTTCTCCTTTTGAGTTGGCTAATTCAAAAATTGATTTCATGATTTTTTCAAGTGCCTCGTAAGTTGCTATCTGATGGGGATAAGGGTCATGGCCTGCGAGGTTTTTGAAAGACATCGGTGATTCCTATCTAATAACTATTTCTCCAGTATAAATCTTTATCTCAAGTTCAAATCGGTTCAAAAAATCCATACCCAGAAGTCCATCCACATAAGTTCCAAACGGAAGGGTATGAGCCAAAACCTCAAAATTCTCGATGATTCTTCCAAGGCAATGGAACTTAATCAGGAATACTACAGGGGCAATTTCATACCCGCTGCCAGTAATAATCCTCTGCTTCCTTCTTGCTGTTGCAGGACTACACCCAATATTTTCAAGAATCTCCTGCGAAATAATCGTATATGCAGAACCTGTATCTAACAGAAGCTTTGGGTATGCATTTCCTTCGGGTCCCTCAATAAAGGTCTTAAGCATAAGTAAAAGGCCATGCCTTTCCAGTCTATATATTTTCATAGTAAAGGACTACCGCAAGGTCTTCTGGTATTTTTCCAGTGTACTCTATAGAGAATTTTTTTGGCCTCAACTCTAAAAGCTTTCTATAAATCTCCTCTTTGTCCTTCGAGTGAGCGATTACATCTCCTTCCGTAAGGTTAAAATTCTCATCTACTTCTTTTACATCAATCAGCACCCATTCATCTTTAAATGTCTCCACAATTTCTTTCCATTTCATGGTTTCCCCCTTATTATTTTCTATAAAATAACTTCTATTACTCTGAAATATTACCACTCTGAAATAATACCATTATCTACTAGAAAAGGCATAAATACTGCCTCGCTCTTTCCGCTTCGAGCGGTGGTTTCAGGACAAACCCACGGGGCACATTGTGTAATCTCTTTGCCGGATTGATGCCTATGGGATTAAATATCAACGCATAAGCGCATTTCTCTTTTAACATGCATCCACTGCATTCTGAGTCTTTAATAATACAACAAGTCTTTTAAAAGATATACCGAAAGCACCTCTCAACACATTTCCCTTATTGAATGCAGGCATTTTTAGAATCTTCTCAGGAAGGAGAGTGAATCTGTAATAAGCGAGTTTGAAATCTTTAAACATAAAAAGCTTTTACTATTTTTGATGCTATTAAACTGCTTACCCTATATTACCAATCGTTTGATA
The DNA here is from genome assembly GCA_964639385.1 of uncultured Nitrospiraceae bacterium. Lineage (GTDB taxonomy): Bacteria > Nitrospirota > Thermodesulfovibrionia > Thermodesulfovibrionales > SM23-35 > CAZXCW01. The sequence goes on from CAZXCW010000083.1 coordinate 10,849, forward strand.
GGTCGAGAATTTTAAGTCCCTTGCGTCTACCAATTCCGCCACTCCGGCATAGTTGATTTTAAAGGATATCTTGCCACAGGTCAAATATCAGCCCGACTCCAGGAAGCTCGCTCATGAATATGCAGTCTCGGTATCCGTTGCCTGAACCATTATGTTCTGTGTATTGTATTAGGAGTTCATTTATTAATCTGAATAATGCAGACATTGTTCAAAATTTATTTAACTCGATGAATTTATTAGGAATATTTTTCTTCGTATATTTACTAAAATATTCTGTGAACCATTTGTTAAAGGTAAATCAAGGTATCGAAAAATAAATTTTTTTACAACGTCTGCATTATTGAATTGCATTATTTGGGTTAATGAATAAATTTGAAAGTCCCATGTTCGTGGAAATTAAAGGTCAGATAGAGAGAATCACTTACCACAACGAAGAAAACAATTACACGGTAGCCCAGATAAAAGTACCTGGGAAAAATAATCTGATTACCGTAGTTGGTAACCTTTTTTCCGTAAATCCAGGCGAGGTATTAAAGCTCTGTGGCGAGTGGCATACCCATCCACAGTATGGGCGCAGGTTTAGTTATTGAAATTTGCATGCGGTTGTGCAGCTACCGTTTAAGGAATTGCAGAAA
>CAZXCW010000084.1:0-11471 GCA_964639385.1 uncultured Nitrospiraceae bacterium
TTCGTTATTCTGGTAAAGCCTTACCAACCAAGCTGTATGTAAATAATCTGATGTGCCTACAGGTCTGTGGCCTACTTGAAAACTCTTTAGACATTTTTTCAACAATGCACTATCACCTGTAATGTGGCAGTATTTTAGTATGTCTATAAACTCATTTAAAAGCCATTGAAAGTCTGGAATTCCATACTGGTGAGCTTTTAAGAGTGTAGGCTAACGACTTATTATTTTAAAGATGCCCTTGTGATCTACTTGTTTACCTTCAGGTTTTCTAACTATTACTGAATCTCTTAATTTTTGGCTTATCCTGATAAACTGTTCTTTAAAATTTTTATTGCCGAGTATTGCTCCTGGATAGTATTCAGAGATATCTAGAAACTCACCACTCGAGAGTTCCTTTAGATGCTCCCCATATTCTTTATCATTTTTTATTTTGGCCAAAAAGCTACCCACCTTTTTGTCACGTTACTTCCTTTTTATTTTCCGGTAAAAATCAAAAAATGGCAAGTTAAAACAAAATGGATGATAAGTGAACGTAGGGGATGAAACTGTTAACCGTTTGGTAGGAAAAAATAAGACTCAATTCACCTATTAAATAATAATGAAGATAAGCATTTCTCAGCTTAAGCCCTCTCCTTTTAGCGGAAACATTTATTCGCATCAACCGACACAGGATCTCATAGATAGCATTAAAGAAAACGGTGTCCTTGTGCCAATCTGGATTACCAAAGATGGTGTTATTGTGTCAGGCCATAGGCGAGTTAATGCCTGCAAGATATTGAATATCGCAGAGATTGAAGCTGAAATCAAAGAATACTCTAGTGAACTTGTAATTGAAGCTAATAGATATAGGCAGAAAACTTGGAGTGAAAAACTGAAAGAAGCTGAAGCATTAGAGGAGATATGGTCGGAAAAGGCTAAAGAGCATTTAACTTTAAGTCCAGGCAGGGGCAAAAAAGGTTCGCAGAATTCTGCGAACCTTTTTGAAAATATAGATACAAGGGAAAAAGTAGCTCAAGCAATAGGCACATCCCATGATACCCTTTATAAAGTGAGGACTATAGCTAAGGAAAAACCGAGACTGCTGCGAGAGATAGATGCATGCAATAGAACAATCCACTGTGTGTATAACCAAATTCAGAAAGAAAAACAGATAGCCGATAGAAAAGACAATAAAGTCTTATCTTTTCCCGAAGGGAAATATAGAACAATAGTAATAGACCCGCCCTGGCCGGTAGAGAAGATCATAACAGAGATAAGACCTCATCAGGGGGCATTTGATTACCCCACCCTGAGTCTTCAAGAAATAAGAAATCTACTTGTAAAAAACCTGGTTATGGATGGTGGCTGCCACATCTATCTATGGGTGACCCAGAAATTTCTGCCGGAGGGGCTGAACCTCTTTGACACCTGGGGCGTCAAGTATGAATGTCTTTTGACGTGGGTCAAACCCACGGGATTCACGCCCTATAGCTGGATGTATAATACAGAACACGTACTCTTTGGCAGAATTGGCAATCTTCCTTTGCTTAAATTGGGTATGAAACTCTCCTTTGAAGCACCAGTTATTAAACATAGTAAAAAACCAGATATATTCTATGAAATAGTCAAACAGGTAAGTCCAGAACCGAGAATTGATATGTTTGCAAGGGAACAGAGAGAGGGTTTTGACACTTGGGGCAATGAAGTCGCAGGTAAGACAGGACTCAATTCACCTAAACTTAGTATAATGATTCCTAAAAGGAGGGGTCTGATATGGCGGACCTTGTCAGGAAGGAGGCATATTCTGCGAAAAAATTAATAAGAGATCCTTTAACCAAATACAGTTCTTAACAACATCTTACCTGTGGATAGTTAATTTTAAATAACAAGTTATTTAAAATTAGGATAATTTTTATAAAAGCTTGGCTAAAACCCCGAATTTCAACTCGTGGCTGAAAGCCTGCCACCGAGCGAGACGGGGTGGTTTCGACCTTTCGTGCCTGAAACGACGGGCTTCAGCCAGTGGAGTTGGCTTCATTCAATAAGGGTAAAATCCTCTCTTTTTAAAATTCTGCGATCAGTGAAAAAGAAATTCATAGATGTTATCTATTTTGTTATAGATATTCCTAATTTGGTCTGGTGTTCGATATTTGCCGCCTATTTTCTCTTTAGAAACCTCTTTAAATGCTTTTGTGAGACTCATATCCTCACCGCCACGCCGTAAGGTAAATAGCCTTATAGACGATATGTATTTTTCATTTTATCATGTTAAAAATCATTATGGCATACTTTTGTTTCAAATCAAAAAATCATGCCAAAGAGAATAAATATATAATTATGTATAAAATGAGCCGTTACATATATGTAATTTTAATAAGAAATTAAAATTACATTATTATCTTGACATTTAGAATTTATGGAGTTATAAAAAAGTATATTGTATCAAATTTATCTACAGTCGTAGACAATTTTTAAACAAAGGAGGTGGCAAAGATGGCAAAGGCAAAAGACAAGGTTGCAGAACTCGATACTCTTAGGGCAAAAAAGGAATCCTTAGAAAAAGAGCTTCAAGCCCTGGTAGCCGAGGAAAAGGCTATAACCGAAAAGAGACTAAGAGAAATAGCTACATCGCTTATAGCTGAAGTTAGAACGATTGGTTACAATGGTTATATTTATGAGGAAGAGGTAAAAGAAGGAGACAATGCTCTGACCGTAAAGGTAATGCCTAAAAGAGTCGGTTCGATAGCTAAGCACGGGAGAGAGGTTATCGTAACGAAAGATGACCAGTCGCAAAAATATCCTTCCTGTGCGGATGCCTGCAGAGCACTCGGCCTTGAGATAGGTAAGAGCAATGCAAGGCTGGTGTTAGAGCGTCACGGTTATACTGTAACTAACAGTACAGCGATAACCGTAAATTAGCAAGGGCTACATCCTTTTAGGGCAGGTTGCAGACAATGCAACCTGCCCTTTTTTATGAGAGGATAAGATTTTAAACTGCAATGCTAATTAGTTCAACAAAAACTAAAATTGATTGCCCTAAAAAGATAGCTTTAATTGTCAGTAATATTTTAAGCTCTGAATCTGATATTGACAGAAAAAAAGAACATTTTTGGGTAATCGGTTTAAATGCTAATAACATTATTCAGTATATTGAACTCGTCTCACTCGGCACTCTAACTAATATTAACGCAGCAAATATAGTGACATATAAATTGTTTAACCATTTGATATTAAATAAAACTTTAGCTTCTTATGTCACGGAACTTAATACGTTTATATTAATTCCATAATACACCCACGAGAAACCTACCGCATGGCTGTAATGAGAGGAGTAAATTCCATCATTGCAGTACATAATCACCCATCTGGAAACTGTGAACCCTCAAGAGAGGATAAAATAATAAAGGATAGATTACAACAAGCTGGAGATATACTTGGTATTAAACTTCTGGATTTCATTATAATAGCAGAAGACAAACAATTTGTATCATTAATTAGGTAGAAAGCAGGATAGGTTACTATACCTATCCCGATTTTTTAAATAATCTCTTGACATAAAAACGACCATAGAGTTAGGTTGTAAGAGGAAATAAAAGGAGGTGATATAAACTCTAAACTAACATCGTAATTTTTTAAGGCTAAAATTCACGGAAAAAAATAAGTGTCTCATTGAGTCCGTGAAGCACGTCCTCCATTGATCTGAAACGCATCCTCTTGACGAGGGGAAAACACGGAGACTGTTGGTATTAAAGACTTTAGCCGTCTTCAAACAACAGTCGAAAAAAGAAAAAAGAGACTACAAACTTCTTCGTAGTCAAAACTCGTCAGGAGGAGTGTTTAAACTTGCAGAAGGACGGCATTGCACTGGGGGACGACCAGAAGGAAGTCAGAGTAATTTTAGAATTTGACGCCTCCCCCGATACAGAAGACAGACTTATAAAAATCTATGAATTCCTTTTTCAAGAATTATTAAAAGGAGCAGAGAAATGAGAGCAGTTTTATATGCCAGAGTTAGCAGTGAACATCAGGAAAAACAAGAAACTATTAACTCTCAGCTTGAGGCTTTTAGAGAATATGCCAGGAAAAATAACTATAACGTTCATGAGGAGTACCTCGACAACGGGGTTTCTGGCGAGTTACTGGATAGACCTGCCTTGGATAAATTAAGGGATGATGCGAAGAAGAAACTATTCGATGTAGTTTTAGTTCACTCTCCAGACAGACTTTCAAGGAAGTTTCTGTATCTCGGTTTAGTTCAAGAAGAGCTAAAGAAATATGGAGTTAATATTGTATTCTTAAACAGACCAAATAGCACAGATACACCAGAAGACAACCTTCTAAATGGTGTTCAGGGTTTAATTGCTGAATATGAAAAGGCCAAAATATTAGAGCGGACCCGAAGGGGTAAGCTGCATAAGGCTAAAAATAATCTATTGGTAGGCAACACACCACCTTATGGATACAAATATATACCAGGCAATAAATCTACAGGTTCTATCAGTCATTATGAAGTAATAGGTAACGAGGCTGAAACTGTGAAGCTAATATTTGATTTATTCGTTAATAAATCTTTAAGTATCAGGGCTATAGCAAGAGAATTAACCCAAAGGGGTATTGAGCCAAGAAAAGGAAAATACTGGCAGATGAGCAACCTTCACAGGATTTTGAGAAATGAGACCTATGTTGGGGTCACTTATTACAACAAACGTGTATCTGTTGAGACCGATAACCATAGAAACGGTAATAAATACCGTAGAGCCAAAAATACAGGAAGACGTTTAAGACCTAAAGACCAATGGATACCTATAACTCTGCCAAGCAACCTCAGAATAATAGATAAGAAGACCTTTGATTTGGCACAAAGACAGTTAAAAATAAACTCAGAACTATCTCCGAGAAATGTTAAGTATAAATATCTCCTGAGAGGGTTGGTAAAATGTGGTAATTGTGACTCTTCCTTTTACGGGATTCCCTGCCATAGCAAGTTATTTTACAGGTGTGGTAATAAAGACCGAACCTTCCCCTTACCAAGAGAGTGTAAAGTACCCATGGTAAAGGCAGAGGATTTAGAAGGTGTAGTTTGGAATAAGTTTTGTGAGGCTATTCAAAACCCAAAATTGATAATTGAGCAGGTTAGTAAGCTAAAGGATAAAGCAATTATGAGAGGGGATAACTTAGAAAAAAATATCGAGCTTATAGATAAAAAGCTCAGAAATATAGAGAACGAGGTAAACCGAATCCTTGACGGTTACAGAGAGGGCTTTGTATCTAAGGAACAATTGAAAGACCAGGTGGCAAAGATTGAAGAAAAGAGAAAACAATTAGAAGTCGAAAAGCAGGCTTTAGTTAATAAGCAAGAAGATAGCATCTCTAAAGAATTAGCCAGAAAGACCACCAATGAGTTTTGTCAAGCTATTCAGGAAAGGTTGAACAGCCTCAAGGATGATTTTGAGAGCAAGAGATTATTGTCTTTAGCTATCAATAAAATAGTGTTAGAGGGCAATACAGTTAGGATTAAAGGTATAATACCGACATATACTCAGGACAGCCCTGTTTTTAGTAATATTGCGTTCACATCGTCTTGAGGGCATGTCTACCAGGTATATATTACTGACCTTAAATGGAACCATCTCTTTTCCTGTGATAAGTTAACTATTAACGGCAATAAAAATGCAGGATATAGTATTCTCGCTCATTCTCGGGCTATCGCCCTCCGAGGATTTTGCCTCTTTATATTATAGAAATATTCTCATTGCACTACCGGCAAAAGAAACCGCTCAAATACTATATTCTGTCATCACAGGAAAAGAGATGCTTATCTAAATCTTCAATTTGACTTTAGGTTTGATATTCTTTTATGATTAAAAGATTTTTTTACAGTAAGATGAAACTAGGATTATTTCCGAAAGAAATAGATTTCTTCGAGATCTTCGATATGGCCGCATCGAATCTCACAAAAGCAGCCTCACTCTTTTTTAATCTCATGCATTCTGGAAACTTTGGTAACATCGAAGAAAAGTCGAAAGAGATATACGAATTGGAGCAGGAGGGCGACATATTAACGCATGAGATCATTAAAAAACTCAATAAGACCTTTGTTACGCCAATAGACAGAGAAGATTTGTATGCCCTTGCATCCCGATTAGATGATATCTTAGACCTCATCTGGGCAGCTGTTGAAAGACTCTTGGTATTTAAATTAAAGGAGCCTACAAAAGATGTGATCGAAATGGCAAAGGACCTCCTTATGACTACTGAGGCCGTGCAGAAGGCAATAAAAAAGCTCAAAGAAAAAAAATACTCACACGTCCAGGAATATTGTATTGAGATAAACAGGCTCGAAAATAGAACCGATAGGACTTTCAGGGATGCCCTCGGAAGACTCTTTGAGGAAGTAAAAGACTGTGTCTTCATCATAAAATGGAAAGAGATCTATGAACATCTTGAGGATGCCTCTGACAGATGTGAGGATGTTGCCAATGTTCTGGAAGCCATAGTCCTCAAAAATGCATGATACCTATTTTTTACTACTCTGTGTCATAGTCTTCGCAATTATTTTTGATTTCATAAACGGCTTTCATGACACAGCTAACGCAATCGCCACATCGGTATCAACAAGAGTTCTCTCTCCAAAAATAGCCGTCTCGATGGCGGCGATATTAAACATGGTCGGGGCATTATCAGGGACTGCGGTGGCGAAAACAGTAGGGGCTGGTCTTGTTGAAACTTCATGCATAACTCAGGTCACGGTTATTTCTGCTCTTGTGGCTGCTATCGTATGGGACTTAGCCACATGGTATCTCGGTCTTCCTACGTCCTCGAGCCATGCCATCCTTTCGGGCATAGTTGGCGCAGGAATAGCAACAGCAGGGACAGGCGTAATTGTCCAAAAAGGAGTCTATAAGGTCTTTGCAGGACTAATTCTTTCTCCTCTCATAGGATTCATCCTGAGTTTTTTCTTAATGATATTTCTCCTATGGTTGTTTGGAAGATCTACCCCAACACTGGTCAGTAATCTTTTTGGCAGACTTCAGATTCTGTCAGCAGCCTATATGGCCTTTAGCCACGGCAGCAATGATGCTCAGAAAACAATGGGGATTATAACAATGGCCCTGGTGAGTTATTATAAACTCCCTGAGTTCCATATTCCTTTGTGGGTTATTTTACTCTGTGCGACAGCTATGGCATTTGGCACAGCAGTTGGGGGATGGAGAATCATAAAGACCCTCGGCGTGCGTCTTGTTCACCTCAGACCTATTCACGGGTTTGCTGCAGAGACATCAGCAGCTACAGTCATAGAGATTGCATCCAGAATTGGCCTGCCTCTTTCAACAACCCATGTCATTTCATCTACTATAATGGGCGTTGGTGCTTCCAAGAGGTTATCAGCAGTTAAATGGGGAATCGGTGGGAATATTGTCCTCGCATGGATACTTACATTGCCAGTCTGTGTACTCCTTGCATGGTTGATATGTAAGGAGATAAATTTATTAATTGCAGGGTAACAGGAAAATTAAAGGCAGAAAATAATCAAAATTATTCAGGGTTAAGAAATTTTGTATTAGAATCTCATGGTGTTATGTTATGCATAAAGGATATCTTTGTATCGTTCTTCATGCTCATCTACCTTATGTCAGACATCCTGAATACGATTATTTCCTTGAGGAGAACTGGCTTTACGAAGCAATAACTGAAACATATATCCCGCTTCTCGATATCTTTGAAAGACTTATAGACGATGGCGTTGATTTCAATATAACACTATCACTGAGTCCTTCCCTTTTAGAGATGTTCAATGACACCCTTCTTAGGGAAAGATATAAAAAGCACATCGAAAGGCTAATAGAATTATCAGAAAAAGAGGGTTACAGAACAAAAGGTGATATCCATTTTGAACCAATTGTAAAAATGTATAATCAGAGATTCCGAAGGATTAAGTACTTATTTGAAGATGCCTACAAGAAAAACCTTACATCAGCCTTCAAAGCGCTTCAAGATACAGGGAAAGTGGAAATCATTACGTCTGTTGCAACTCATGCCTTTCTCCCGAACTTATCAATTTATCCCCAGGCGATAAGGGCACAGGTAAAAGTAGCTACAGAGCACTTTAAAAAGAATTTTAAAAGATTTTCCGCCGGGATGTGGCTCCCTGAGTGCGGCTATGCATCAGGCATCGACAGGTATTTGAAAGAGGAGGGTATAAAATTTTTCTTCCTTGATACCCATGGGATAATCTATGGTAAACCATTACCGCGCTACGGTGTTTATGCCCCAATATTCTGCCCTTCTGGTGTTTTTGCCTTTGGCAGAGACGTAGAGACTTCTAAGCAGGTCTGGTCATCTGTTGCGGGGTACCCAGGTGATTTTGATTATAGGGATTTTTACAGGGATATAGGATTTGACCTCGACTTCGACTACATAAGACCCTATATTCATCCTGATGGAATAAGATTATATACGGGTTTGAAATATTACAGAATAACCGGAAAGACTGACAGAAAAGAACCTTATCGTGTAGCACGTGCTATGAGGAAGGCCAAAGAACATGCGCATGATTTCATAAATAACAGGGGACTTCAGTTAGCTTTCCTTTTAGAGACCTTTAAAAATCAACATCTCAGACTCAAGCCCGTAATTACTGCGATCTACGACGCCGAACTCTTCGGCCACTGGTGGTTTGAAGGGCCAGATTGGCTTGATTTCCTTTTAAGGGGAATGAACCACAGGCGAGTTAATTTCAGGACGATAACACCCTCAGAATACCTGAGTTCACTACCCACCCGGCATGTAGATATACAGGTCTGTCAGCCATCTATGTCGAGTTGGGGGCATAAAGGATATAATGAGATCTGGCTGAATAGGTCTAATAATTATATCTATCGGCATATTCATAAGGCGACGGAGCGCATGATATCCCTTGCCGACAGATTTAGCGAAGCAAAAGGAGTCCTTCAGCGAGCACTCAATCAGGCTGCCAGGGAGCTTCTTTTGTCACAGCATAGTGACTGGGCGTTTATGATGAATGCAGGCACGGCTGCAGAGTATGCAAAAAAACGTTTTGAAGATCATGTTGTTAGAATCAATACTCTCTATCAATCAATAATCTCGGAGAATGTCCCGAAAAGATGGCTAAGAGAGATTGAAGACAAAGACAGGATATTCGAGGATATTGACTACAGGGTCTACTCCTCACTCCCTTAACCCAAATAATGCAATTGAGATGATGCAGATGTTGTGAAAAAAATTTATTTTTCGATACTTTAGTGTACCTTTAACTGATGGTTTTTGGATAATTTTAGTGAATATAACCAATAAAGATATTCCCAATAAATCATCTTTACGAGTCGTAGACGAGTTAAATAAATTTTTGAACAATGTCTGCATTATTCGGGTTAAGAGAGTAGTTTGTCGAGGGGATATGATTTAATGTATGTTAAAAATTCCTCTACAGCATGAGATGAGACTGAGTTCTTGTAAGTAATAAGAGAGAAATTTCTTACCATTTTTTCCTCTTTGAAGCTGAGCATGTTAAGAGTTCCATATTTGTTTTCCTTCCTTGCAGCCCAGCGTGAAATTATGGAAACGCCTAATCCATTCTCGACAGCAGCTTTTATAGCCTCTGTGCTTCCAAGAACCATGGATACCTTCATGCTTTGCGGCGTAATCCCATGGCGAACAAGGAACTTTTCAATTGTCTGTCTTGTGCCGGAGCCAGCTTCCCTGAGGATAAAGGGCTCCTCTATGAGCTCAGAGATAGAAACCTCTTTTCTTTTAGACCATGGATGGTGTGGTGGGACAATTAACAAGAGTTCGTCGGAGATCAGTTTTTCGACAACTATCTTCTGCCTTTTAACATCGCCTTCTATAAGACCAAGATGGATATTGCCTGAGTTAAGTAATTCAATTACCCTCTGCATGTTTCCAACAAAGAGATGAACCTTGATTTTAGGATGGGTTTTCCTAAAATCTGTAATGACATTTGGTAAGAGATAGTTACCTATCGTAGATCCAGCACCGATGGTTATACTTCCTTTAACAAGCCCTGTTAATTCTCCTATGACCTTTTCGGCAGCGGTATAAAGGGCAAGTATTTCCTTTGCATATTTATACAGAACCTCTCCTGCAGGGGTAAGGGTAACTTTACTCGATGATCTATCAAATAGCTTTGTCTCATACATCTCCTCAAGGGCCTGGATCTGAAGACTTACGGCTGGCTGTGTGAGATGAATAATCTCAGATGTCTTTGAAAAACTCCTCGTCTCGGCTACCGTACAGAAGACTTTTAATTTATGATCTTCCATCCCCATTTTTTCCTTCCTTACTCTTACCGAAGGCTGGTGAAGAGATTTCAGCCATACCCAACCAGGCTATAATATTTTTTTATTTATTTATAATAAGTATTAAACCTCTAAAGGGGAGTTAAAGTCAAGAGTTGCTTTTAAAGTAAAGTATTCGGTGGCATTGGGGGCACTGGAGAATCTCTTCGTTACTTTTTATCTCAACAAAGAGCTGAGGGGGGATGTTCATATTGCACCCCTGGCAGACCTCTTCTTTTGCCTCTGCTACTGCTATTCCTTTACCCGATTCAATAAGGCCCATGTAGAGGTTGTATGTTTCCTTGTCAAGGGTATCAACAATTTTTGTCCTTTCCTCCATGATGTCCGAAAGCTCCTTTTTTGTTTCAGAGACATCTTTCTTAAGTTTTTCCCCAAGTGCATCTAAGCGATCTTTTTCAGATTTGAGTTTTGCCTCTTCTGTATTTATTTCTTTTGAGGTGTTATCCAGATCTTCCATAATAATAAGTATCTCATCTTCTAAGGCATCCAGTTCTTTTTCCACGACTTCTATTTCTTTCAGATGGGCCTGGTATTCTTTGTTTGTCTTTATCTCTGTAGTGCGAGCTTTTAATTTTTTAATCTTTTCTTGAACATCATCAAGTTCTCTCTCTTTGTCACGTTTCTTTTTCTCAAGGGACTCATGAACTTGCCTCAACTTATCGAGGGCTACTTGGGCTTTTTTAAGGGGAGCTTCCGCCTCAGAGATCTTTGAAGGTATCATCCTGATAATCGTTTGTTTTTCTAAAATGAGGCTGTCAAATTCCTGAAGGCGTATCAGAAGTTTCAGGCGATGTTCCAAGCGATCCACCTCAAAAACTTGTCCCTCAGGTCTCCTGGGCTTAAAGTCGAGAATTTTAAGCTAAACAAATTCTTTTCCTCATCACCGTTAAAGCTTGATTTCCAACTGATCACAATCTTCTGCCAACGGCAAAAGCCACTGGTGGGCCCACCAGGGCTCGAACCTGGGACCGACCGGTTATGAGCCGGTGGCTCTTCCAACTGAGCTATGGGCCCTAAAACATACTAATTTTAAATATTAAATTGGGTTTCGGTCAAGGCCTTCGCGTTCTCTTTGCATATCAAACATATTTTTAACGGGTCAACCTTGATTCACCATCAAAAAAATAAAAAACCCTCGTTATCCCGTAGGGACGA
>CAZXCW010000085.1:0-11464 GCA_964639385.1 uncultured Nitrospiraceae bacterium
CATTATGACTTCGATAGGTTCGGAATCATATTCAGAGGCTCACCGAGACAAGCAGATTGTATAATTGTTGCTGGTACCGTAACCAAGAAGATGGCCCCCGTTGTCAGGAGGGTCTATGACCAGATTCCTGAGCCAAAGTATGTAGTTGCCATGGGAAGCTGTGCATGCACTGGCGGAATCTTCAGAACATACAATACAGTGCAGGGAAGCGATACCTTCCTTCCCGTTAATGTATATGTTCCTGGCTGTCCTCCGAGACCTGAGACACTGCTCGAGGGAATGATGAAGCTTCAGGAAAAGATGAGAAAAGAAAAAGCGAGGTGGAGCCCTTGGCGGTAATACTTATGAGAATGGCTTCCATGATCAAGGGGCTGGAGCCAGCAGATATAGCGGAAAAGATAAAGGAAAAGTTCCCTGAGGAAGTAGTAGAAGTTACAAATTTCAGGGATCAGGTCTCTGTTATTGCCAAGAAGGACAGGATCATAGATATCTGCAGGTATCTCCATGATGATCCTCTTTTAAATTTTGACCATCTTCAGGACCTCTGCGGTGTTGACTACCACGGTAAAAAGGAGCCGAGATTTGAGGTTGTATATAATTTTTACTCCATCAAACATCGCCACAGGATAAGGGTACGGGCGCAGGTCCCGGAGAATGATCCAAACATTCGAACCGTTACCTCAATTTGGGCAGGTGCTAACTGGCATGAGAGGGAATGCTTTGATATGTTTGGAATAATATTCAAAGGACACCCAGATCTCAGAAGAATTTTACTTCCAGAGGATTGGGAAGGACACCCTTTAAGAAAAGACTATCCTCTGAAAGGCCCTGAACCTGAAAGGGATTGGCCAGGGTTTACTGAGGTACTCAAGAGGTCAAAGGAATTAAAGGAATTTGAATGGGCAGGATAGGCTTGTCCTGAAAGACCTGAAAGAAATGAAGGAATGGAACTGGTAGAGAAGATATTCGAAACAAGAGAACTGAATGTAAATATGGGCCCTCAACACCCTGCTACCCACGGTGTGCTGAGGCTTGTCCTCGATATAGATGGCGAAACAATTGTTAGGGTCACACCTTACGTAGGCTATCTCCACAGAGGTATCGAAAAGCTTGGTGAAAATTTAAGTTACTTCCAGGCATTACCTCTTACAGACAGAATGGATTATGTCTCATCGATGGCAAACAATATAGGTTACGTAAATGCAGTAGAAAGACTCTCCGGTATAGAGGCCCCTGAAAGAGCTAAGTTTATAAGGACCATGGTTGGTGAGATGGCAAGGATATCAAACCACCTCCTTTGGCTGGCAACCCATGCCCTTGATATTGGTGCGATGACAGTATTTCTCTATTGCTTTAGGGAAAGGGAATGGATTTTAGAATTATTTGAGATGATCTGCGGAGCGAGGCTCACCGTGACCTATCCTCGGATAGGCGGTGTTAGAAATGATGTTTCACAACAATTCCTTGATAGTCTATGGAAATTTACTGAAGAATTCCCCTCGCGTATCCCTGAATATGAGACCCTTATTGATCAAAATAGGATATGGCTCAAGAGAACTAAAGGCATTGGTGTAATCTCAGCCGAAGAAGCAATAAACTGGGGGCTTACAGGGCCAACACTAAGAGGTTCTGGCGTTCTCTATGATGTGAGAAAACATATGCCTTACGATGCTTACGACAAAGTGGATTTTGAAGTTCCTATCGGTACTGAGGGTGACACTTACGACAGGTATCGTTGCAGAATGATGGAAATGAGACAATCGAATCACATAATCAGGCAGTGTATCGAGAAGTTACCGTCAGGCCCTGTTATGGCAGATGCCCCTGCCTTTACCCTTCAACCAAAAGATCTAATGATGCCGATTACGCATCCCAGGAAGAAACATGCATTTTTTATTCTTGAAAAGGCATGTAAGGGTTGCGGAATGTGTATGAGGGCGTGCCCTGCAAAGGCTATCTTCGGTGAAAAGAAACAACCCCATAAAATAAAGCAGGAGCTGTGCCTTGGCTGTGCAACCTGTTATGTGACCTGCAAGTTTAAGGCATTAACTATCGTACCCGGAGGAAAAGGACTGAGCGATGAAAAACTTGCTGAATCAGCGGTGGCTCCTGATCAAGTACCGGAAGAAATAAAAAAGGCCCAAGAGTATCTTGTAAGGCATTTTGAATTAGTTAAGAGAGGGCCAAGGGTTCCTCAGGGAGAGCTCTATGTTGCGACAGAAGTCCCGAAAGGTGAACTCGGCTTTTATTTTGTGAGCGATGGATCAGGAAAACCATACAGAATGAGGGTAAGAGCACCTTCTTTTGTACATGCTGGTGTTTTACCAAGGCTGTGCGTTGGGCATCTGGTTGCAGATGTCATAGCCAATATAGGAACTATTGATTTAGTACTTGGTGAATGTGATAGGTAATATGAATAGTCTTACTAACGTGATAACGCCTACAACGCTTGATGCCTTAACAAAGCTTGGAATTAATGTTGGAATCATAATAATAAAGATTGCTGTTGTTCTCGGGATTGGACTGCTTCATGTTGCATATGCGACATATTTTGAGCGTAAGGTAATCGGACATATGCAGGTTAGACTTGGCCCGATGAGGGTAGGCCCACATGGGTTGTTACAACCCATTGCTGACGGGATAAAATTGTTTTTCAAGGAAGATATAATCCCGGCAAATGCAGACAAGCCTGTGTTTTACCTCGCACCTGTCATCTTCATGGCCTCAGCTATGGTTAACCTCGCTGTTATACCTTTCGCTTCTAACTTCGTAATCGCAAATATAAATATCGGGCTTTTATTTATCTTTGCAATAGCAGGTCTCGGTGTTTATGGAGTATTCATATCAGGATGGGCATCGAACTCTAAATATGCATTTATCGGTGGTTTAAGGTCATCGGCACAGGTTCTCAGCTATGAGATAGCTATGGGGCTTAGCCTTGTTGGCGTAATGATTATGGCAGGTTCTCTAAACTTAACAGATATAGTAAAAGCACAGGAACGGTCTATATATGGAATATATGCTATACCACAGATTGTTGCTTTTGTTATTTTTATAATTGCAGCAGTAGCCGAGACAAACAGAACGCCTTTTGACCTTCCAGAGGCTGAGAGCGAACTTGTTGCAGGGTATTTTGTAGAATATAGTGGTTTCAGATTTGCGCTGTTCTTCCTCGGTGAGTATATCGCAATGTTTATCATGGCTTCATTGGCAGCAGTATGCTTTCTCGGCGGATGGACAATACCCTGGTACTTCATAAAAGTGTTACCATTTCTAAAACTTGTACCAGGAATAGTATGGTTTCTCCTGAAGGTCTATGCCTTTATATTTTTCTATTACTGGATAAGGGCAACCGTGCCAAGATACAGATATGACCAGCTAATGGCTATCGGCTGGAAGATACTCATACCGGTGGCACTGCTAAATCTGGTAGTAACAGGTTTGCTAAAGATCCTCCTGTAATGATGAAAGGGAGTTAATAGTGACTGCTAAAGAATTCTTAAGGAAGATACTCTTCATAGAGATTCTAAAAGGTATGGCCCTGACCTTGAGAAGACTGTTCTCCCATGCAGTAACTATCCAATATCCTAAAGAAAGGAGACCGATAGCTCCCGGGTTTAGAGGTCAGCATGCCCTCGCAAAAGATTCAGAAGGTAAGGCAAAATGTGTTGGCTGCGGGCTTTGCGCCACAATCTGCCCTTCGCAGTGTATTTATGTTTCCAGAGAAAAAGGCCAGGTCACAAAATATGAGATCGAGGTATTAAGATGTATTTACTGTGGTTTTTGTGTAGAGGCATGCCCGTATGGAGCAATTGTTTTAACAGAAAATTATGAATATTCTGATTATTCGAGAGATGCCCTATATATGAAGAGGGACAAATTGTTATCAAACTGGGATAAATATATGCCTGGCAAAAAGGGAGAAGAGTATTTCAAGAAATTCTGGAGGCCCATGTCTGAGGATTTTGGGACTCCTTCAGGGCAGGCAACATTTAGAGGGAAAAGGTAATGCTTCCTGAGTTATTCTTTGCTTATTTTGCCATTGCTATAGTTTTGCTTTCAATACTCGTCATAACAAGGAAGAACCCTATTCATAGTATACTGTGGATGCTTTTGCTCTTCTTCCATATCGCAAGCCTGTATCTTTTTTTGAATGCCGAGTTTATAGCTGCAATACAGGTGATTGTCTATGCAGGTGGAATACTTGTCTTATTCCTTTTTGCTGTATTGTTGTTAAATATCAGAGAAGAACTCAGGATAAGTAGATTCATAGGTGCTTGGCCTACAGGGTTGACCTTCGCAATCGGTATATTCGTAGTCATTTCAATGTCGATCAAGTCTTTTGTTATTGGCCCCCCAGGTATCTATACTATTGACTTCATAAAAAAGGAGTCTGATGTAAAGGCATTGGGAAAATTACTCTATACGGATTTCCTCTATCCTTTTGAAGTAGCATCATTAATACTTCTTGTAGCAATAGTTGGTGCTATAGTCATTGCAAAGAGGAGGCTTAAAAGTTAGGAAATGGTACCGTTAAGCTGGTATATGATTCTCAGCACGGTGGTATTTACAATAGGGGTCTTTGGGTTCCTTTCAAGGAAAAACATCATTATTATATTCATGTCTATAGAGTTGATGCTCAATGCCGTGAATATTAATCTCATATCTTTAAGTCACTACCTGCAGGACTTGAGAGGACAGATCCTTGCTTTCTTTGTTATTGCTGTTGCAGCTTCTGAAGCTGCTATAGGCCTTGCTATAGTCATCGCCTTATTCAGAAACAAGGCTACAGCTCATGTAGACGAGATTCACGAGATGAAGGGATGATGAAGTGAAAGGTGAAAAGTTTATCCGCCTACGCCGGATAAAAGTTGAAAGTTTAAGGGGTTAAAGAAAAGATATGAAGATTTATCTATTGATACCTTTCCTGCCTCTTGCAGCATTCGTTATAAACATCCTTTTCGGCAGAACCCTCATAAGAGACAAGGCACACTGGGTCTCCTGCCTTGCAATTATCGGTTCCTTTATTGCAGCAGTTATAACAGCCTCGGATGTTATTGGCGGTAAAATAATAAATGAAGACCTCTACACGTGGATCGTAGCAGGTAATTTCAGCGTCTCAGTAGGTTTTCTCATCGACCAGCTTACCTCGGTAATGCTCTTCGTTGTCACAGGCGTAGGGTCTCTTATTTTTATATATTCTATCGGCTATATGCACGGCGATAAAGGCTATTACAGGTTCTTTGCGTATCTCAGTCTCTTCGTATTCTTCATGCTCATGCTTGTCATGGCAAACAACTTCATTCAGCTCTACCTTGGCTGGGAAGGTGTCGGTCTCTGTTCATATTTTCTGATAGGTTTCTGGTACGAAAAGAGGGCAGCAGCCGATGCGGGGAAGAAGGCGTTCATTACCAACAGGTTTGGAGATTTTGGGTTTGCCCTCGGTGTATTCATGATCTTCCTTACCTTCGGAACCGTACACTATGTCCCTGTGTTTGCTGGGGTAAAAAACTACGTAGGCCAGACCGTGAATTTCCTCGGATATGATGTCAATTTAATCACGCTGATAGCTTTACTTCTTTTCTGTGGAGCTGTCGGTAAATCAGCCCAGATACCTCTCCATGTATGGTTGCCTGACGCAATGGAGGGCCCAACACCGGTGAGTGCCCTTATTCATGCTGCAACAATGGTTACAGCAGGCGTATTCATGGTAGCAAGGTGTAATGCAATATTCAACCTCTCACCCGTTGCGATGAATGTGGTGGCTATTGTTGGGGCAGTCACCTCTTTATTTGCAGCTACAATTGCTGTTGTCCAAAATGATATAAAAAGAATCATTGCTTATTCTACTTTAAGCCACCTCGGCATGATGTTCACTGCATGCGGTGTCGGTGCTTATGCCGCAGGAATCTTTCACCTTTATACCCATGCCTTTTTCAAGGCATTACTCTTTCTTGCTGCAGGAAGTGTAATCCATGCCGTTCATCATAATGATGTCCAGAGGATGGGTGGTCTCAAGAAATACATGCCACTTACCTATATCACAATGCTCGTTGCGGCGTTAAGTGCCAGTGGCATCCCTGGTTTCGCAGGATTTTTCAGCAAGGACGAGATAGTTTGGTCTACTTTCGCATCAGGAAGTGCCGTAGGAAAGTTTGTGTGGCTTTTCATGACAGCCGGTGCATTCTTTACGCCTTTTTACACATTCAGGTTGATTTTCCTTACATTCCATAAGAAATTCCGTGGAACCCATCATGAGGAGCATCACCTTCACGAGTCACCAGCAGTAATGACAATCCCTCTCATCTTATTGGCCGCTGGTGCGCTCGGAGTGGGATGGGTTGGTATCCCCGAAGTACTTGGAGGAGGTGCACAATTTGCTGAATTTTTGAAACCCGTGGTGGGCCATCCCGAGTTCCATGCTACCCATGCACAGGAACTGCGGGTGATGAGTGTATCTACGACTATTGCTCTTTCCGGACTTGTCATTGCTGCAATCCTTTATCTCGTCAAAACCGGGATACCAGTTAGACTTGCAAGAAACTTTAGCTTCATTTACAGGGTACTCTTCAATAAATTCTATGTTGATGAGTTATATAGCTACATCGTCATCAGGCCTACGCTCTGGATTGCTAATAGATTTATTGATGCTTTTACAGATGCAAAGATAATTGAAGGGATTGTAAATGGTGTCCCGAAGTCAATAGGTAGATTCGCCGGGGTATTAAGGAAAGTACAGACAGGCGTTACACAACATTATGCAATCATAATGGCCGCAGGGATATTTATAATAATCTTTCTGATGTTATGGTGACAATATGGACCAGGTAATAATGAATAACCTATCTTACCCGATTCTGAGCACTATTATATTTCTTCCTGTTCTGGGAGCGCTGATTCTCACTCTTATAAACAGAAAGCAGGAGGAGCTCACAAAATGGGTTGCCCTTATATTTTCTGTTTCAACATTCATCCTTTCTCTTCCTCTCTTTATAAACTTTGATAAGACAACCTATAAAATGCAGTTTGTAGAGAGGCATAATTGGATTCCTGCCTGGAACATAAAATATTACTTGGGGGTTGATGGTATAAGTGTCCTTCTTGTTCTTCTAACCACCATCTCTTCGATTCTCTGTATACTTATATCCTGGCGTTCTATCAAAATAAAGATAAAAGAGTTCTATATTGCTATACTTCTGACATGCGGTGCAATCGCAGGCGTGTTTTCTTCCCTGGATTTCTTCCTATTCTATATCTTCTGGGAGGCGATGCTTATTCCCATGTATCTCATTATCGGGGTCTGGGGAGGGCCAAACAGGATTTACGCAACGATAAAGTTCATTCTCTTTACACTGGTCGGCAGTGTACTGATGCTTGTTGGAATAATCTTCCTCTATTTCTATGCAGGAAAGACATTCGATATCCTCGAATTAACGGCAAAGACATATCCTTATAAGGTGCAGTTATGGCTTTTCTGGGCATTTTTTGCTGCCTTTGCAGTAAAGGTTCCCATGTTCCCCGTGCATACATGGCTTCCGGATGCACACACCGAGGCACCAACAGCAGGCAGTGTAATCCTCGCAGCTATTCTCATCAAGATGGGGGCATATGGTTTCCTTAGATTCTCTATCCCCCTTTTCCCGGAGGCTACAAGGGCCATGGTTCCTGCTATGTTGACCCTCTCTGTAATAGCCATCATTTATGCTGGCCTGGTATGCCTCATCCAGAAAGACCTAAAGAGGCTCATTGCATATAGTTCTGTAAGCCATATGGGCTTTATTACACTGGGTATCTTCGCCCTTAACAGCCAGGGTATAGAGGGCGGTATTTTACAGATGATCAACCATGGAGTTGTAACAGGCGCACTCTTTATGTGTGTCGGGATAATCTATGACAGAACACACACGAGGCAGATTGCAGACTACGGTGGACTTGCAACACACATGCCCACCTATGCAGCCTTTTTCATGGTTTTTACCCTTGCTGCAGTAGGACTGCCGGGTACTAATGGATTTATAGGTGAATTCCTGACACTTCTCGGTGGTTTTACAGCTAACAAATTAGCTGGAGCGCTTGCAGCAACGGGTGTAATCATAGGCGCTGGTTATATGCTATGGCTATATCAGAAAGTATTCTTTATGCAGGTCAATAAAAAGGTTATTGGTCTACCTGACATGGACTTGAGAGAAATGGTAGCTCTTACGCCTCTCATTATTTTTGTCCTATGGATTGGTGTCTATCCAGTTCAATTCCTTGACTTCATGCATCCATCAGTCCAGCATCTCTTAGATAGAGTTAATGTAGCGGGCGGTACTCAAGGGATAAACATAGCAAAGGCCTTTTTGGAGGTAATTCGATGAATCTCCAGTTTCCCAATCTCGGTCCTGTAACACCCGAGCTTTACATGACCTGCCTCGCCCTTATACTACTACTTGCTGACCTGTTTGTAAAAAAGAAGGGGGTCCTTGCGGCTTTAAGCATTATAGGTATTGCTGTTGTGGGCTATGCCCTTATTGGTTCTTCCGGTGTCACCTTTGGAGGAATGTTTATCTCTGACGGTTATAGCTCCTTTTTTAAGATCATCTTTTTTATAAATGTCATACTTTCCGTTTTAATCTCCATTAAATATATCTCTATCGAGAGGGTAAATTTCGGAGAATATTATAGTCTCATCATCCTTTCAACACTCGGTATGATGATTATGGCCTCAGCCCTTGACCTCATAGCCCTTTATTTAGGCCTTGAACTTATGGCCCTTAGTACCTATGTCCTTGCGGGTTTTATACGACATGATGTCAAGTCAAATGAGGCAGCGTTGAAGTATTTCCTTCTGGGTGCATTTTCATCGGCTTTCCTGCTCTACGGCATTTCAATAATCTATGGACTTACAGGTACAACTGATATTAAAGCAATAGCACTTTATATCAGCGAAAAAGGCCTTGCTGGAAATCCAGCTTTATCCTTATCTATGGCACTTTTTGCTGTTGCCTTTGGGTTCAAGATTGCTGCGGTACCATTCCATATGTGGACACCTGATGCGTATGAGGGAGCGCCAACATCTATTACAGCCTTTATGTCCGTTGGTCCTAAGGCAGCTGGTTTTGCAGTCCTCGGAAGAGTCTTTATGATTGCCTTTGCCTCAATAAAGGTCGAATGGGCTGCAATACTCATTCCCCTCTCCATCCTCTCTATGGCTGTTGGCAATATAGTTGCTTTAGCACAGTCAAATATTAAAAGAATGCTTGCCTATTCATCTATTGCTCATGCAGGATATGCTCTTATAGGTGTTATCGTCGCAAACAATGAGGGCATTTCCAGCATGATGAACTACCTTATGATATATGCCTTCATGAATATGGGGGCCTTCGGCGTAATCATTGCGCTGAGGAGCGAGGGTTTCAAAGGCGACAGTATTGCAGATTATGAGGGACTTGCAAAGACCCATCCATTTTTATCAGCCCTTATGCTGATATTCATGTTTTCCCTTACAGGTATTCCCCCCACAGCCGGATTTATCGGTAAGTTATACGTATTCATGAGTGCAATTAATGCCGGTTACACCTGGCTTGTTGTAGTTGCGGTAATCTTTAGCGTGATATCTGCATATTTCTATTTAAGAATCGTCATGTATATGTATATGAGGGAGCCAAAAGTTGAGGTCACCACTTCCAAATCCGGTACTCTGGGAGTTGCCATTGGAGTAGCAGCAGTGATGGTACTTGCGATCGGTGTTTATCCCACATACCTCGTAAATCTTGCTAAAGCAGCAATAGCAGGGTTTTAAAAAAGATTCTTCTTAGCCTCCTTCACCAAAATAAGAAAATCCCTTGACAACTTATGGGTTTTAATCAATAATCAAACCGTGCAAACCCTTATCTAATTTATATCTTCCCCTCCCTCGATGGGAGGGGACTGAGGGGAGGGTGGCTATGGGGTAGTAACAGTTAGCAAGGATATTTCAGGCAGGTCAGAATCGACTCGTACCGAGATAACGGTTTCCTTCCCCTATGATCCTCAACTTGTCGCAAAGGTCAAAACCATTGAAGGTCGCAAATGGCATTTCTCCCCAGCCGTCATTGCGATCCGCCTCAGGCGGAGAAGCAATCCCAATTTGAGATATATACAAAAGATATTGGTTTACAAAAACAGCAAAACAACTGAAACTTATTCCCATGTCAGCAAAGAGAGCCTTGGAAAAATAAAGAGTCCCTTGGACGTCTTAGGCATTAAGAAAGGAGGCGACGGCCGACGGACTTTGTCAACATTGGGAAACCGGCGCTTTTGCTCTACGAGTCGTAGACCAGAGATGAAACATCCGAAACAGGTTCGGATATCATCCCAAATTTGGCATAAAAAGCGAACTATTCGTCTATGAAGTAGTTAGCCGTTCATTGCAGGCAAGAATTGTAAAAAATTTGGAGAGCAGTAAATATGGATGAATATAAAAAACGTAAGCTTCTTTTCGATTGGGATCCGGATGTTCTCAAGGAAAAAATGTTAAACTTGGGGCTATCTGTAGAGTTTATAGACAAACCAGAAACTTTAGATGATATGCGATGTAAGTATGGGAACTATATTTTAAAACCAGAATATTTGGATGATAAATCTTATGAAAAAATCCAGAAATATCTTGAAGATAAAGGTGCAGATGGAGGACTTATTGTCGGTAAAGATGAATGGTCCATACCTACTAGTGATGTTCATGACATAATTGCTGGCCGTATAACTATACAACCTTTCAAGCTCATATATATTAAAAAATCATAAGTTAGCATTATGGGACAGCTTTATGGTGCTATTTAATAATTGCCTGCAACGGGCGGCTAACACGCTACAAAAGACTAACGTGCAAACCCTTCGGGTTTCTTTTGCAACGGGAACGTTATCTGCTCAGCGCGGGCAATAGGAGGAAAATATGAATAAGAATCACTATATTTTCATAATCTTGGCTTTTCTATGTTTAATTTTTCTGCCAGAGAAAGTTCAATCTACAGATAACCCTTGGCCTATGTATCAGCATGATGCACAGCGCACTGGGAGAAGTAATTTCGAAGGCCCACAAGAAGCAGTAGAGCCTATCATCTTTTCAACAGTTCAATCCCCTCAATGTCCTGTCGTGGCTGCAGACAGAACTATATATGTCACCGGGCTTACTGATCCCAATGACGGTTCTACCTCTACCTTGTTTGCTATTGACTCTGGGGGCACAGTTATTTGGGAGCGACCAGGCCCTAGTAGATGGGATTGGGGGGATGTATCTCTCTCTCCAAACGGCGACATCATATACATGCATGACCGATACTATGATACCATTTCTGCAATCGACAGACTCGGGAATACCTTGTGGGAAACAGGTATGTTCAGTACCAATGGCGGTGGTCGGCTTGCCATAAGTTACGACGGCACAATATATTTTACAACTAATGGCTATGCACGGGCACTTTCCTCTGATGGGGATATATTG
>CAZXCW010000086.1:0-11448 GCA_964639385.1 uncultured Nitrospiraceae bacterium
GACTTCAAGTGGCTAACACAAATAATGATTTTTTTAGAACTGAAACGTATAATATTCAAGAGCCGAAGTGGCGGAACTGGCAGACGCGCTAGGTTCAGGGTCTAGTGGTCGAAAGGCCGTGCGGGTTCAAATCCCGCCTTCGGCACCATAAAAATTTTACCATTTCGTTCTTCCTGAAAGTGTGATTTTTAAGTATTGCCCTACAACGCAACATTTCGAACAGAAATCAACAAGAGAGGTTTCCACTTTGCCTTAATCGGAATTACTAAAATCATAAATGCATATCAGGTTTTTTTGCTCATTGTTCTCAGGTATCTACCTGATTGATATTTAGTATCTTTTAATAAGATATTAACAAAAATCATACTTGAGCTATCGCTTATAGATATGGATAAACTTGCAAAGGAAGTGTGCGATGAGATCAAAGCCGCTAACCGTGGAAGGGGAGCGTCCTATTGGTTGAGGACAACCTTACCGATAAGTTACATGTCGGGTGACAGAATAAAACAAATAAAAAAGAAAGCTTAACAAAATGTTGAACATCATAATGGTTGGGGTTGGTATCGCTATCTTCATTTATTCAATGACACTCTTTTGGCGTACTTATCGACTTCTTGAAGGGAAAAAGACTTCTTTATTATGGATAATCCTAGCTTTTCTTGTGATTTTTTTCTTTCTTGGTTATGTAGTCTTTGAATATTTGTTGGTTACTGGGGAAGAGATTATTTCTTATAAGATATTAGTTTCGCAGATATTCTTTTGGGGTGCCGTGTTTGTGCTCATATGTGCAAAACTTTTCCATAGCACTTTCATTGTTCGTAAGCAAATGGAAGAGGCCATTTTAATTTCCAATAAACAACTCCGGCAGGAAATTATCGAGCGCGAGAAGGCTGAGGAGGCATTGAAATCTTCAGAGAAGAAATACCGGAGCCTTGTGGATAATTCTCTTGTGGGAGTATATCAAGCCAATATCGAAGGCCATTTTCTTTTTGTAAATGAGGCCTTGGTAAGGATGTTAGAGTTTGAGTCACCTGAGGAGTTAATTGCAAGGGGTTGCTTTGAAATACACAAGAACCCTAAGGACAGGGAGGTTTTAATTGAAAATCTTAAGAAAATCGGCAAGGTTATTAATTTTGAACTTGATTTGCTCACAAAGAGAGGAAAAACCAAACATATGCTTTTAAGTGCAACCCTTGACGGGGATGTTCTATCGGGAATGATTCAAGACATCACCAATCGCAAGCTGCAGGAGGAGGCACTTGAATGGCTCAGGCGTCAAAACGAACTGATTTTGAACTCTGCGGGAGAAGGGATTATTGGTCTGGATCAAGAGGGGGAACAGACATTTGTTAATCCATCTGCAGCTAAAATGCTCGGGTATGAAGTTAAAGAACTTATTGGTCAGAAAAGTCACTCAATTTTGCATCACACTAAAGCAGATGGAACCCCATATCCAGAAGAAGAGTGTCCAATTTGCGCTGCTTATATAGACGGTGAAGTTCATCATGTGAGAGATAAAATTTTTTGGAGGAAGGATGGTACAAGCTTCTCAGTTGCATACACGAGCAGCCCTGTTTTAGAAGATGGTAAGCCTGTTGGAGCAGTCGTAACTTTTTGGGATATCACCGAGCACAAGCAGGCGGAAGATGCTTTGCGCCAGAGCGAGAATAAGTACCGAACACTAATTGAGAATCTACCGCAGAAAATATTCCTTAAGGATAGAAATAACGTCTACATTTCTTGCAATGAAAATTATGCCCGGGATTTAGGTATCAACCCGCATGAAATAGCCGGGAAAACAGATTACGATTTTTTCCCAAAAGAGCTGGCTGACAAATACCGAGCAGACGATAAAAGAATTATGGAGTCCGGAAAGACAGAAGCCCTGGAGGAGAAATACATACAAGATAGTACGGAGTGCTTCGTACAAACAGTCAAGATTCCAGTCAAAAATAAAGAAGGAAACATTGTTGGTGTACAGGCGATTTTTTGGGATATCACTGAGCGCAAGCAGGCGGAGGAGGAATTGACGAAATACCGCGAGCACCTTGAAAAGCTTATAAAAGCCCGCACCGCACAGCTTGAGGCGGCTAATAGGGAGCTTGAAGCCTTCAGCTATTCTGTGTCCCATGACCTAAAAGCGCCGTTGCGGGCGATTGCTGGCTTTTCCAGCATACTGGTAGAAGATCATTACGAGGAACTTGATGATGAGGGCAAACGTCTCCTGAATATTGTCAAAGATAATATCCAGAAGATGGGAGACCTTATTGATGACATTCTTGCCCTCTCAAGAATAGGGCGCAAAGATATCGAGCACTCGAAGATAGATATGGATAAGCTGGTGAAGACAGTGTTTGATGAGATTAAAGCCACTATCCCTGAAAGGGAAATCCAGTTTGACATTAAACCACTTCCTCCTGCTTATGGGGATGAGGGACTGATTCGGCAGGTCTTTTTTAATCTCCTATTCAATGCCACCAAATTTACAAGATTCAAAGAGAATGCAATCATTGAAGCTGTAGGATATGCTGAGGGTACAGAAAATGTGTACTATGTCAAAGACAACGGTGTCGGATTTGACATGAAGTATGCCGACAAATTATTTGGGGCCTTTCAAAGACTGCATAGTGGAGAAGAATTTGAGGGAACGGGTATTGGGCTTGCTACAGTCCAGCGTATAATTCACCGGCACGGTGGAAGGATATGGGCTGAAGGAAAAGTGAATGAGGGAGCAACCTTTTATTTCACGCTCCCGAAAAAAGAGGAGCTATCATTAAGAAAAGAAAAAATGTTTATCTAAAATATCTTTTTTCACTTTTGTTATCTCTGACAGTTTTATTCGGTATTGTTGTTAGCACTGCATATGCAACAAACGGTTGTTTTGCCAATGGGTTAAGTATTGAGAGCAAGGCATTAGCAGGTGCTGGCGTTGCTCTACCTCAGGGTTCTCTTGATGCATCCATTAACCCTGCTGCGATGGCATTTGTAGGCAGGCGCATTGATTTAGGTCTCAGCTTATTCAACCCCAATAGAAAATATACGGTCGAAGGTAACCCATCGGGTTTCCCTGCTTTCGGTTTGACACCGGGAACAGAAAAAAGCCATACAAGGTGGTTCTTGATTCCTTCTATTGGTGCTAATTGGCAGATGGATGATAAAAACTCTATAGGTATATCGATATTCGGAAATGGTGGAATGAACACTGATTACCACACGGATACTTTTTTTGGGTCATCGCCTACTGGGGTAGATCTAATGCAATTGTTCATCGCACCTACCTACGCCAGGAAGCTTGCACCCAATCACGCAATCGGTATCAGTCCCATTTTTGCCTACCAGCGTTTTGAGGCGAAAGGCTTGGAAGCTTTTTCAGGGTTTTCAAGCGATCCTTCGCATCTAACAAACAACGGTCACGACAATTCATACGGCTATGGTGTAAAGATAGGCTATTTGGGTAAGGTACTTCCCTTTCTGAATATAGGGGCATCATATCAAACAAAAATAATAATGAGCAGATTTGACGAGTATGACGGCTTGTTTGCTGAAAAAGGTGCCTTTGACATTCCTGCAACTTGGACTATTGGACTGGCGATTAAAGCCACCCCAGATTTAATTTTTTTAGCTGATGTGCAGGAGATTTACAAAAGTGATATCAAATCTATTCATAATCCTCTTTTGCCAAATCTTCAAAAAAGTCAACTTGGTAATGACAATGGAGCTGGCTTCGGCTGGGACGATGTCACAGTTCTCAAATTAGGGGTACAGTGGAAAAGCAGTAAGGATTGGACTTGGCGGGCTGGTTACTCAATAGGAGACCAGCCAATTCCAGGGAGTGAGGTGCTTTTTAACATCCTCGCGCCTTGCGTGATCAAACAACACGCTACTTTCGGTGTCACAAAAACCATAGGGAATAGTGAACTGAAATTTGCACTCATGCGTGCTTTCCCGCATAGTATTACTGGTCCCAATCCCTTAGATCCTGCCCAGAAGATCAAGCTTACAATGAATCAATGGGAATTTTCTATAGGCTACGCTTGGAAGTTTTAGTTCTGAGAGGCTTCATAAGTGTCCTCCCCAAAATTCTTTTCAAACAGATTATTTTAATAATTCTTTATATCTATTCAGTCGTATAATACAATATATGGCGGATAAAATTTCAGCAGCCTTTATTAACCCAGATAATGCAGATATTGCTCAAAAATTTATTTAACTCGTCTACGACTCGTAGAGATGAGATTATGCATTTTTTGGGTTAAGAGTAAATGTCTATTGAAGAATACAATGGGGGTCACATGAAAAAACTTACACATCTTGATAAAGAGGGTAGGGCAAAGATGGTCGATGTTACGGACAAACAGCTAACTGTGAGGGAAGCAACTGCAAAAGGGTCTGTTTATATGAGACCAGAGACTCTGAAGCTAATACAAGATAAAAACATCTCGAAAGGTGACGTGCTTTGTGTTGCCCGAGTGGCAGGTATTATGGCGGCAAAAAAAACAAGCGAGCTTATACCGATGTGCCATCCCTTGAATGTCACATCGGTAAATATAGACTTCAATCTTGATAACAAAAAAAATAAGATGGACATAGAAGCACAGGTAAGGATTGCTGGGCAGACAGGGGTGGAGATGGAGGCCCTCACAGCAGTTTCTGTGGCCGCCTTAACCATTTATGACATGTGTAAAGCTGTTGATAAAGGGATAATTATATCTGATGTCATGCTCATGGAGAAAAAAGGAGGGAGAAGTGGTTATTTCAGAAGACGCTAAGCCTCTGCTTGTTTCAATCCTTTCGTCGCCTTAGCATTCTCAGGGTTTAATTTAATTGCCTTTTCAAACTGACTACATGCCCTCTTTTTCATACCCCCCATGAGGTAAATATGACCGAGGTTGGCATAATGATCTGCGTTATGAGGCTCGAGTTTTATTGCATGAAGTAGGGCATCTTCGGCATCCTTAAGCCTGTTTCCCATCTTGCTAAAGGCAAGGGAAAGATGACTCCAGTACCTTGCATTCTCCCCATTTAGTTTTATTGCCCATTTAAAGGCATCGGTAGCACCCCAGAAGTTTCCTTTCTTAAACTCTTCAACTCCACGCCTGAATTGCTCTTCTGCATTCTGAGGAGTTAAATCCTCTTCTTTTTGGAACTTTAATAATGAGTTGAAGTACTCTCGTTTTGCATCATCGTCTTTGAGCAATGTGTACGCCTGCGATATCGCATCAAAGATTGCTGTAAGTTTGTCTTTTATTGCAGGGTCATTTGCACTAAAATACCTGTCAGGGTGGAATTCCTTTGCGAGCCTGTAATAATTCTTTTTAATCGTTTCCAAATCTGAGTTTTCATCGACCTCAAGGAGTTCATCTGCACTGAGCCTATCAAGTTTCGAATATATCTCATCCACCTTTTTTATAAATGCCTCTTCTTCCTCTGGGACATGTTTTAGTATTTCTTCTACCGTTACTGTTTTCTCTGGTTTTTCTATTACCTTTTCTTTTTCCTCAATTGTACCTATAGACCATAGAGCATATAGGCTCTTCAGTGCCTCATAGGAGCCAGCAGGAAAAATATTAGTAAGCCCTTTAATTGTCTTTTTACCATCAATCATTGAAAGCATCTTTTGGTCTTGTGGACTGAATTCTATATCTTGGAAAAGTCTTATAGGGTCGGTGCTCAATTTTATAACAGAGTTCATATCAGGCATCTCATTCTTCATCCTGATTAAGTTACTTATCCTTTTTACCCCATCGTATATAAGGTTGCCCATACTCATCTTCAGAGTTATTACCTCATTTGCAGGTATTTCTCCTTCCAGAAATTCATATTCAGCATCTTCAAGTGGGAATAGACTGTAGACTATCTCCCTTACCTGGTATTTCACACCCCAGAATAGGTCTTTTGGCGTAAGGTAACCGAGTTCGACGAGTATCGCACCTTGCCTCTTTCCCTTTGTTTTAAGGAGTTCTACTGACTCTTCATACTGCTCTATCGTAATCTTTCCTGCTTTTATGAGCATCTCGCCTAATCTGTCATCTTCATATGAAGATGAGGCAAAGATAGCGTCTCCTTTATCGAGATAAATCTTCTTCACGAACGAGGGATTTTTTACTATAAGAGTACCTGTCTTTCTATGTCTGTTTAAGTAGAGTAGTATCTTTGGAAGGCTGAAGTCCTTAATGTTACCTTTGCATGGTATTTCCATCATTTATACCTTTTAACTTCAAATCTGTAAATCTCTACTTCTTCTTCAGGGAAGATATTTGCCTTCATCCTGGTAATCCTCAGTTGTTCTTCAACAGTATTAACTCCGTCAAGGTCCGGCAAAAGAAGTCCTCTCCTGTTACCACTAACAAGAAGAATACCATATTTTTTTGGATGGAGTTCTTTTGTATCTTTTACCTTCTGAGGAGGTGAGAGTACATCAACGGTATAGTCGAGCACCTCGAGTTCTTCTTCTTGGACAGGGTGAAACCTAGGGTCTTGTGCTGCAGCTGCTATAGCATTCTTTATGGTTTCAATCGCTAAACACTCATAGGATGGATTAAAGGTTCCTATACACCCCCTGAGCTGACCTTCTTTTTTAATGCAGACGAAAACACCTGCCTTTATGTTCATTTCGGGTGAAAGGGGTTCAGGCAGTTCGATAATCCTACCTTCTCTGACGTATGTCTCTATACTTTTCTTTGCAAGCTCAGCAAGGGGATGCATCTAGTTCCCTCTAAAGAGCATGTAATCAGCTACTGCGCATAACGATTCTTTTACTGGTGAGTCAGAAAAGATTGCCAGCTCAGTCTTTGCATCTGAGATTAAGCGGGTTGCCTTTTTAAAAGAGAGTTCAATCACATTATGCTTTCTAAAGAGCTCCAGTATTCTCTTGAGGTCCTCTTTTTTGAAGCCGTTCCTTATAAGATCCTTGACTTCTTCTACCTCGCTGGTCAATGCAGTTTTCATTAGGTATATAAGCGGAAGAGTTATCTTTCCTTCCTTAAGGTCCTTGCCCAGTCGCTTACCGAGTTTTCCTTCATCTGCCATATAGTCAAGTATATCGTCTGCCATCTGAAATGCAGTCCCTGTCTTCATCCCGAAATGAGAGAGGGCATTCTCTTTATTCTCAGGTAGAGAACCAAGTATTGCACCTATTCGACAAGCAGCAGAAATTAAGGCACCTGTCTTTGCAGAGATAATATCAAGATATTCCTCTTCTGTAATATTAGGATCCCCTGTCTTTGTAAGCTGAAGGATTTCGCCTTCTGTCATCCTTGTTGTTGCCTCAGAAATGACCCCCATGATTTTCTGATTCTTCTGCATAACGGCAAGCCTTAAGGCATTGGAGTAAAGAAAATCTCCTACAAGTATTACAACCTGATTCCCCCATATGGAATGGGCTGGTAATTTACCCCTTCTTACGTCTGCAGCATCAACAACATCGTCATGAAGCAAGGATGCAGTGTGTATCGACTCAATAATCCCTGCAAGAGTTAACCGTGCGTCTCCTTTATAGTCGGCTATCTCTGCACTTAGTATGAGTAACAATGGCCTGAGTCTTTTACCTCCACCCTCTATAAGGTGGTTTCCTATAAGGGGGATTGGGGAAACATTACTTTTGAAAAGTTCTTTAAGCCTGTCTTCTATAATACTTAGTTCTGGCTCGTATAATCCGAAAACCTCTTGCAAATCCATTTTTTGATGATAGGATAGCTCCTCTTTCAAAGTCAAGCATAAGTCTTCCTCAGAGGTAAGAATGGAATGTCGAAAAGGAAGTTTTAGGTGAGGTAATGAAAGGTTGAAGAAAGTTTATTTTTTAGGATATCCTACAAAAGGACGTTCCTTAGATCTAAAAGTTGAAAAATTACGGAAGAGCCATGCATGAAAGACTAGTAAAATATCTTGAATCCAATCAAACTCTTGCTAAGTATAATCTAACTAAACAGGAGATCAATGAACTCGCTGGGTACATCAGAAAATTCTTCCTTTCCACACAAATAGAAGAAGTTATAAAGATGGTTGAGGAAGTGATAAGTATCAGTCCAGCCCTGGACTGGAAGGAGATCCTGGAGACTGTTGCTAAGAAGGTTGTTGAGTTTCTCCATGCAGAGGCAGCGACTATCCGCATATTTGATCCTGAGACAGATAGGCTTGTTGCTTTTGGATCATATCAATATTCAGATATAACAAGATCAAAAGATATTCCCGTTGAGAAATCAGTAGCAGGAAAAGTCATAAAGAGCGGTAAGAGTTACCTTGTACCCAATATTCTTTCAGAGCCGGACTATCTCAATAAAGATATCGTCAAAAAATATGGATTTAACTCTCTTATGGCGGTACCGATAAATATACCAAGATTTCTTGAGAATAAACCAGATATACAGGGCATCATTCAAATCTACTACAAAGAGAAAGATAGGAAGTTTGACACCATCGAGGTGACAAGTGCTGAATTACTGGCACGGAGAGCCAGTTATGTTCTGGCCAAAAGACACATCATGGAACTGCAAAGGCTTAATCTCCTGAAAGAGAAGATTGTCGAGAAGATTTTTGTAAAACTCAGTCATCGGGAAGGAATCAAGATGAAGGATGTATTCAGGTTGATGATTCCAGAACTGACGGATATCATGCAGATACAGAGCTGCTCTTTATTTACTATTACACCAGGCAGAAAACATGTCCAGATTGAGCTCGAATATCCCGCCGGGCACGAAACACATGAGGCAAGCTGTATGTTCGCAATAAAGGATCATCCATATATTGATGCATTAATTAGTGATACAGAAAAGCGTGGTGATTTCGAATATGAAAGGGTTGATTCGTCATATATCCTGTTAAAAGACCCCTTGAATAGTAGATTGTCGAATGAGGAATTAAGAAAATATGCATCGAGGCATAATGTCAACTCTGTATTGTTAATTCCGCTAAAGGCTAAAGAAGAGGTTAATTATTTTCTGGTTTTTTATGCTACAGACAGACGCCAGGAATTTACAGAACAGGAGATCGAACTGCTGAGCTTCTTTGGAAAAGAGATCATGAAGGCCCTGAGGATTGAGAAGCTCGATGATGTTTTGCATGACTTCAAAAATCCTGGCATTGCTATCGCAGGCTTTGCAAAGAGAGCAAAAAGGCTCCTCGAAACAGAGGATATCCTAAATGTTAAGGATAAGATTGCTGAATATCTGGATATTGTTGTTAATGAAGCCGTTAGGATGCAGGAAATAGCCATCTATCCGAATATTGAAGGTCGTGAAAGAGTTGTTGACCTAACAGAGATCCTCAAAAGTCGTTTCAGGATCAATGAGGAGGCCATCAAGGAACAGAGGAAGACGAATATTAGGCTTATACAAGAGGGGTTGCAAAAGGGCTTGTTCATTTATTGTTATCCTTTTGCATTAGAGCGTGTCCTGGATAACCTTCTTGACAATGCAACGAAGGCTATACCTGGTGATGGCGGAGAATTATCTGTAAAGAGCTATCAAAGGGATGAGATGGCATACATTGAGATTCGCAATACTGGAAGAATATCGGAAGAAACAGTGGAACAAATAAGAAAGGGAGAGGTAAAAGGCCGGGGGCTCAACATTATCTATCGGTTTATCGAGGCTATGCAGGGAAACCTGCAGGTCCTAACTGATGCCGATACTACAACCTTCCAGATTATGATTCCTCTTTGTCATAGGTAATTTCAGATTGTTGATCCCCTGTAGCTTGTTACAGGCTTCCCATTTTTGTCTTTACGCACTTGATGCGGAATCCAGAACCGTTGTCTCTGTATTCTCTACGAGTCGTAGACCCGTTTTCACGGGAGTGGTGTGGGAAAAAGTGTAAAGAAATATTATAGGCACTATATTGCAAGAGCAGATTATGGAAAAAACCAAGGTTAAAATAATCCAAAGAAAGACTGCATGGGAAGGGAAATTTCTCAAAAGTATCATCACACGGTATATCGATTCATCCGGTGCGATAAGGGAATGGGAATTCTTTGAGAGACTAAACTGCAAAGGGATAGTTGCCATTGTGCCTCTGACAGATGCTGGGGAGGTGTTACTTATCAGACAGTTTAGGCCCCCTGTAAATGGATATGTCATTGAATTTCCTGCTGGTCTCAATGACAAAGAAGATACCCTTGAGGAGGCAGCAAGGAGGGAACTTCTTGAAGAAACAGGCTACGCTGCAAGGGAAATGATCTATCTCGCAGAGGGCCCCTTGTCATCAGGAGCTTCAGATGAAATACTTACTGTTTTTCTTGCAAGAGGGATCGAGTTTAGAGGATTAGCCAAGAGAGATGAGACAGAAGATATAGAAGTTTTGAAGATACCGATGAAAGAGCTATATGGCAAATTGTCTGCTCTTAAATCTGAAGGAAACCTCATCGACTTGAAGATCTTTGGCCTGTTAGAACTCGCAAAAAAGCATATTCGTTTTTGATTTATACCCAGAATTTCTCTTTTACCATTTACAAAATTTACCTTTCCCTACTTTAATGATATGTTCCCCTTGTGGTAGCATTTGATTTGGATCTGTTATTTTGATGTCATTAACCTTAACAGCTCCTTGCTTGATAAGCCTGATGGCCTCACTTGTGCTTTTAGCAAGTCCTATTTCTTTCATTATCTGAGGAAGCCAATTAATATTTGCCTTTCCTGTCGCTGAAATTTTTGGCATAGGCAGAGTTGATTTTGCAGTTGCTATATTTTTACGTTCAAATATTTCTTCATAGACATTTTTTGCCTTCTCCGCCTCTTCAAGGCTGTGGTACCTTGTAATTATCTCAATTGCAAGCTTTTTCTTATCCTCTCTATCGTCATATGAATCCTCACTTGCTCTTTTCCTAAGAGAATTAAGTTCATCAAGACTAATATGGCTGAGGAGTTCATAGTAGCGTATTAATAATTCTTTATTTGGTATTTCCATTATTTTCTTAAACATACCTCTATTTTTATCGTCTTGGTAAACTGCAGGCTCTGTAATGCCTATATAATTCCCGAGGCTCTTGCTCATTTTGTTTACTCCATCCAGACCTTCAAGCAAGGGCATTAACAGCACTACCTGCTCCTCTATCCCCATCTTTCTCTGCATAGTCCTCCCCATGAGTATATTGAACTTCTGGTCTGTTCCACCAAGTTCCACATCTGCCTTAAGATAGACAGAGTCGTATGCCTGAAATAAAGGATAATAGAATTCCAGTATGGTTATATCCTGCTGGCTTTTAAATCGCTTCTTGAAATCTTCCCTTTCAAGCATTCTCGCAACCGTCTGCATTGATCCAAGTTTGATAATATCCATTACGCTCATACTCGAAAGCCACTCACTGTTGAATCGTATCTGCGTCTTTTCTGGATCCAGTATCTTGAATACCTGCTTTTTATAGGTTTCTGCATTCTGCAATACCTCCTTTTTAGTCAGGGGCTTCCTGGTCTCGGACCTTCCTGTTGGGTCTCCTATGATCCCTGTAAAGTCTCC
>CAZXCW010000087.1:0-11354 GCA_964639385.1 uncultured Nitrospiraceae bacterium
AATAATTCATCGAGTTAAATAAATTTTTGAACAATGTCTGCATTATTTGGGTTAAATCCGCTCTAATGCTATTTGTCCAGCAAAGCTTAGAAAATTTATGAATAATACGGCTAAAGAGCTGAGGAACTGAAGACAATTAAAGTGGATTATCGAAAAAGGGCATGATAAAATCTGCTTCTTTAGGACAGGTAATTTTAGATAGAACATTTCGAAACAACCTATGGGTTTAATCTGCTTTTTATTTTAACTATTTCATCACTCAATTCCCGGATACGGCGAGACATTATTTCCACAACACGGAAGGCAACAGAGGGGTCTTCATGCATCCAACGGAAGAAAGTTATTCTATCTACAGTAAGAACCCGTACCTCACCTAAAGCCCTTACAGTGGCTGATCGGACCTCGCGTTCTATGAGCGACATTTCACCAAAGACAGCACCTTCACCTAAGATGGCCAATTGTATTTCTTTGCCATCTTTTTCCTGGATTACCTCAGCCTTTCCTTCATCAAGAATCACGTACATACAGTCTCCCACTTCTCCCTGACGAACGATGACCTCTCCATTCTTATAGACTTTGCCTAAGTCACCTGCTTTCATTTAGCTTCCTGCCTTTTTAGAAAATTATTAGACCGTATTCCTGCAATAGTGTTCCTGAGTAATTTTTCCAGAAACAAAGGATGAAGAGCGCTTAGAAAAATACCTCGGTAGGGAGCACTTCCTGTAAAGGTGTCCCACAAGACTGAACTCATTCTCCGTTTGGCGTCTTTCTTCTGTTGTTCTGTAGAAACCATACGCAGAACCCCGCGACGGGCAGGGCGAATTTTTTGTATCAGATGGATGACATTAAAAATAACTTTCCCTACGTTGTTATCGGAAGTTATGGCCTGGCAAGTCGGCCAATAGTATCTATAGAAATCTTCTGCCGATACTCCCTCAAAGAGAGCTGTCTTTGCAGCTGCCTTGGCAGTGCGATGTGCAGCTCCAATTCCATCTTTATACAATCTTGTTACCCCTGAGTCGCCAATGAATACCACCCTATCACTAAAGGGCTGGGTAGCACCTCCGACATTCATTAAAGGGTAGCAGTGACAGGAGTCTTTCGGTATCTCCCAATCAGTAGGAAAACACTTCTTTACTCCTGGGGTATTGAGAAAAGACTGAATAAGGGGTTTGTCTATATCTTTCCCGAGAAGACATAAAGTCACGCAGTTCCCTTTTGGAATAAGGGCAGCAAATTTAAGTCGAGGTATATCGATTAAAAAGACATGCATGGAGCTTCCGAAATATTTAGTAACCGTTTCTTCGCCAAGATAAAGTTCACAGACAAAAGCCCTTGTTGCTTGAGGAGGCTTATACCTAAGCCCTAACCCTTCAAAAAGCTTCAGAGAGGCTACATTTACACCAGTAGCAACTACAAGTAAGTCATAGGTTTTTGGCTCACTGTCTCTGGTCTTAAGCTGTGGGCGACCATCTTTCCACTTTACCTCTTCTACCCTTCCATGGATTAAGTGAGCTCCTTTAGTAATCGCCAGCCTTTGAAGGTAACCATCAAAGCTGAGCCATTTTGCCTCTTTTATCCCACGTGGACCACTTCCCCTGTGTACAGCTGCTATTCTTTTCTCATGAAGAGGGGTATCAATACGTACTGCACCTATGTCCATGTGAAGAATATATGAATCTATTCCCCTCTGTACCACTGTAGAAGGCAGGTTAATGCCTTCAGTAGCTAATATCTGTACCAAAGACTCGGAAATGATTCCGCCACATTTGTTGCAGCCGATTGGGCCAGGGAGTGAAAAATCTTTAGATTCAAACATGTCTAAGTGGACGTTAGTTCCAATTTTTTTAGCCATATCGAGGAGGAAGAAGCTGAAGAATGATCCTGCAGGACCACTGCCTATAACTGCAATGCGGGAATCGTTGGTTAATTTGAGATTAAGTAGTTTGCCTCTTGAGTATAGAGTGAGAACCTTCTTAAGAAATGTTACCCCATTTTGTCCTCTAATAAGAATGGATAGAATTAGTATGTCTTAATATAGGCGTTAGTAAAATAGTTGTCAAGAGCCTATAAATCCTTAGTCTGTTCTTTCTATATTTACTTGGTAATGATTATGACAGCAGTTTGGACATAAAATATTCGTCAACGTAAGCTCCGTTAATAAAAAGAGCATCTCGTTTCTTTCCTTCAATTTCAAAGCCCATTTTTCTATAAAGTCTAAGGGCTGCATCATTATTAGCCATAACGGTGAGCTCAAGGCGATGAATTTTGTTTTCCCTTGCCCATTCTTCTAATTCTTCAAAAAGTCTTGTTCCAATACCCTGCGATGTGTAGGCCTGAAGAATTCCCATAATAATGTAGGCACTATGTCTATTTCTTTTATATCTCCCTCCATATGCTGCTAAATATCCAATAAGTTGGCTATCTTTTTCAACAACAAAGATTGTTTTATTATCTTTCGAAAGGGTTTCTTTTATTTCATCTTTCTGTCGTTTGATTGTGGTAGGTCTTTCGCCAGGCTCAAACATCATGTAATGTGTCTCTGCATCAATCTTCTTGCAAAGAATCAAAAATTCCTCTGCTTCGCTTTCCTTTATTTTCCGTATGAGTATCATCTGATTGTCCTGATCTCGATTAACCCACATGATGCAGACATTGTTCAAAAATTTATTTAACTCGATAATTTATTGGGAATATCTTTATTGGTTATATCCTTATATCCATAGAAATATTCCAATAACCATTAGTTAAAGGTACACAAAGGTATTGAAAAATAAATTTTTCACAACATCTGCATTATGTAAATGGATTTTTTGGGTTAATTATAACTTAATTGAAGCTGGTATAATTTTATGAAAAAGGATATTACAGATGTCTACAATAGAAGAATTGAAAAGGGGCCAATTATATTCTGAAGAGTTAGGGATCGAGCTAAGGAGGAATAGTGACGATGAAATTTTTAAGTGGTTTTTAGCAAGTATACTCTTCGGGGCGAGGATAACCGAAAGCATTGCTAAAAATACATATAAAGCTTTTGAAAGATATAATCTCCTTGCTCCTCAGAAAATATTAGATGCTGGCTGGGATTTTTTGGTAAACCCAATTATGAGGGAAGGAGGATATGTACGCTATGATTTTAAAACATCTACAAAAATACTGAAAATCTGTGGAACCCTTAGAAGAGAATACAATGGGAGTCTGAAGAAACTCTATGAACAATCCGAGGATGCGAAAGACTTGGAAAAAAGATTGTTGAATTTCTATGGTGTCGGCCATGTAACAGTGAATATTTTTCTAAGGGAATTGCGGCCCTACTGGAAAAAGGCAGATCCAGAGCCCCTTCCGATAGTAAGGAAAATAGCCCATAAACTGGGCGTATCTTTAGATAAATACAACAGGAAAAGCCTAACCTTCATAAGGGTTGAAGCAGGATTAATACGACTGAGAAGAAGCAAAAATTAAATTACGTCTTCCCCAAACGTTTAGAGATCTGATGGCTTATGATTCTTGATACCTCTTCATCGCCAAGAATACCAACTCGAATTTTCACTATAGTAGTGTCTGGACTTGCTGGTTTCAGATTGAGTTTGACCTTAGTTCCATCAGCTTTTGAAGCTTCGATGACTCCTTCCGTTGCATCTTTCTGGGTGCTATGGACTTTTATTTCCAGGTCGTTTAAGGCAGCCAGGGTAGCCTCCCAGGTTCGATTCAAGGAAGCGGCATAAGTGGTTTGGAGTTCGCCTTTGATATAAGCGATTGTGCCTGCTCCAGCACCTGCACCGATCACGGCGGCGACACAGCCTTGCAATATGAGAACTAAAGATAAAAGAAGTAATGCGATCCCTTTTACTACTACCATCTATTAAACCTCCTTTTTTATTTTGTTGCTAAATAAGATGCAATTTTTTATCACAATTCTATCTAAAAAATCAAGAATTACGCTCATTCTTAGTAAATCTCAGTTTATGAAACTCGGATTTAATAATCAATATGAGCTTTCTTCTAATAAAGGAGGTGCTTTTTGAACCATTCAGCTGCAAGGCGTGCAACCTGCTCGAGGGCGCCAGGTTCCTCAAAAAGATGTGATGCACCGGGAATAATTCTCAACTCTTTTTCAACCTTGATTAGCTTATACGCAAGCTGATTAAGTTGGATGACAATATGATCATCTCCACCGACGATAAGAAGAGTCGGGGCGTTAACGTGTTCAAGGGTTTTTTCTGCGAGATCAGGGCGGCCACCCCGTGAGACAATTGCACTTACTTCTACAGCGGGCTCCGCAGATGCAATGAGGGCTGCTGCAGCCCCCGTACTTGCCCCGAAATAACCAATTTTGAGTTTTTTGGGTTGGAGCTGTTCTTTGATCCACAGGGTAGCTGCTGTTAGTCGCCTTGCCAGTAAAGGAATGTCAAAACGATTTTCATATATGGTATCTTCCTCTCTGGTAAGCAGATCAAAAAGCAATGTGCCGAGTCCTGCTTCGCGGAGAACCTCTGCTACATAAATATTTCTCCTGCTGTGCCGGCTGCTCCCGCTACCGTGGGCAAATATTACAAGTGCCTGTACATCTCGAGGGGCATCCAGATCTCCTTCGAGGAAGACAGAATCTGCCGGTATATGAACTAAGTGAGAGGAGTTTTCATTCAAGATCTAATCCTCTTCAATATTATTTAACTCTTAACGGAGTAATATTGTCAAATCAATAGAAAGCATCTCTTTTTTGTGATAAGGTTAACTATTAACCCAGATTATTCACAAATTTGATTGGAGATATAGTGTTCGAGCGGATTTAAAAAGAAGCCGCTCAAATACTATATCCTACATCACGGAATTGCAGATGCTATCAAAACCAAAAAAAATAGTTGCAAAATTTCTCCTATTTTTAATATGATAGCCTTTCAATATCTTTAAATTTGAGGTAGATCATTTTGTAATTAATAAATAAGGAGGACTGAAATCACTGATGAACAATGCATCTCTCAATGAAAGGCGTAGATACAAAAGAAAACCATTTGTTCAAAGTATAAAATATTACCTGCCAGCCCCACATAGAGATGGAGATAGAATCTATAGCTATGGTGATTCAGTTGATGTCAGCGAAGGTGGGCTTGGAATGATAACATACTTCCCCCTCTTTAGAGGAGATGTCTTGGTCTTTGAACCCGAGGTTAAGATAAATGACATTTTAGCAAAATCCTCTGTTGTAAGATGGGTACAAGAGATCAAGAGTGATAGGTATCGGGTAGGATTGGAATTTATTAGATAATCACTAAGCTACCTTTCACTGAACCTATATCTTCTTTTTATATCCAATACGATGGCTTTTTCTATAAGGAAACCTTTTTTAGTGATGAGATCAACCTTATTTTTAAGGGTAATAAAAAAGGCATGATATAGTATTTTCGCTCATTCTCGGGCTATTGCCCTCCGAGGTTTTTGCCTCTTTATATTAGAATATTTTTATCGGACTATCGGCAAAAAAAATCCGGTCAAATACTATATCCTACATCACGGAATGAGAGATAATTATTTCCTATGATGGGCATTTGCGACGTTTGCCTGATTTGTTTTACAATGAAATAAATGGATCTTAAAAAACAGCTAAATCCCTCCCAGTTCGCAGCCGTTACGACAATTCACGGGCCTGTTCTGGTTATTGCTGGTGCAGGCTCTGGTAAGACAAGGGTTATTGAATACCGCGTTTTATATCTTGTCCAGAATGATATCAGTCCAAATTCCATTCTTCTCTTGACTTTCACGAGAAATGCAGCTCGCGAGATGATTTCTCGAGCTTCTAAACATGAACCTCGCTGCAAAAATATCGAAGGCGGTACCTTTCATTCCTTTGCTTACAAGACATTGAAGAGATATGCAAAATCTATTGGATTCCCTGATTCCTTCTCTGTCCTTGATGAGGGCGATGCAGAAGAGGTAATCCATAGATGTTGTACTGATCTCGGATTTTTCAAGAAAGAAAAGAGATTTCCGAGGAAAGACACCTTAAAGAATATTATAAGCATATCAGTCAATAAACATATCTCTGTAGATGAAGTTTTAAAGAAAGAGTATCCACATTTCTTTGAATACGCCTTTGAAATAGATACACTCAGGAAAAGATACACAGAATACAAGATAAGTTCTAACTACTTAGACTACGACGACCTGCTCATTTATCTCAGGCTCTTACTCGAGAATGAAGACATCAGAAACCATCTATCTGTGAAATATAAATTTATCATGGTGGATGAATACCAGGACACTAATAAATTGCAGGGAGATATAACATACCTTTTAGCTGAACAGTATAGAAATGTAATGATTGTTGGTGATGATGCCCAGAGTATCTATGGTTTCAGGGGTGCCACGCA
Organism: uncultured Nitrospiraceae bacterium; assembly: GCA_964639385.1. GTDB lineage: Bacteria > Nitrospirota > Thermodesulfovibrionia > Thermodesulfovibrionales > SM23-35 > CAZXCW01. The sequence goes on from CAZXCW010000087.1 coordinate 6,369, forward strand.
TGAAAATATCATGGAATTTCCAGAGCGATTTTCCGAATGTAAGGTCATAAGGCTTGAAGAGAATTATCGGAGCACCCAGTCAATTCTTGATGTGGCTAATGCTGTTCTTGAAAACATGAGAAATAAATATTCTAAATGTCTTATATCGGCGAAGAAACTGATCGGTGAAAAACCACAAATCCTTTTCTTTAAAGATGCATATGAGGAGGCAGAATGGATATCAGAGAAGATTAAAAATCAGAGAGATGAGGGCATTGATTTTAGGCATCAAAGTGTTTTGTTTCGTTCATCTTACCTTTCTATACCGCTCCAGGCAGAATTAAGTCGGAGGAATATCCCTTTTGTTGTATTCGGCGGGCTGAAATTCTACGAGATGGCTCACGTGAAAGACCTGATTGCTCATTTAAAGGTGATTGCAAATCCAAAAGATGAGCTTGCCTGGAACAGGGTGTTAATGCTTATCAAGGGAATTGGTCAGAAAATAGGGGGCCAAATCTTAAAAGAGATCTCAGCATGTTCTTCTCTTAAAGAAATTTTAGAAGTTGTTTTTCATAAATATCAGAAGGGTTATAGTTATTCCGAGGGTTTGGCAGGGCTTGAAACTACACTAAAAGATACTTCTGATGAAACGTTACAGGTTGGGGATAAATACGATATTATCCTTGATTATTACAATCCTATATTAGAACATAAATTTGATGACTGGCACCTCAGAGTCAATGATTTAGAGACCTTAAGGCAAATATCCATGAGATATAATTCATTAGAAGAACTACTTGTAGATTTTGCTATTGAGCCTCCGGAAAGAGGTATCTTGAGAGTGGAACCATTAACACCTGAGGATGAAAAACCCCTTACCTTATCTACAATACACGGGGCAAAAGGTCTGGAATGGGAGTGCGTATTCCTTATTGGTTTAATGGATGGGGTTCTGCCTGTTGCCTTTGCCCTGGATGACGAGGATGAGATTGAGGAGGAACGTCGCCTTTTTTATGTAGGCGTCACACGGGCTAAAAATCGTCTCTTTCTTTCTTTACATCATGAGGGAACGAGGGGCGGTATAACCCAATTTAATAAAATCTCAAGGTTCTTAGACGTCCCTAATGTCTTTACGAAATTGGAACTGAAGGGAATGCCTAAGCAGAGAATAAAGCACATAGCCCGCAGGGAAACCGAAAGGGAGTCATACCTTTATGACAAAGAATCATTAATCAGAAAGGTTATGGACTTTCTAAAGTAATAATGGCTCAGTGCAAAATCTGCAATGCCATTTCAAACTCCATCTCAAAAGAACTCGGCGTATGCCTTAAATGTATAAGAGAGAAACCAGAAGATGCCCTCACGATTACTATAGAGGCTCATAGGAAGAGCAGGTCTGCCTTTGGACTTCCTGAGAGACCTCCAAAGGATCCTGAAAGAATCGGCTCCTCGATGGAATGATAGACCTTTCTCTCAGTTCCGGTGGGTGTGTAAAGTTTGATCTGAAGACATGGGATGAAAATCTCCATGTAGCCCTGACAGGTATTACGAATAAAAGAACCTTAGAGAATTTCTCAAGAGCTGGAGAAAAAATCAAGGTGAGACCTGTTCCTCCCCTTCTTATTGCAAGCACCCTTCTTGTGCCACGTTATGTAGATGAGAATGAGATAAGGAACATCTCAAGATTTGTAGCATCCATAAATCCAGACATACCCTACAGTCTCCTCGCCTTTTATCCACATTTCTACATGCCGGACATGCCTTTAACAACGAAGGCACTCGCAACAAGATGTTTAAAAGTAGCTCAAGAAGAAGGGATCAAGAATGTGAGGATTGGAAATGTGCATCTACTGGTATAGTAATCTTCCTAATCCCCTTTTAGTAAAGGGGTATCAACCCCCAAAATGCATTATTTGGGTTAAGGGGGGTCGTTGAGATATGTAATGATGGCTAACATAATAGAAGACAAAAACCTGAGAAACAAAACATTTGTTTTTCAGGACAGGGCAGATGCGGGAAGGAGGCTTTCAGATTTTCTATCAGATTGTAAGGATTCCAACTCTATTGTTCTTGCAATACCAGCAGGAGGTGTAGCTGTCGGGAAAGAGATAAGGGATGCTCTCTCTCTTCAACTCGATCTTTTGATTGTGCGAAAAATTCAGGTACCCTGGAATCCTGAAGCAGGTTTTGGAGCAATAAATCTCGATGGATATGTAGTATTTAACGAGGAGATTCTTCGCCACCTCGACCTTCCAGAGAGGGTAATTAATTCTCAAATTGAAAAGACTAAAGAGACACTAAAGAAGCGTAATGAATTGTTCAGAAAAGGGAAACTTTTTCCTTTCTTAGAAAATAAAACGGCAATCCTTGTAGATGATGGCCTTGCCTCAGGGTATACAATGATTGCTGGCATTGAATATGTAAAGAAACATAATCCCTTAAAAATAGTTATAGCAGTCCCAACAGGTTCTTACAGGACTGTCAGAAAAATCGCTCCTCTTATAGATGCCCTTTACTGCTTAAATATTAGGGAGGGCTATCCTTATGCTGTTGCCGAGGCATTTAGAAACTGGTATGATTTGAGTGATGAAGAGGTATTGAGGATAATTGCAGAGGATTGATTTTTTTATTTTTCACTATGTGCCGCTGTAGTTCTTCTTAATCAACCGCTGAAAAGTTAAGATGCTCTTTTGTTACTGCTGACAGAAGGCTTTATGAAAGAATAAAAGAATTGAGGGAGATAAAATTCTCGTAAAATCAGTCTTAAAGTAGATTGTTGATTTCTCCGTCGAAGCCTCACCGTAATCATTTGTGATGAGGTACGCCTAACACCTACAAGCAGAGAGTTTTTAGAAGGCTGAAAAAGTAAAGATTAGCGAGTGAAATATTGATAATGACAAGCTCACCGAATGCCACAAGGTAGTCAATAGAGACGTATCAACCTATGTTATGCCTTACCATAGCTTGACAGGCAAGAAACTCTGTCCCTTCGGTAACATAAGGGCTTCCATATGGTTGATAGCCCTGTTTTATCAAGTCGTTTACTTTTTTATCCAAGTCTTTAATGTTAGATGCTAAAGCAGTGATATATTCGATAATCTCATTCATGTGTTTCCTCCTTATAATTTTTTGCTGCTTCCTTCAATTCATTGAACCAAGGTTGCTGATGAATAAAACTGTCGTAGATACTTTTGAGTTGAGGGTCACGCTCTGTAATTTTTTCTATTTCCTTTGAATAATCTAAAATCCAGATTAAGGTGATCCACCATTCATCGAGATTTGAAAATGCAGTTGAACCAAGTTTTTTTATGAGTAGTTTTGTATAAGTATCTTTTAAATTATTCGCTATTTGTGCAAATTCAGACTCAGGATGTTCTTTTAAAAAATTATCCAATATTGTTATGGCGGCACCAAAACAATCCTTTTCTAATCTGCTTGTTTCGTTTTCAAATTCTTTGAACAAGCCCCTTGCTTCTGCTATTTCTTCTGGTTCATTATTCATTTATGCTTCCATACTCATGCCGCAGGGTTGTCCATTATACATGACCAAAACATTACTCAGTTTCTTTCTTATAACCATAATCTTGAACAATCCCCGTATTTTTATCAATCCAAATCATTAAGCTATTTTTGTACTCTTGGGTTTTACTGATATCACCAGACCCGAAAAAATAGTCAGTTGTTTTCCTTTTTATGTATTCATAAATGTAGATTTCTTGATTTTTGCCTACTGCTACTTCTTGTTTCGATGCTACATTAATATCACCTGCCACTGCACTTTTTGAAGTTGCCACTGTCCCAGTATCAATAATTCTGTCAGGTGCACCAAAGATTTTTAATATATCACTCCTATTAGTCTTTCCGACTTCAATTTTCTTTACCGCCATTTCGTCTATACGACTACCTTTAACATAGGTTGCGGTACAACTAAAAAGTAATGAGACTAATATCAAAGCCTGTGCTAATCGTTTCGTAATAAAAATATTTTTCATCTGATCCTCCGCTTGTATCCTTGAAGATAATAGCTTCTAAATAATGTTAAATTCTACGGCATATTTTTAAGAAGGATTCCCTGCCGTTTCTATCTCATATTACTAAAATGAGTGAGATTTTTAAGGGATATATCGTAAATCAAAATATAACTTTGTTTGACCATCTTAGCAGTAATGGAGGTGTTACTTTTTACATGTCACTCCAACCAAAGTTGTCGCTTGCGTCATCGAAATACTTTTCCATGTCCTGTTTGCACTCTCTTATGCTGGAGAGTTTCCCATCTGCGCCACTGAAAAAGTGATAAAGTTCGTTCATCCGTTGACGTAAATTTGGAAGATTTATTCGCTGTTCATTATTTAGGACTTGATGCAGCTTCAGCTCCCTCGTTATGGGATACCTAAACGAAGAAGAAGATTTATCCAATTTAGCGAACTGCATGACATAGTCCTCTACTGTATTGACATCTTGCCGTTCTTCGGGAGTCGCCTCTTCCAGTAGTACTGGTTTTATTTGTGACCATAGTTTACAAAGATCGTGCTTCGCCTTGATAAATTCTATCTTTTCTGGAATGTCGGCAGCGCTGTGAACCAAAAAGACCCATTTTAGCTCCAGTTCAATAAATTGGCGATACAAGAACAGGATAGGAAATATAAATGTATCAAGTCTTTCCACATTTTTTGATGCTAACACGTGGTCTATAAGGGCGTCGGCTGCATTCTTGTAACCAGCCATATAGAGAACATATTGATGGGAAGCATCTCCCCACCCAATTCGAGAAAAGTGTTCGGGCGGGCCATCGGGTATAAAGAGTTTTGCGTCTTTTTGAGGCCATGGGATATTCTTAAATAAGATATTCATATGAAATTACCTCCCCTGATAAGAGCTTGAATGATAGGATATTTCACTACCGATTATTGGTTATAATGTACAACTTTTTAGCAATTTTTGGAACTGAAGAGTTCAGCTTGCTATATTGTAGTTTGTGATGAGATCAATATATCTTCCAGGTAAGCG
>CAZXCW010000088.1:0-11305 GCA_964639385.1 uncultured Nitrospiraceae bacterium
AGTATAATCAGCTGCCAATAAATCAGTAACTGCAAACAATAGAAAACAAGATACAACTGACAGAACCCATAATACTTTTTTCATAACCCCCCCTTAAACTGAGAAAATTAGTTTTAAAGATTTTTTTATTACTTCTATAGGTTTAATTTATTAAAGAAAATCTGAATAAGTCAAATAGATAATAGCGATAAGATCTGCTGTACCGATTGGAATTAACTATAAAAATCTGCTATTGAGTTCTTAGAGCAGAATCTATATATCTTTAAATAAATATAGAAAAAGGGCTATCCGCTTGACTCAAGTAGGTACAAGCTGTAGTAGATATGACTATTAGCATATAGGCTTCCTCCACTAAATATGGATTCTACTTGAGTGAAGCGGATATGCCTATATAGAAATTATCAATTTGAATTATAGCTTTTATTTAATATTCGTTGAATGGACTGGAAAATCAATTTCCAGTCCCGGTGGGATTAAGGCATAGACAGAGGCAAATTATCCCATAGGAAAAGTCACACAGGCTAACCCTCCTCTAAGGTGAAGGTGATATGCAGATCACCTTCACCCATACATTTTTAAAGCTGATCGAGAGAGCGGTGGCTATTAAAGAAGGATATATGAAAATTCTCTATACACTTGTTCTACATGGAAAACACCTGTCAATTGAAATACTTTCTACTGAGAACGAAAATGAGGGCAAATCGCTCTATAAAGAACTTGATGGATTTCTTAAACCTTCTACAGGATAGTCTTTATCTTTAGCCTAAGTTATTCATGGATTATCTCTGAAAATATAGCCTGTCGTATTATTAATGCAGGCTAAAGATTTTCATTCGAGAGATAACCATTTACAATATCTTCAGCTTTTTTGAGTGCAAATTCATCAAAGAATTGCCTTAAGGACTCTTCATCCAATAAAACTCTGCCATCAGGCTCTTGATAATTTTTGCTCAGGACACATTCAAGCTGTTGACTACCCTCATCCCATATATCACCTATTATGGTTTCTATCTCTTTGCCCGATTTTATATATCGAAGAGGAAGAAAAAGCTCGATATTAAACTTATTTAAAAAGGCTTGATAGGCATCTAAGGCAACTTTAATCTGATTAATCTTGATTTTGCCATCATGTGATTCCCTTTCCCCTCCTATAACAAGATTTACCTGTAGTTTTTTTGCAATAGGAATCCGGATTGCATGGAAATAAAGATGGCAGCTAACACAATGAGAATAAAAATTAAATCGCTTATTAAGGTATGTCGCATACCTTCCACAGAAAGTCCACCAGAATTTTGGCGAGCCAATGATAATTGGGTCAAAGACCTTAATATTGTTTGATTGTAATTTGTCATGCATGATCTTTACATTCTCGAAGAGGATTTCCCAGTTTCCATATTCAGTGCCCGTATAGGCTATAGTTGGGACGATTGCTTTAATCGGACGCATTTCACATGCTTGCATTGCTGCCGCTATACTGTCTCTGCCAGCAATTTCTGCAATAGCAGTATTCTCACTTTTCCTTATTTCCTTTATTGTTGAGTTAGGAAGCATCCAATCAGGAAAATCCGTGACAAGATCAGGCTTGTTGGCTAAAATCTCAAGCAAACGTTTATTTATCTTCGTCATAATGTCAACGGTCTGTAGTTTCCAGGATAATAAGGTTGATCAATTGGGGTATCCATAAGTCCCTGCATCTTAGCCTTATCAAGAAAATTGAGTATTAAGTACATTAATTCTTTTCCCCTTACAACTCCTAAGCCTCCTCTTGGACAGGATATTTCATTAAATTCCCCCACTTTGTCTCTTCGCACATATTTACCTATCATCGTAAGAGGCACAGTCTCACCGGTGTGGATCATCGTGCCAGAACTCGCAGTGGAATGATCTGCTGTAACGACCAATAAGACTTCTTTGTCTGTTATAATCTCGTTGACAGCAACGGACATGGCACGGTCTATGGCCTCGATAACCTCTTTCTTATGCCAGGGATTTTTTGTATGACCTGCCTCATCGGACATTTTCGTATGGACATGGATAAAGTCATAATCATGTGCGTCTTTTGCTAACCTTAGACGATGTTTTAAATCTTCCTCGGTATTGCCAGTATCTTTTACATTCATTACATCCATGCCTAATTCACTGCAGATCCCCCAGTAAATTGGGCCTGAAGATATTGATAAACCACGAAGTCCCCATTTTTCTTTGAAAGGAATAAGTTGTCTCTTTTTGCCTGGTCTCTGAGTAACGAGAGCATTCACAGGCAGTAAGCTCGATGCCATTCGTGATTTATTGATATGATGGCTGGAAAGTGTCCGATGGCACCAGACAATATATTGATTCAAAGCTGAAGTAGTTTTTCTCGATGAGTTGTCTATTTTTTTCTGGCTAAGAGGCAAGATTTCCATAAGGGCCTTCCCTTCATAGATGGGGTCCGAATCGGTTATATGCTTGCTTACCGCTCCACTCAGGATGAGAAATCCATCGATTCCCTGCGACGATATGAGGTGAATTTTTACTGAATTTGCTTCAAAAGATTGTATTTCATTCATGAGCATATGGGCTTCCTCTTGAGAAATTTCTGGCCGTCCCCATGTCAAAATAAGATGGTTGTTCCTGTGTTCTGTACAGCATATATGACAAAGGATTGCAACCTCGTTATCCTTGACATTTATACCCTTTCCTCTTGCCTCAATATAGCCTCTTCCAGGGAAATCTTCTAAATTGTAGCCAAATATGAGAAAATGCGCTGTCTCACTCGACATAGGAATTCCCTGATAAGTACTGTGATATAAACCATTCATGCCTATGGATGCGAGATAATCCAGATTAGGCGTGTACGCTGTATGGAGGGGTGTTTTCCCCTCGAAACACTCTTGCCCTCTGTCACCAATGCCATCCAAAATTATTAAGATACAACGCATATTGTTATATACCATATTGAAGATATTAATTCTACCGATAGATATTTACTATGCATTGAGCTTTTTACATTACCATAATCTATTTGACAAATGAAAAATTTTAAGCATGGGAATGGCATAAAGGAAATTGGTGGCAGTGATGCACATACTATTGAGGAAATAGGGCAAGTGGTTACAGTCTTTCAAAAAAACATCTATGATATTGATGATTTGATTCATAAATTGCAAGGTGGAAATTACTCACCATTAAAAAGACAGACTCAGGAGATAATAAGCAGACAATTAATTCGACACGATCCGAAAATAGCCTCTTAGTTAGTTTGACCAGCCAGAAGTGACATGGGCGCAAGATATCCGTCCAGTGAAAGAAAAAATCTATTAATTATCTTTTTCCTATTGATAATAACTATTTGATTAATAGGCATTATTTATATTAGTTTTAAATAATATTAATATTTCCGGAGTATAAGTTGCGACTAAAAAAAATACTACTTTCACCTTGGCTTAACTATCTTGTTAGGTTCTCGATAGGCTCTATTTTTCTCTCTGCTGGTGTAGTAAAACTATTGGATCCTAAAGCCTTTGCAAAGGTTATCTCTCAATATGACCTTATACCCGACAGTTTATTATCCCCAGTGGCTATCGGTTTACCAGTTTTAGAGGTTTTAGCAGGTCTTGGGTTGGTCTTTGCTGTAAGAGGAAGCCTGGGTGTAATCTTCGGGTTATTAACGATGTTTGTTTTTGTCCTCTGGTACGGTATATTGAGGCATCTGGATATTGATTGCGGCTGCTTCTCCCCGGATGAATTGAAAAGCCATGCGAGCCTTTGGAATGCCTTTTATCGTGACCTCATGATGATTGCTGCAGTAATTTACTTGTATGTTTCACATAAGATACGTTCCGGGAAGAAACCCGGTTTATTTTTTATAAGCCAAAATAAAAACAGATGAATGGAGGTTACTTAAGATGTACAAAAAGATAGGTTTGATCTGGTTGGTGTGTGCGATTTTTGTGTTTGGTTTATTCAATAATGGTTTTGCTGCTTGGTGGGGTTGTAAAGAAATCGAAACAGAGAAGATTGCAGTCAATTTCGCGAGGGAAGTAGAGAGAGGCGGATATAAAATTGTTTCCACAGAAGAACTCAAAGGATGGATTGATCAAAAAAAGGATATGCTTATTGTTGATACGATGCCCTATGAGGCCAGCTATAAGAAGCAACACGTCCCAGGCGCAGTACAGTTTGAATTCCCCATCCCGGAAGTTAAAAGTCTTGATGAAAAAACGAAAACTGCATATGAGAAACTGCTTGGGACGAATAAAGGCCGACTTATTGTAATCTACTGTGGTTTTACCAAATGTGGACGTAGCCATAATGGAGCTATGTGGGCAGTCAAGCTCGGCTATAAGAATGTTTATCGTTATCCCGGTGGAATAAAGGCGTGGATGGAGGCTGACTATCCAGTCGAGAAAGTTAAGTAATGTTTAATGAGAGGGGTACGGGGCTGGCGCCCCAGCTGATCTGCAAAACCAGTAACATGGTATAAAGGGCAAAACGATGCTTGACCGGCAAGTTGACTCTTTCAGCTATTTTGCCTTCCTTTAAGGAGCCATGGGGGGATCCGATTCCCGCTGCCCCTCTACAATGATTTATAAGAAAATGATTTATAAGAATAAGTCGGGAACGGGATACCGAGAAAGTAGTTTGCTTAGAAAGAGCAAGTCTCTGAAAACTCAAAATAACCGGTAAACACCGCTAATTTAAAAGGAGGTCTCATTGAAAGTAGCTTATATCTTTTCAACAAATAATGCGCACTATATACTGAGTAACATGATTGTTCCACAGCTTGAACAAGGGAAACACGGAGCAGATGTTGTTGGGATGTTTTTTTTCTTGGATAACACGTTTCTTCTCGTAAGAGGGAATGATGTCGGTGAGCGGCTATCTAATATTGCCAAGGATAAAGGTATGCTTCTCATGGCATGTGACCGTTGCGCAATTGAGCGCAAGATTGCAGACGATCTCGTAGATGGAGCAGTCATGGGTTGTTTCCCAGATTTATATAAAGCCTTAGGCGAGGTGGGTATCGATCAGGCTATAACACTTTAATTAAAAAGGGAAGCCAAACAACAGTCAGAAAAAAATATTCTCATGAGTAGACTATATAAAAGTGAGGTACAGTAGAGGCATTTAGAGCAGCTTAGATTGTTATGGAAGGCCTTGATCAAATGAAATTAGAAAGGAATACCATTATAATAAAAAAAATTATTGCCTTGAGTATTCTCATTGTAATTGCTGTTGTAGCAACCTTTATTGTTCGCCATTATTTCTATATGCTTGATTCTTATTACTATACTGCAGAGTTCCATGTGCTATTTATGAAGAATAATCTGGGGAAGGGTAATCTTGAATTGTTTACTGAATATTTTAAGTCTATGAAAAAGGTAGAAAAGGTTTTTCCAGCACTTTTGGCCTCATATCTTATTCAGAACTACCGGGTTCCTTTTTCTAAACCCATACTCGTTACATCAGTGGTGTCTGCCTTGGGAATTAAGAAAGGTATAATCCTGAGCTACATAAGCATCCTTTTAATGGGCATCATCTCTTTCGGAATAGGCATCTTTTTCATCGGTGATGTTTTGCCTTTGCTTAAGAAAAAGATGACCTGGCCAAATACAGTTATCTCAAGAGGGCGAGTCATAAATAGTCTGTTAGCATTTCTCTTTGCAACTCCCCTTGTTGCAGTTTCTATCCCAGCTACCATCGGTGCCCTTATCAGAGTTCCGTTCAAACAGATACTCATAATAATGTCTACTGGTTTTATTATCAGATTGATATTGCTTGTTTTAAAACCAGACCTATTTTTATTAGGAGGATAAACCAAAAATTAGAAGAGCTTTAGGAACAAAGTTATGAATGAAATAAAATGAGTAGTATTATGAAGAAAAAATACTATATGGGCTGCCTGGCCCGAAAAGGAGGATACTATGGGAAAAAAGAGAGAAAAGAAATCAGGGTGTTCTTGTTGTTCTGATCCATATTCTGTACTTTTAGGGGGAAAATCTGCTGATCAAAATACAAAAAGTTCACAAAAAGGAATAAGCCGCTCTGATTTCCTCAAGGTAATAGGTCTTGGAGTTCTTGGATTGAGTTCTGTTATAGGGACTGAGGCTTTTGCAGTTGCAGAGAAAAGCAAGAATGTCAGGATCGTAAAGGGTAAAAGTGACAGGATGATCATTGATAAGGAAAACAAAGCATTACTGATCTCTGCAACGGTTACTAAAGATAGTTCAAAACCTGCTGTTGCTGATTGGGGGCGCCGTTTCCAGGCATTCTTTGGAGCGAAAGGCGGCAAAATGGAAGCATTCTTCGTATTTACTACAGATGTTTCAAGAACAGACATTAATAAGGCTTTACAAGAAATAGGTGTAAGATCAAGAAGGCAGATCCCTATGGAAGACGTAGCGAAGCGTACTGGTTTGAAATCAACGACAACGACTGATGATTATTTGCAAGGAGATCCAATTATCGTAACAGTAAGGTTTAAGAAAGGTTCAGTGATCGTTGAGGCGGCCCTGGAAGATCTGATTGATGAAAAAATTATTGTTGAAAATCATGAAGTTATAAAACCTTATACTCCACATTGGGTTTATCATGGTACGGCAGAAGCGATCAGTTTCGGTTCTGGATGTATTGTATGTCCATCTGACTGTAATGGTGGAATTATCACGGATAACGTTCTTCCTCTCAAAACCACCGTCAATTATTACAAAGTTAACTGGGACAGGATGCCGGAAGTGGGATCAAAGGTAGAGGTTGTATTGAAGTCCATTTATGGACCGTATCGGTTGTCCTCAACAAAGACTTAAGAGGAAGAGATTATTTATTACCGTAAGTTGTTTGAGGTAGGAAATTACAGGATACATTTTTGTGGCAAGAGAACAGTTGAAGGATGAAACAATAAACTAAACCTCCTACAGAGGCTATAATTAATTATCGTTTAAGGTGAATTGTGTGAACAGTGACATTCCAAAGTTAGCAGAAAAGGCTCGGGCAGCGGGGTGAGCTTCGAAGATAAGTCCGGGTGACTTAACAGAGGTGTTAAGCGGTCTTCCATTGCAGAGTGATCCAAATCTTCTGATTGGGATTGAAACATCAGATGATGCAGGTGTTTATCGCCTTAGCCCTGAGATAGCACTCATTCAGACTCTGGATTTCTTTACCCCTATCGTAAATGATCCCTATGATTTTGGACGCATTGCTGCTGCTAACTCCTTCAGTGATGTCTATGCAATGGGCGGGAAGCCACTTACGGCAATGAATATCGTCTGTTTCCCTGTGAAGGAAATGGATAAGCCGGTTTTACGCGCTATTCTTGAGGGAGGCCTGGATATCATCCATAAGGCGGGAGCTGTGATGGTGGGTGGACATAGCGTAGAGGATCCGGAATTAAAGTACGGATTATCCGTAACAGGCATTGTTCATCCTGAGCAGGTTTTGAGCAATGCTGGGGCCAGACCAGGAGATCTCCTTGTTTTGACCAAACCTCTTGGTACAGGTATCCTTGCGACAGCCCTTAAAGGAAGAATGCTCGATGAAAAAACAACAACCATGATTACTGAATTAATGGCTACCTTAAACAAGGCTGCTGCTGAGGTCATGACAGAGATTGGAGTGAATGCCTGCACCGACATTACTGGATTTGGACTTTTAGGACATTCATTGGAAGTAGCAAAGGCAAGTAAGGTGGGAATACGCCTCTATGCTGATAAAGTTCCTATCATCCCTGAGGCACTGACTTATGCCTCAATGGGAATGGTGCCAGTAGGGAGCCACCTTAATCAGAAATTTTGTTCTCATCACTTGGATATTGCCTCAACAATAGATCCTCTTATCGTAGACCTTTTGGGTGATGCTCAAACTTCGGGAGGACTTTTGATATCCGTTCCTGAGAACAGGTGTGATGAATTGACACTAAAACTTTTAGAGAAAGAAGTACCTGCTGTAGTTGTAGTGGGAGAGGTTGTTCGTGAGCCAGTTGGTGTTATACAAATCCGTTGAGTGAATAATTTGAAAAAAAGAATGAAAAATGAATGGTAGTATATGCGATTATAACTTTTCATACCACACATTTTTCCCTCAAGGCTAAAAAGGTGCTCGAAAAAGGTGGAATTCCATTTGAAACAATACCGGTACCAAGGGAATTTAGTTCAGATTGTGGTTTTTGCTTAAAGGTTTTGTGGGAGGAAAAGAATGGGGTAGTTAATATTTTAAAGAAGAATAATGTTGAATTTGATCGCATTCATCGCTGGGAAAGGGATGAAGAGAGGGAAAAGAGGAAAAAATTCCGTTTTGTTTGAAATGCTACTTTATAGCACAGACATAAAGTGAGTAGCAGCAGGAAATAGGTCAATAGGAGGAGGAGCATAATGGCTATAGTAGTTGATGCACGGGGATTACCGTGTCCGCAACCGGTTATTAAAACCAAGGAGGCTTTAGAACAGTACAGTGGAGAACCCTTGCAGGTGATAGTCAGTAGTCAAGAATCACGGGACAATGTCATGAGATTTCTTACTCATAATGGAATTGAGATTGACAGGACAGAGGAGAAGTCAGGTGAGTTTTATATACACACGAGAAAGTCAGAGGCTAAAATACAAGCAGAGATTCCTCAGGAAACTTATGTCTGTGCTCCTCAACCAACGGGAGTCGGGACAACGATCTTCATCAATAAAGACCGCATTGGACATGGCAGTGATGAGCTTGGCAATAATCTTATCAAGGCATTCATTGCAACTATTAAGGATCTTTCTGTTCAACCGAGAACAATCTGCTTTATGAATAGCGGGGTTAAATTGACGGTAAAAGGTGCTGAAACTCTCTTTTATCTAAAAGAGCTTGAAGAAAAGGGTATAGAGATCCTTATCTGCGGAACCTGTTTAAACTACTTCAATTTAAAAGAGCAACTTGGTGTAGGTAAGATATCCAATATGTACGACATTTCAGAAACTATGCTGAAATCCTCTAAGGTCATTAGCATTTAAAAGGATTCTCCCACCTTTTCCGATGGCAATGTATTGATAAGAATCTATCATGGACAAAAAACTTATATATTTTGATAATGCGGCTACTTCTAGACCAAAACCTGGTTCTGTAATGAAGGCAATATGTGATTGCTTAAAAAACGCGAACGCCAACCCTGGCAGGTCGGCTCATTCTTTATCCATAAAAGCTGCAGAGCTAATTTATAGGACACGTGAGATAATCGGTGAACTTTTCCATTTTTCTAATACAGAAAACATTGTACTCACGAAAAACGCTACTGAGGCTTTGAATATAGCAATTTATGGGACATTAAATGAGGGGGATGAGGTCATCACTACATCGATGGAACATAATTCTGTTTTAAGACCCCTGAATCACTTAAAAGACAAAAGGGCAATAGATCTAAAGATCCTTAAAGCTGATGAAAATGGAGTAGTTCAGCCGCAACAGATAGGGGCAGCAATCTCAGATAAAACAAAACTCATCGCAGTTACCTCTGCTTCAAACGTTACCGGTACAAAACTGCATCTCGAAGATATCTATAAAGTTACACAGGCAGCCGGAGTGAAAATGCTTGTTGATGGTGCTCAAGGAGCAGGTTCGACCGAGATAGATTTAGAAAAGACCCCTTTTGATCTCTTGGCAATCACAGGACATAAACACCTCTTAGGGCCGCAAGGCACTGGTGCTCTCATCATTAAAAACCCGTATGAAGTAGCTCCATTCATGCGCGGAGGTACTGGTAGTCTTTCAGAGAAAACGATCCATCCTGATTTCCCACCTGATAAGTTTGAGGCAGGTACCTTGAATACGCCAGGATATGCAGGTTTAGCAGAAGGGATACGATTCATCCTGCATACTGGGCTTGAGAAGATCATTCAACATGAGCATCAACTCGTTCAGTATTTGCTTGAAAGACTCTTGGAAATCGAAGAAATTGAGGTTTATGCACCTTATGTTGACAGGGTTGGAATAGTTTCATTCAATATAAAAGGGGTCATGTCTTCAGAGGTTTCCCACTATCTCGATACTGAATGGGGTATCTGTACAAGACCGGGTTTGCATTGTGCCCCAGAAGCCCATAAGACATTGGGCACCTTTCCCAAAGGGACTGTCAGGTTCTCACTATCATACTTTAATACTCAAGAGGAAATAGATACGGCAATTCTTGCCTTGAAATCATGCATAAAAGGTTTTTCAAGATAACCTTCGAATACGTGAGTAATTAAAAATAAACAATTTTCAAGCATCATATCATTACAACGAAGTCTATTGTATATAGAAATTATCTATTTTAATTATACATAAATTCTATGTAATATAGATAATAGAGGTTAAATAATGATTCTCAATGTTCACTATACCCAAAAATTTGTTGAGGAAATTGAAGCACTTCGCAGGCAGGGGGGTAAGTCACTTACAATAGCAAAAAAGGCTGATAGGCTAATAAAGAAGATAGTGGCCAGAGGTAGAAACGAACTCTTTGAAGTGGGCAAGCTGACGAAACGCGGAGAGTTGAGAATTAAACGCTGCAAAAAGTATGATTTAGGTGATGGGTATCGGCTTATATGCCTTCAGGAAGGAAAGCAGCTTATTCTTTTATACATTGGTACGCATGATGAGTGTAGCCGATGGCTCGAAAGGAACAAAGGTCTTCGATACAAAATCAATGAGGTAGATGGCACTATTGTTGAAACCAAGGAGATTGAAGTTGGAACTCTTGCTTACGCAGAAGAAAGAGACCCGACGGATGAATATGAAGAACAACTTATTAGGAAAATTGACGATAAAATTCTAAGGAAAATCTTTTGTGGCTTGTGCAAATGACTTTTATTGTTATATTCTGAGAGTAGCAATAAGCCTCTTTGGATAAAGCAGAAAATCAATTGCATCGGTCGGTGACAAGACAAAAATCTTTGATGCGGTAAGGGCTTTAACTGAGCATCCCTCCTTAAGACAAATGCAAATACCTAATTTCGCTGCCCTGAACATGTTGGCGTCATTGTTCCCATTCCCCAGCGTAACAACCCCATCTGCGCCAAGGTCCAAGACATATTTCTCCTTCTGAATTACATGCCTTTCCCCCTTGGGACCATGCAAGATACAACTCACTCTTTAAGTTCTTTTTCTGCACGGCCAAATGTATCGGAGGTTAGCACATTCAAGAGTTGCTAATAATTATGAGAAAGTATGAAGCGGAGGAGGGGTAGTGGAATCGAACCCACCATGGGTTCCTTTTTTAATATGGGAGGTGCCTTCGAAGGCACCTCCCCTTGAGAAACAACATCAACTTTCAACAGGATCAGGCTATCTTAGTTATCTTACCCACTGGTCTTCCAGA
>CAZXCW010000089.1:0-11178 GCA_964639385.1 uncultured Nitrospiraceae bacterium
GAATTTACCTCGGAGGGCGTAAGCCCGAGAATGAACGAAGATACTATATCCTCCTGATTTTTTGATGATATAGATTAAGTTACTTGGCCCAGTCGGTCCTGTATCTCGTTCTTTTGTACAAATATTTCTCTGCTGCGAGGGCAGCGATGCAGCCTTGTGATGTGGCTACGACAACCTGCCTTATATCTGTGCAGGTGACATCTCCAGCAGCAAAAACACCTGGTATTGATGTCTCCATCATGCAGTTTACCTGTATGCATCCATCTTCCCCTGTCTCGATGGGACCTGTTATAAAATTTGTTATTGGTTTGTTACCATGGAGATAGACAAAAACTCCGGATAGTTCTAATTGAACTTTCTTTTGGTCACAATCGTGCATCTTTATTCTTTCAACAACATCTTTACCTTCAATAGCAGAGACTGTATAACCTAAAAGCACTTTGATATTTGGAATATTAAGGACAGGATGATCATCCACTTTAAGTTTCTGTGTAGGTGAGATAAGATATACTGTCTCTGCGAACCTCTCAAGAACACCAGCCTCTTTAATAGCCTCTTCTGAATTTCCAATAATACAGACTGTTTTTCCTTTAAAGAAAGCTGCATCACATATAGCACAGTAACTGACTCCCTTTCCAAGAAATTCGCTCTCACCCTTTATGCTTGGTTTTCTTCCCATAGAGCCTGTAGCTATGATTATGGTTTTCCCGCTGTATGTACTGTCCATGGTGATCACTTCTTTTACATCTCCTGTAAGATTTATACCAACGACCTGCGTCTCCTTATATTCAGCTCCAAATCCTACTGCCTGTCTTCTCATGGTATCAAGTAGTTCTTTACCTGAAACGGGTTCGTTAAGCCCTGGATAGTTCTCTATTTTGTTTGAGTATGCGAGTGCACCGGCTGTTGGTGACTTATCGAGTACTAATGTCTTGAGTTTTGATCTCGATGCATAAAGCGCTGCAGTAAGCCCTGCTGGCCCCCCACCTATTATGACCACATCATAGATGTCCGATTTATCTTCCATTCAGGTGTCTCCTTTACCATCATTTTTCATAATTTCATAATGCATCATCCTGCGGCAACAAGACCACATAATTGTTCTCCCTCCTTAATCCTCTCCCATCAATGGGGAGGGATTATAGGAGTGCGGAATTAGTCCATATGTTTCGATTAGTTTGAAGTCATCTTTATAGTTCCTTCCCAGTGTAGTCAGATAATTGCCGATGAGCAGGCTATCAGCCCCAGCAAGAAAGACCATTGAGTTGAACTCACCGAGTATCTGCATTCTTCCTCCACAGATCCTTATCCCTTTTGAGGGAAGGACATATCTATAGAGACTGATAATCTTTAAAGCCTCAAAAGGATGAAGCGGCTCTCTGTTACCAAGAGGCGTCCCTTTAATTGGAATGAGGAAATTTATCGGAACAGAATCAACATCGAGTTCTCTAAGTAGAAAGGCCATATCAATCCTGTCCTCCCATGTTTCTCCCATACCAAATATCCCACCGGAACATAAGGAAAACCCAACAGATTTTGCTGTCTCTATAGTCTTGAGTTTGTCAGTATAGCTATGGGTGCTACATATCTCTGGGAAAAATCCTTCAGAGGTTTCAAGATTATGGTGGTAACGGTCAAGCCCGGCTGATTTGAGCATAGAAAATTCTTTTTCTCCGAGCATACCAACGCTTGCACATGGAATAAGTCCTATTTTCCTGATTTCAGAGATTACATCCGCAATCTCTAACAAGTTTATTTCTGAAATCCTTCTACCACTGGTTACAATGGAGAACCTTTCTGTACCTAAATTTTTTGCCTCCCTTGCCTTCTGAATAATTATTTCTTTTTCAAGAAGAGGATAGACTTCTATATTGGCTTTGCTTTTGGATGACTGAGCGCAGAAAGAGCAATCCTCTATGCACGCACCAGATTTAGCATTGATTATGGAACAAAGACCAACAGTATTCCCTCTGAAATGGTTTCTTATTCTATTTGCGGATGCAAAGAGTTCAAAGAGTTCAGTCCCGGAGATTTCAGAAATATAGAAGGCCTCTTCTTTAGATATGTGGCCACCCCTTAATACTTTTTCTTCAAGATACTCAATCATAGTAGATATTTTTGCAGAAGGTTATACTGTTGTCAAATAATTCTCGATGATGCAGAAGGATTATTGAAACGAATCAGACACTTCTTATAGACTATATTCTGTTTCCACAAAAGACTATGAAAGATTGAAGGAAGGTAGAAATATTTGACCGGTAATAAAAGGAAAAAGTCTCTCCTTAAAATCGGGAAGATTCCTTTTTCAAATCTCTTTCCTATATTTTATATGCTGGAGAGAGAATGCGATTGTTCTAAATACGAATTCATCGAGGGTGTTCCTTCCACTGTTAACAGGCTTTTAAGAGAAGGTAAGATAGATATAAGCCCATCATCGTCTATTGAATATCTCAGGTACGAGAATAAATATATCCTTATTGAGGGTCACTCATTAAGCTCAAAAGGTCCTGTAGGTAGCATATTTCTGTTGAGCAAAAGACCGATAGAGAAATTGGAAGGGGAAACTATTTATGTGTCATCGCAGTCCGAGACATCTGTTGCTCTCCTTGCTATTATTCTGAAAAAATTTCATAAGATTGATTGTGCTTTGAAACCAACAGCTGAATCATTGAATTCAATATTTAAAAAAACGGAAGCTTATCTTTCTATCGGCGATGATGCTTTGAAGGCGGCAAAAACAGTCACAAGTCAAAAGTCACAAGTTGAAAGTAAAGATAAAGACCCGTTAGTCGTTACTCGTTACTCGCCATCTGTTTATATCTATGACCTCGGAGAGTTATGGTACATAAACACAGGCCTACCTTTTGTATTTGCATTATGGATTGTAAGAAAAGACCGCTGCAAAGAAAAGGCTGAGCTCTTAGAAGGATTCATTCATAATCTTAATAAGGCCAAAAGACATGCTATGAAAAATTTAGATGAAATAGCACGGGCTTTGAGACCCCTGCTTCTCAGCAGGAATTCATTGAATATAACTGAGAGTGAACTCATCTCTTACTGGAAGAAGATATCTTATAACTTTACAGAGGAGCATAAGAAGGGACTTGAATTATTCAGGAGATATTCAGAGGAATTATGCCTGTTGTAAAGAGATCCAAATGTAATGAGCCGTAGTATTTGAGCGAATTCTTTATTTATCCCTTTAACAGCCTTTTGAATTCTTCATAGGCAAATTTTATTTCTTCTACAGAGGCTTCATCTTCTAAAGTTGTGATATCTCCTATGGGCTTATCCTGAATAATTGCTTTTAATATCCTCCTCATGATCTTCCCTGACCTCGTTTTTGGAAGCTTTGCAACAAAATAGATTTCCTTCGGGGTTGCAATTGGGCCTATCTCTATCCTAATACTATCGATTATCTTTTCTTTAATCTTTTCTTCAGGCTTATATCCTTCTTTGAGTATCACAAAAAGAGTGATGGCCTCCCCTTTTACAGGATCAGGCGCACCAACAGCAGCAGCCTCAGCAGCAAAAGGGGTTGCAACAACAGCACTCTCTATTTCAGCTGTGCCAATTCTGTGCCCTGCCACTTTTAAGATCTCATCTGCTCTCCCAAGAAGCCAGAAATATCCTTCCTCATCTTTCATTGCATAATCGGCTGTATAATACATCCCCTTGAATCTCGACCAGTATGTTTCTTTGTAACGTGCAGGGTCTTTATAAATATCCATTAACATGCCTGGCCAGGGTTTTTTTATTACTAAATAACCTTTTATTTCAGAACCTACAGAATTACCGGAATCATCTACTACCTCCGCATCAATCCCGGGTAAAGGCAGGGTTGCAGATCCAGGCTTAAGGGGCACGAGCTCTATTCCCGGGGCTGGGGATATCATTATCCCACCTGTTTCTGTCTGCCACCATGTATCGACAATAGGGCATTTCTCATTCCCGATATTTTTGTAATACCATTCCCATACCTCAGGATTGATAGCCTCGCCAACAGTCCCGAGGATCTTCAGACTGGTTAAATCATGTTTTTTTATCCACTCTTCTCCATAGCGTATGAACATCCTCAATGCTGTTGGTGAAGTATAAAAAATCGTTACCCCATACTTCTCTATGATTTCCCACCACTTATCCAGGTAAGGATAATCCGGTGAACCTTCATACACAACTATTGTTGCTCCATGGAGTAAAGGTGCATATACTATTTCTGAGTGGCCTGTAACCCAGCCAACATCTGCAGTACACCAATAAATAGAATCATCTGATATGTCGAAAACCCATTTATACGTGGCATAGTTATAAACTAAATATCCCCCTGTAGAATGGACAATCCCTTTAGGTTTCCCTGTCGTTCCTGAAGTGTAAAGAATATATAATGGATGTGTGGCTTCAACAGGTTCAGGTTCTATATATTTTTCAGCACCTTTTATCAGTTCATGATAAAGTAAATCTCGGCCCTTCTCGATATTTACTTCCTTTTCTGTTCTCTTTATTAAAATAACTTTTTCGACTGTAGGGGTGAGCTTCAAGGTATCATCAACGATTTCCTTAAGAGGTACAAACTTTCCTCTTCTTATACCGTAATCTGCTGTTATCAGTACCTTAGCACCAGTATCGTTAATCCTATCAGCTAAGGCTTTACTACTAAATCCAGAGAAGACAACAGTATGGATAGCCCCAATCCGTACAGTAGCAAGCATTGAGATCACAAGCTCTGGAATCATAGGGAGGTACAAAACTACGATATCGCCTCTTTTAACTCCTACATTTTTCAAAATAGAGGCAAATCTATTAACCTCCCTATGGAGTTGGGTGTAACTGAAGGATTTTGTATTCCCTTCCTCATCTTCCCAGTATATTGCCACTTTATTTTTACGCCATGAATGTAGGTGTGCATCCAAACATCCATAAGAGGCATTCAGCAAACCTCCTACAAACCACTTTGCATAAGGTTCCTGCCAATGAAGAACCTTATCCCATCGTTTAAACCAAGGAATTCTCTCAGCCTCTTTCTCCCAGAATTTTTCTAAATTTGAGATTGCATTTTGTTGAAACTCGATATACCTTTTGGTTGGATAAAATTTCTTTTCTTCCATAAGCTTCTAACCCCCTGCATGGTACAAGGATATTTTGTCTCGTATTATAGCATGCAAACGAGATATCGAAATTCTAAAGAATTTAGTAAGTAGGAGTTTGTTTACAAAAAATTGCTCTAGGGATTAAAGTTTTGTAATTCCAGTATCACTCCAATGTAATTAAATTTTAATTTTAGTTACATTAAATTGTATTTTATTTATGACTGTCAAATAAATACTGGAAGACGGTAGTAGAAGTGAATCCTTAGTGTGAAGAGCCGAGGCAAACGAGAGCACGGCGAGAAAGGTATATTGTTATGAGACAGTTTGAGTAGCTATCTGACGATAGAGAGGAAGATTTTTAGGCTTGCCAGTAATGTTATTAAGGCAAATATTATACCTTTGAAAATGCTCTATTTAAAAGCCGAAGGGCTTTTTTGATGAGCTGAAGGTTTTGGGGTGAGGAAGAAAAGGGGATGTGGCGAACCTTATGAAGGTCTTATATGAAATCTTTTAAAACTAAAATCTTTATTTCCTTTATCTTTTTGAGTTTCTTGTCGTTAGTAAGAAACGCATCTGCTCCAATGTCAATAGCTGCTGAAAGCTGAATGGCATCAACGGTTCTGAGATCCACATATTGTCCTCTCAATCTACCGGCTCTTTCAGCTATCCCTGCAGAGACTAATATTTTTCCCATATTTGAGAAATTCGGCAAATTTTCTTGCCAGCTTCTCATCACCAGCCTCGATTGGCTTAGGCAGAACTTCAGTAAGGGTTATGACAGTGGAAAAGGCATTCAGATTACCTGACTGAAATGCGGTGACAACGTCTTTTACGAGAGGACCAAACTTTGGATGGGCTTCTATGTAATAAATAACCGGTGCGGTATCAATAAAGATAGTATTGACTTGGGCAAGTTCTTCAAATAGGGTCATACCCGCTCTTGTCTTAAACGATCAACATACTCTTGAGCATCTTCGCTCTTCCAGAGACCCTTTCCAAGTCCATAGAGATTATTCCAGTCGAGCTGTTTTTTCATAGCAATACCCTTCTTTCGCAGTTGATGAGCAAGCCTCTCTACTAATTTCAACTGTTCCTGAGGCGAAAGCTTCTCTAATTCTTTTTCGATTTTTCCCAATTCAGTTCCTTTTGGCATTTTTAAGCCTCCCATCATCAATATTATACCTCATTAAAGATTCTTCGACAAAGAAGATATAAAAGGTGTTTTCTGAAATCTATACCTTTGAAAATGCCCTATTTAGAAGCCTAAGGGCTTCTTTGATAAGCTGGAGATTCTGAAGATGAAGTAGGGATCCCTTATGTTCAAGCAGTGAAAGAAATTATCTCTCACCCGAAAGTTTCAGGATTTCAATATACAGGTCTTTCCTAACAAAGAAGCCATGACTTTGCAATTCATCAACAATCGGCTTTACTCTTTTTATTATTCCTTTTTCTTTGGCTAATATTAACAAGGCGAGGAGACCAGATACTTTTAGCCCTTCTTTTTCTGCAAGTCTCCTTGCTTTTTTGTCATCTAAAATTACAAAGTCAGCCTTTACTTCTCTGGCAAGGGCGACTGCTTCAACTTCACCAATATGTAGATTCTTCTTGTGTTGTCTTATGTAAAGTTTGTTCTTTGCCTCTTTGATTCTGAAGCACTCTGGAAGATTGATAACTTTTTTGGTCTTTATTTCTTTATTTACAGCAGGAGGGATAAGGATTTCTTCTGCGAGGGTTCCTAATAGCCATAGGTGATTGATTCTCTCAAGAGCAATGATAGTGCTTGAGTCACAGACAATTCTCAACTACTTGCCTTTATTTTCTAATTCTTTCAAGGTATCAAGGTCATGTTTTAAATCAGCGGGAGAATAATCAAACCATGGTATATCATATTGGGTAAGAAGTTCCGGTAAATCCCAGAGGCTTATACCGAGCAACTCGGCAGCTTTTCCTTTGGATATTTTACCGCGCCTTACAAGGTCAAAAACCATAGCCTGCTTAACCTCAGACTTTGCCTCTTTTTTCGAAGGGAATAGTTTTAAAAGCTCATCTGATATGTCTATTGTAAGTTTTCCCATAAATGACCTCCACGTATTATCATCAATGTTTTATTATAGCTCATGTATAATTCCTCAACAATGAAGATGTAATTTGGGTTTTCTTAAAACTATACCTTTGAGAAGGCTCTGTTCAGCAGCCGAAGGGCTTTTTTGATAAGCTGAAGGTCCTGAGAGGCGTTTGACTTTAGAGCTTCTTTTTCCATATTTCTTTCTCCAACCTCAATAGAATAAAGTAGTGATCCACAATGTGTTCAGGCAGTTCCTTTAGCAAAGTCAAAAACTCCTTCTTGTCAGGACGCCTTTTTCTATATCTTTCAGTCTTCTCAGCAACTGCAGGAACTTTCTGGGTCTCTCCTTCCCTGAATAACTCTATCATAGGGATATTTAGAGCATCAGCGATCAACTCAAGGGATTTCTGGGTAAACTTTCTCTTACCGCTCTCTAACTGGTTTACGTAACCCTGTGAAAGGCCACTTTTTAGAGCAAGTTCCTCCTGTGTAAGTCCAGCCTTTATCCTTAGCCTTCTTATATTATCCCCAGCAATATTCTTTTTCCTCACAAAAACATCGTATAGCACCCTGTTATCTAACACAATTTCCAGATGTAATAATTTTCTTGACGATAATATTGCATTGTGCTATAAGAATAAAGGGGGGAAGGTTAGTCTACGAAAACAATCAAACACCATTAATAGAGGTAAGCAATATACTTTGGGTTCGGATTATAGGGGGTGAGTCCAACGCTTTTTGAAGTTTTAGCCTTTATTTTATAAGGTCGGTTAAATAGAGGAGGGCAAGATTATATGAGAAAGATAGCTATCATATTCTCAATTTTAACAATAACACTTTATGCATCAAGTGGATTCGCTCTTATTAAGCAACTTACATTTTTTAATACCCCATCACAATATGCTTGGAGTGATCCTACATTAACTGGTGATGGTAAGACTCTTTACTTTATTTCTAAAAAAGATTTAACAGGGAATAATCCAAATCTTTACTCGCAGATTTTTAGAATCTCTGTATATGAAGGTGAGATCGAACAAGTAAGTAACTTTTCTGAAGAAACATATTGTGGTCAACTAAAAGTTTCCGGAGACAATTCTACCCTTGTTTTCAGATCTGGGGCTGGAATTAGTAACACTAAAATATATGTTATGAAAACTGATGGAACAGGATTAGTCCAGGTATCTCATCCCACTTTTGCCGTATCAAACCCCTCTATTTGTTGGGATAGGGGAAAGATAGTTTACATAGCAAATAAAGGTGATTTCTGGGGAAATGACATTTATATTGTTAACAATGATGGAACCGGTAGACAAATGATTCTCCAAGGAAAATCTTATCCTGTTAGCACTTATGCAAAGATTAGCGGTGATGGCACAAAAGTTATAATAGCAACACAAGATAATTTATTAGGGGGTCCAACATCAATTTACATGCAGTTATATATAATGAATTCAGACGGCTCGGATCTAAAACAACTAACTAATGATTCTGAAATTGCCTGGTATGGGCCGTCTATACCTCAAGCTACCTATAATGGAAATTATTCACTTTTTGTATCAAGTAGCGATTCCGTTGGCCAAAATCCCGGGCATAGATACAATCTTTTTAGAATCAAAACTGACGGAACAGAAATTATACAAATAACCAATGCACCAGAATATCCTTGTGCAGAAGGGATTTATTGTGCTCCATATCAAAATATAATATCTTCTGATGGTAGCGAGGTAGTTTATGCACAAAATGGTGCAAAATGTGTTGATGGCTACTGCACATCATTTATTCGCAGAAAATATGATGGTAGCAATATTCAACTTCTCATTCCTGCCATTAAAGGATACCATAATTTGGTTGATGCAAGTAAAAACCTTTCTGTTGTTATTTTCTTTTCAAATGGAGATTTCACAAACGAAAATCCTAACGGTAGCTATGAACTCTTTGCTTATATAGATAATGAACTTTTAACTGGCAATTTAGAAGTTTCCCCTTCATCCTATGACTTTGGAGACACAGCAGCTCATACCTGCTCAACATCTCAACAGTTTACCATTTCTAATATAGGTAATGCAGATCTTACAGTCTCAGACATAGCATTAACTGACACTGAGAATTTTCAACTGTCAAATACAGTTTTGTGTGAAAAGACACTTACACCAAGTGAGAGTTGTTCTTTTGAGGTTTATTTCTGTCCATCAAATACTGGCAATTTTAACTCAACTCTAACAGTAACCTCAGATGATCCTGATACTCCAAATTTTGATGTCCCAATAACTGGTTCAGCATTATGTGATCCACCAAGGTCTGTATATTATGATGCTAATATTAGTAGGCCATACGGTCTCTTTGAGGGCGTTGTTAATAATGTGGACTTCGATGGTGTTAAGGAAACCGCTGCCGAATTGAATATCAAAGGCACAGAGATCGGCCCATTAGGCGGCAATGTACAATTTTGGGTCTCTGTTAAGGAAATATATGATCACGGATATATTGCTGTTAATCCTAATTTGGCTGATAAGTGGGGTGGTATCTTTGCCGATGTAGGTGTAATACCGCCTGGCAATCATGTCAGCTATAAGTTGACTTTTTGTAGATCTGGGAATGTCGCGTTTGAACTCAATCCTGGTTTTAACTTTGAACCGAATCCCGGCTTAAGAAACTACGCTCCAACTCTCACAATACTTGACGCAATTATAGGCACAGATGTGATCATCCAGCTGGCCGAAACTCCTTGGAAGATAACAGAAATGATAGACAAGATAAGCAATGTCCCTCTAATAGCTTCAGCTACTACACACGTGAGGAATGCTCTTCAGATGGCGAAGGATAAAGAGCGAATCAAAGCGCTCAGGGAGCTTCGCGCCGCTATGACTGATTTGTGGAGACTGGCGTCGGACAGAAACCAGCGAAGAGATCTCCTTACAATACTCACTAATTACGGCTTTGACAAAGGAGCCAACTGGCTTTTCAAAAGACTAATTGGCGCACCGCTCCGCGTTTTCGAAATCTTTGGGGATTTCATAGTTTACTTAATCCAAACAGGCATGGAGTCTTCTGGATTGCCAACAATAGAAGTCGTTGCCAAATGATCAAAAGGGTGCCAGACCTTGTCCATTTCTAACAGGGGGAGATGGGTCGAAAATGTTAGGGACTGCATACTGGGCATCTTTCATTTATTGTGGACAGGGCAAGAGATAAATAAAATTTGATTCAAATTTTCCTTTTTTTAAAGAAACAAAAAGGAGGAAAAGCATGGGGGATAAATATTATGAGAAAAAGGGAAAATTATATAAAAAAGGTGGCTGGCTCCAATCAGATGAGGAAGTAAAAATCAAAGAAACCTTTTGGACGAAAGAAAAATATATTGAAGGACCAGGTGTGGCTACTAATAAAATTGAAAAAACTAGGGATGGAATCAAAATAACAGAACGAGAAGATTTGACTTCAAGAAAGGGAATTACTGTAAAAGGGGATAAAACTATAAATTGGACTGAAAAGAAATCAGATATAATCGGCGATGCCATTAATGATTTAGTTAGTTTCGGAAGTTCTAAAACAAAAAGTTCAGAAATTTTAAGTTCAGGTAAAGAATCAAACGATCATTCAGTAGAGAATTATTCAGAGGAAGACTATAACTCAAGTTCGTCTTTCACTAATAACTCAAATGAAAGACTTGTCTATCAACGAGACACCACTTTTCAAAACCATCATGGTTTAAATACAAAGCCTAAAGACATTAGTATATCTGGAGCTTTGAATCATAAAGGTCAATTAGAGCTAACTAAAGCAATTGAAAGTATTGGTGACGATATAGTGGCAGGTAGCCTTATAAAAGGATTGCTTAACTTATTGGGTTCAGCACTAAGTGGAGTTATAATTGGCTCTCTTGTAAAGTCGGGAATCGAAAACGGTGCAGAAAGAATATCTAAGGAATCGAGAGAGCAGGTAAGACAGAAAGCGCTACTTGCACTAATAATTAACACGAGTTACGCATTCATGCAGCTAAAAGGTTATCATAATTTAATGGAAACA
>CAZXCW010000090.1:0-11172 GCA_964639385.1 uncultured Nitrospiraceae bacterium
TGTAACAGGCATAAGCCATGATTGGCAAGGCACAAGCTATGACTGGGCAGTACCTGTACCACGAGGTAACAAGAATAAATGTCTTATAAAAGTGATAGGATATGATAGCTCCAATTCAAAGGTAGGGGCAGATAAGTCAGGGCCATTTGCGATAGGAATAGTAAAGTTAAC
This sequence comes from uncultured Nitrospiraceae bacterium, assembly GCA_964639385.1. Taxonomy (GTDB): domain Bacteria; phylum Nitrospirota; class Thermodesulfovibrionia; order Thermodesulfovibrionales; family SM23-35; genus CAZXCW01. The sequence goes on from CAZXCW010000090.1 coordinate 172, forward strand.
ATCACCAAATGGAGGAGATACTTTTGCGCCAGGTGATTCTCTTACCATCTCATGGACGACCAATGCAACCAAGAGCGATGTCGCAAAGGTAAAGCTTTTTTACACTAAAAACGGCGGTAGAACGTGGATTCCTATAATTACCCTGACAGATTCTGAATATCTAACTACTGGTTCTCACAGTTATGACTGGACAGTGGCAGAGGTGATAAAAATAAAGAATAAGTGCAAGATAAGGGTTGTGCTAAAAGATGCAGATGGGAACATATTGGGGGCAGATGTAAGTGATGATTACTTTACAACAGAGGGGGTAGTAAAGTTAACCTCACCGAATGGCGGAGATACTTTTGTTCCAGGTGATTCTCCTACCATTACATGGACGCTCAACGCAACAGATAGCGATGTTGCAAGTGTAAAACTATTTTACACTAAAAATGGCGGTATTACATGGATAAAGATAGACGAGCTTGAAGGTAATCCCGGAATATACTCCGACTGGACAGTGCCTAATGTAGCAAAGACAAAGACTAACTGCAAAGTGAAAGTAGTATTGAAGGATGCAAGTGGGAACACAGTGGGTAATGATGTGAGTGATAATTACTTTACGATTCAGCCGTAAGTTAGTAAACAAGTTAAGAAGGGGGGCTGGGGATTACCCAGCCTCCCTTCTTAATAGTTAACCCAGATAATGCATTTTTCGGTTGAACGAATTACGCAAACATCTCAAAAGTCATTGCGAGGAGCGGAGCGACGTGGCAATCTCATCACTCAAAAAGAGATTCCTCGCCCGCCTGAGGCGGACTCGGAATGACACACTGCGGGATTTTATATATGTCCTTGTGTAATTTGGGTTAAATAGATAAAAAACTCTTAAGGAATTTCTTAAAGTAGCATTAGTATAGTATCATATAATATGGCTGTCATTAAGGCATTCAGGCCTTCTTTTTTGGAAAAGGAGGTCTTAAGGAATTTTTCCAGATTTGTCGAAAAAGAAATTCCAGAAGTCCTCAAGATAATCGTCTTTTGAGTTCTTCAATCTGCTATAATTTGGTTGAAGTAACTGAAAGGGGTTGAAAAAAATGACTACAACTAGAACTGAACGGATAGAGATAGACCTTCCGCAAGACATAATATTTGCAATGAGGGGCTTAGAGAAACCGGAAGAAATAAAAAAGAAGTTAAAACTGGCACTGGCTATTCTTTTATTTCAGGAAAGGTCTATATCTCTCGGAAAAGCGACAGAGTTGTCAGAAATGAGTAGAGTCAGATTTACAGAAGTTTTAAAGGAACATGGTATATCTGCCTATGAATATGGTGAGAAGGATTTTGAAAAGGACCGCCAGATGATAGCTGAATATCGTAAAACACTTGAAAAATGAAAGTTTTTCGAGTTGTGGTGGACAGCAGTTGTCTTATTGGACTGTCACAAACAGGTCTATTTAATTTACTAAAAGAGTTATTTTCAGCGGTATACATTCCTGATGCTATATATGATGAGGTCGTTGTTAAGGGGAAAGATGAGGCAGGCTCTGAGGACACAGAATTTTATATAAAAGAAGGCTGGATATTAAAGAAAACCGTTAATGATGAAGTAGCTGTGAATGCTTTAAGACCAATCCTGGGCAAAGGGGAAGCCGAGGTCATTATCCTTTATAAAGAATTAGAGCTTGATTGTGCCTTGATAGATGAAAGAACAGCAAGGAGCATGGCAGAACTAATGAATGTAAATACAATGGGAGTTTTAGGGGTTATAGATTTAGCAGTTGAGAAGGAACTGTCTATCGACAAAAAGAAAGCCATTGACCAGTTAAGGGATTTAGGGTTCAGAATAAGCGATAAACTTTATAAAAAGATGTTTCCCGACTCAAAATAAACCCGCATTCCATAAATGTTAATATCTTAACTTTAATAGAGTTTATTGCACTGGAGGTGAAATGAGATGGGGACCACCTTAGCAGAAATAAAAACTAAAGGTTGGATGGCCTTGGTAAAGGAATTGGGATACACTGGAGCGACTAAATTTATTCTCCTTTATGAAACAGGAGAAGGAGATTACACCAAGGAACGTAAGGAATTATTTAAAGGTATTACAATTGAAGAAATAGTAAAGGAAATAAAAACCGCAAAAGAAAGTGGTCATTAAGGCATTCAGGCCTTCTTTTTTAGAAAAGGAGGTCTTAAGGAATTTTTCCAGATTTGTTGAAAAAGAAATTCCAGAAGCCCTCAAGATAATCGTCTTTGGCTCAAGGGCAAGGGGTGGTTCGGATGAAGGTAGTGATCTGGATGTTGCAGTTATTTTTGATATGCCGTATGTTAGCAAAGAAATGTGGGACAGAATATGGGGCATAAAATGGAGAGTCCTTGAATCCTTTGATGCGGAAGAATTTCCCCTTTCATTAACCTTATTTACACTGAAAGATTTAGAATCAAGGGATTTCGGCCTTGAAAATGCAGTCAAAAAAGATGGGATAGTAATATGGAAAAGGTAGAATTAGCGGAAGCAGAGATTCTGGTTGCAGAAGAAAAACTAAAGGCATTCAAAGATGACTACAAAGGCAAACGATGGAGTAATGCTACGATTAATCTATTTTTTGCATTTGAACATATTGTAAAGGCCCTTCTTGCCAGCGTGGGCATTGAGGCTAAATCGCACGAGGGGCTGAAGATACTTTTTAGTATGCATTTTATTAAGCCGGAAGCCATACACCCAAAGATAGGAAGATACCTTGGAAATCTATATGACAGAAGGGTAACTGCTGAATATAGCCCGTTAAGAAGAAGCGAGTTTACAAAAGAGGAGGTAGATATATATCTGGAGTGGCTAAAGGAATCGTTTAACGAAATTTTACCTCTTCTAAAAAAGAATGGATTGAATATTGATAGCCTGCATGTTTTGATTAACAAATTTTGAGTCAGAAGACTGTTCCAATTTAAAAGAGTTCAGTGTCATAAATTGATTATTCCCAATAAATCATTTCATCAATTAGTTATATCCATATCGATCATACTGCTTTGTATAGCCATTACCATGCTAATGGCATGCAATGGCGGTACTCCATTAGAGTCTCTCAGACTCAATCTATCAAAAGGACCCCTCCAGGTTTTTTCAGCCAATCCAAGATATTTTACTGATGGCAGCGGAAAGGCAATTTATCTTACAGGGTCGCATAATTGGAACAATCTTGTAGAGGGAGGCAATACTGATCCACCTGATGCCTTTGATTACAAAGGATATCTGAATTTTTTAAATAATCATAATCATAACTTTATCCGTCTATGGGCATGGCGTGCTCCGAAGAACAGGGAAAAGACAGAACTCGTCTACAATGTTCCCCAACCTTGGCTGCGTACTGGACCCGGCATGGCTCTTGATAGCAAGCCAAAATTCGACCTTAGCCGATTTAATCAATTGTATTTTGATCGCTTGCGCTCGCGGGTAGTTGCCGCCCGAGATAAAGAGATATACGTTTCTATTATGCTGTTTGAGGGGTGGTGCATGGCTGGTCAAGAAAAGGGCATGAACAGGGAGTGCTGGACATGGCATCCTTTTAATATCAACAACAACATTAATGGTATCAATGCCGACTCAAATGGCGACGGCAAGGGTTACGAATTTTATACCCAATCAGCTCCCTTAGCTGTAAAAGATATTCAAAAAAAATATATCAAAAAAGTAGTCGATACGGTTAATGACTTAGATAATGTACTTTATGAGATAGTAAATGAAGCTACTCCTTCATCAACTAGTTGGCAGTACGAGATGGTAAATTATTTGAAAAGTTATGAATCAACGAAATCAGAGCAACACCCGGTGGGGATGACATCTTATTATTACACCAATAATAATGTGGATCTATTCAACAGTCCTGCCGACTGGATTTCTCCTGGGTGGACACCCAGCTTTTCAGGACCTAATCCGCAAGTAGCAGACGGCAAAAAAGTTATACTTCTTGACACCGACCATATCTTTGGTTTGGGTGGAGATAGGGCATGGGTATGGAAGAGCTTTCTGAGGGGATATAACCCTATTTACATGGATTCGTTTGACCCATCAGACTGGGAAAAAGCAAAAGGTTTTTGGGATCCTGAGGATGCCCGTAAAGCCATGGGGCAGACTCTCATGTATGCGCAGAGAATCAATCTCAAAGACATGTCTCCACGTAATGATCTGTCTTCAACTAAATATTGTTTGGCTAATCCGGGTTCCGAATATCTTATCTATAAGCCTATGCGCCGTAATCCATTAAAATTTATTTTTACTGTAAATCTTAAAGCTGGAACATACAGGTATGAATGGTTTAATCCCAGACAAGGTATTGTCGTTTCAACCAGTTCATTCACTGTGGCTGATGGCAATAAATTTTTTATTCCCCCATTTAGTTTTGTTACTTTTAATAAATCTTATATTCCTCCCTTTATTTTTGATGATGCAGTTCTCTATATCTATAGCGATAAACCATAAAATAAACTAAAAGGGCTATCCGCTTGACTCAAGTAGGTACAAGCTGTAGTAGATGTGACTATTAGCATATAGGCTTCCTCCACTAAATATGGATTCTACTTGAGTGAAGCGGATATGTCTATAAACTAAATTGAATATAAGAGATTAATACAGATCATGATATCACTTGGAGTTAAAGATTTATGGACTCGTTTCTGGATGCGTTATGCAGGTTTAGATACTTTCGGACGCATTGCAACACGTCTTGCGACATGGTTTGTTCCGCCCTATAAAGCTCGGAGTTATTTGTCTCGTCTAAATACTAAGGGTTATATTGCACCCAGTGCATCCATCCATCATGACGCTCTATACCTCAATAACAATGTCTTTATAGGCGACCGGGTTGTCATCTATAAGGCTAAGGATGGAGGATCGGTGAAAATTGGCAATGGAACGCACATCCATTGTGACACTATTATTGAGATAGGGTCTGGTGGCAGTCTTACAATAGGTGCTAATACATCTATTCAACCTCGCTGCCAGTTTTCAGCATATAAAGGTTTTATTGTGATTGGCTGCGGAGTTCAAATAGCCCCAAACTGCGCCTTTTATCCTTACAATCATGGATTCGCCCCTGATAAGCTTATCAAGAAACAATCACTTCAAACAAAAGGTGGAATTGTTATTGAGGATGATGCCTGGTTGGGTTTTGGTGTGATTGTGTTAGATGGAGTAAGAATTGGTAAAGGAGCAGTTATTGGTGCTGGTTCAGTTGTTACACGTGACGTTCCAGGTGGTGCAATTGCAGTTGGTGTTCCGGCGAGGGTTGTGAAGACGAGGGCTGATATTGCTATAAATGAGAATGGTGAAAGTAAACACCCGGGGGTTATTTCATGAAAGTGGAATCGCAGCCTTTAGTCAGTGTAGTAACACCTGTATACAATTGTGAGAAGTATCTGGCGGAATGCATTGAAAGTGTATTAGCTCAGACTTATAAAAACTGGGAATATATTATCGTGAACAATTGTAGTACTGATCGCACATTAGAAATTGCTAAAAAATATGCAGGAAAAGATACACGAATTCACATCCATAATAATACACATTTTTTGAATGTCATTCAAAATCATAACCATGCATTTCAGAAAATTTCTCCAGAGAGTAAATACTGTAAGGTTGTACAAGCAGACGATTGGCTTTTCCCACAATGTATCGAGAAGATGATTGAGATTGCTGAATCCAATCCTACTGTGGGCATAATTGGATCCTATCGCCTTGAAGAGACAAAGGTTAGCTGTGATGGATTATCCTATCCAAGCACAGTAGTTTCAGGGAAAGAAATTTGCCGTTCGAGTTTACTTGGTGGTCCCTACATATTTGGTTCTCCAACAACCCTTTTAATACGATCCGATTTAATTCGATCTCAGAAGTACTTTTACAATGAGAAAAATCTTCATGCAGACGTTGAGGCATGTTACGCTGTTTTGAAAGACTATGAATTTGGTTATGTTCATCAAGTCCTTTCTTTCACAAGGAGGCACAATGAGACAGAAACAGCATTTGCAAGGAGATTGAAAACTTATTTTCTTGGAAATCTCACTGTACTCACAAAGTATGGCCCTATATATTTAAGTGAAAAGGAATACATAGAAGTCCTAAAAAAAAGGTTAAAAGAATATTATAGATTTCTCGGGAAGAGTATCTTCAAGACAAGAGAGAAAGAATTCTGGGATTACCATAAAAAAGGCATGATAGAATTAGGATATCCACTTAGTAAGAATAGAATATTACGAGAATCAATTATTATTTTATATAATCGAATTTTAGATGCACTAAAGATAGATTAGTGCATTGTCTCATGAATAGGTTTGCTGCTGTTTGTTATTCCAGCAAAAAGCATAAAACTTTTTATGGTTTCTGGATTCTAATCTCTAAAAGACAATAGTTATTAAAATGATCTTAAGTCAATCAGATAATTCATCCCAGCAACAAATGAGAATTGCTTTTCTTACAAATATCCCAACAAACATTGCAAGTTCGGGTGGTGGTTATGTTCATGTTTCACAGGTTGCTAAGAGGCTAATTAATCGAGGGCATAGACTTTACACAAACCTGCAAAATGAATCGCATCAATTTATCAAGTTTGCATCAAGAGACTTTTTTAGGAAAGGAAAGGAAATAGATGTTTTCTATATACGGATTGATGGTTGGAATGAGAGAGACGAACTTACTTTACTAAGGCAATCAAACCCCTTCGCTCCGTGCATCTGGGAAGTCAACGCGCCGCTAGAAGAAATGAAAACTCGTGGTATATCAGGAAAGTCCCTGCAAAAATTTAATAATAAACGCAAAAAACTTGCCAGGATGGTTAATATAGCAATTTGTGTATCTTACGAAATGGAGGAATATGCGAGAAATTATTTGGGTATAAAAAATACTTTCGTTATACCTAATGGGTCGGACCCCGATCATTTTAACCCCGCAGAGAGAGATAAAAATATCTATGATAAAACAAAATATAAAGTACTGTATTCAGGTTCTTTTAAATATAAGTGGCAAGATCTTATGGCAGTCCAAAGTCTTGCTAAAAGACTGAAGGAAAAAAAATATGATGATGTTCTTATTATCGTGACTGCGGAAGGAAAATCATCAGACAATCTTATTTATCTTGGGCATATCCCATATGGCGAGATGCCGCGATATATAGCATCTGCTGATGTTGGGCTTTGCTTGTATGAGAATTTTGATTTCTACAAAAAGTTTTACGGCTCTCCGACTAAGTTTTACGACTATATGGCAAGTGGCTTGCCTGTGATAGGAACAAATTTTGGACAAATAAAGTACGTAATAGAAACTGACCAAAATGGTCTCTTGACAGATAATTCGATTGAAGACTTGATCGAAAAGATACTGTTTTTAAAAAACAATCCAGGCATAGCATCTGGGATGGGTCTTAGAGGGAGAAAAGCTGTGATCGAAAAATATAACTGGGATAATGTAGTTCTACAAACAGAATCTGTTCTTTTAAAGGCTATTGAAAAACATAAGATATTATTGAATGACAAACCTAAATGGCAGATTTTAGCAATGGCCAACTTCAATTCTAAAGTTGTGAGGCCTCTTCAGTTATATTATAACTCATCAAGGCAAATATTATCGAAAGCCAAAAGTCTGATTATCCGATAAAAAAGCTCCCGGTATGAATAATCCGAATTTCGCAAGTAAAAGCAATGAGACAAATATAAAAATTAGCGTTGTCATCTGTACTTGTAATCGGGCAGAGAGTCTGAAAAGAACTTTAAATAGTATAATGGCAATGTCTGTCCCAAAGGATTTACCATGGGAATTGATAGTAGTCGATAATAACTCCTCAGATAATACAAAAGAGATATTCGAAGAGTATAAAATAAAGTCGGGGTCAAACGTCGTTTATGTGTTTGAAGAAAAAAGGGGCTTGGCCAATGCACGGAATAGCGGCATTCAGAAGGCAAAAGGAGAGATTATCGCATTTACGGATGATGATGTTATTGTTGATAAGAATTGGCTTTACTATATTTTAAAAGAATTTGAATCAGATGCCTCGCTCTCATTGGTTGGTGGCAGAGTAGAGCTATATGATCCAAATGATCAGCCTGTTACCATCCGGACATTTAATGAAAGAATTCCATTTTCTTCCGCAAGTCAGCTTTTTTCACTTATTCCCGGCTGTAATATGGCATTTCATAGAAGAGTTTTTGATGTATTAGTAAGTTTTGACCCGACTTTTGGTGCTGGTACACGAATTAGAGCAGCTGAGGATTCAGATTTTTTTTACAGAGCATATAAGAGGGGATTTGAAATGGTCTATTCTCCCGAAATTATGGTTTATCATAATCATGGCCGGAGGACCGAAGAACAAGTTCGCAAACTAAATAAAGGATATGCAATTGGGAAGGGGGCTTTTTATTGCAAGCACATTTTGAGAGGGAATCCAGAAGTTCTGAAGATGGCTCTGGTTGAAGTCATTTCTTTGATAAAAGGGCTTGTAAAGAATATGATTCGACTGAGATCTACAGATAAGCAGAGGATGATGCTCTGCGCCCTTATACTGGGCAGCATTTATAGAGTATTAATAGAGTTCCGAATTCTTAAGGCGAGCTGAAGGTTTTGCTCGGGTTCCTTGAAATTTACGTTTTAGCAAGTTGCCTTAATTATAAATAACAGTTTAGAATTATTTGCAGTTACAATGAAAAATACTCCTATTTTTAGTGTCATAATGCCTCTTTTTAATAAACGCCTTTATGTTAAACGTGCTATAGAAAGCGTTCAACAACAAACATTTACTAATTGGGAACTAATTGTTGTAGACGATGGCTCCACTGATGGTTCATTGGAAGTGATTCCGAAGGATGATCCAAGAATCCGGTTATTCACCCAGGAAAATAAGGGACCAGGGGCTGCACGCAATAAAGGCATTATGATGGCTTCGGGAGATTTTATTACATTCCTTGATGCTGATGATTATTATTATCCACGGAAATTAGAAACAGAAATGGACCTTTTGTGGAAGGAGCAAAAGGCAGAGTGGATGATCTCAGTTTTTGGATACAAATCAGGGAATGAGCTAAGGGTGCATTATGTCAGAGATATAAATGGCAGAGAAATTAAAGGAAAACCGAATGTATTTAATGACGCGTTAAAACAACTGACGGTGTCAGGTTGGCATATTGATGGGTTATGCATTAAAAAAAAATTGTTAGAGGATATAGGTGGATTTAATGAAAGCATGAAGTGTTATGAAATTGCAGAATTAATGATTCGTTGTGCTCTAAAACAACCAGAAGTAATCATTTATCCTCAACCTTTATATTGTGTCGTAGATATATCTAACAGTGCATTTAAGGCATCGCCTCACAGGATTGAAGGAGAAAGGCAAAAAGGAGAAAGCTTCTACAAATTATCAAAAGATTACCCTCAGTATTCAAATCAGTTAATCTTTAAAAGTCAAAAAGCATTATTTTCTTATGTTGCTCTACTGATACTGATTGGTAAAAATTCTGAGGCAAGAAGGTATTTAATTAATAATTTCCCCTATCCACGGTGTAAAAAGTGGTGGAAGATGTTGTTTGGAAGTTATATGCCGAGATGGTTAATCCAGCAGATTTTAAGCACTAACAAGAGTGAATGGCAGTAAGATATAGTTTTCTAATAAGAATCATTTCTTACGTTATACCTATTTCCTTTTTTATAGTTATCTGGTTTCCTATAATTGATCAATATTACATTCCCCCTATTGATATTACAGACGAAGTTATTAATCAAGCACGGGGTCAACCTACTGATCAGCTATTCGATGAATTAAATGGAAATGAATTTGATTTTGGCTTAAAAAAATCATTTGAAAATGATGAAAAGCTAATAATTGTTGCTGAGAAAATACTAAAGGGTAATATTGAAATCCCAGGATATCCCCCTCAGAAAATCAGTATCCCCTTTAACCCTGATGATATTGATAAAGGATTACCCGGATGGCAATTGCAATTAGCTAGTTTGGTTGTCCCTGAGATATTGCTAAGTGCATATCAAGTGACTGGGCGTAATGAATTTCTTGAAACAGCACGTGATATAATTTTAGGATTTGCTTCATATGAGAAAAGTGCATGGCTTCCTAAAGGTCTCCTCTGGAATGACCATGCTGTTGCTGCACGTATTCTTGTGTTATCAAAATTCTGGAGGCTTTACCGTAATCACCATATTTACCAACCTGATGTTGCCAGAACCATATTACAATTAGTAGCACGCAGTGGAAGATTTTTAGCAAAACCTTCGCATTTCACATATTCAACAAACCACGGGGTTATGCAAAATTTGGCACTTTTCCATCTATGCCTTGCTTTTCCCTCTCTCCCAGATGTTGAACAATATAAGCAATTGGCTTTTAACAGATTACATGATCAGATGGCCTTTTACATTAATGAGGAGGGAGTTGTTCTTGAGCATTCAGCAGAGTATCAAAAGTTGGGATTACAGCTAACCGGGATGGCATTTAGATATTTAACGCTTTTGGACATGTCAATTCCCAAAGAATGGTTGGACAAGTACGAAAAGGCTAAAGAATTCTATGCCTGGTTGAGACGCCCTGATGGTTCCCTGCCAATGTACGGTGATACAATGGAGTATAAAGATTCTCTGGGTCCCCTTATAACTAATATAGATGGAGATGGCAGAGCTGAATATTTACATCATCAAAAAAAGTGGTCTCCTAAAGATTCAAACGGTCTCTACCCGGTTGCTGGATGTTCCGTGTGGTGGGATGGGCTTGAAAGGTGGCTATATAGACAAGGATTAAATCAAACGGTAGTTATTTGGTCGAATTACCCCGGGCATGGGCATAAACATGCAGATGAAATGAGCGTATTGCTCTGGGGAAGTGGACAGACCTGGTGGACAAATGTAGGATACTGGACATATGGTACTAAGGGTCGGGCAGAAGCTGTTTCGTGGTATGGTTCTAATGCACCCCACTTGGTTAATGAAAATACTAAGAGTATTCGGAATACAAAGTTGCTTTCTTATGGCTACGC
>CAZXCW010000091.1:0-11020 GCA_964639385.1 uncultured Nitrospiraceae bacterium
GCGCAAGATCATACATGAAGACATGGTATGCTTTCATTTCTTCTCCTTTCGAACGGTCTTTGTGTCGCCGATTTGTCGAACATTCTTCATAACTAAATTGGCCGGATCAAATCAAACCTTCTTTTTCCATTTTTTTCAATTCATCTGCTAAATGGTCTAAGTCCGGGAATATATTTGATTCCCTAATGCCCACCGCAACCAGCTCTAATCGCAACGTCTGTTTTGACTTAGGCGGAATTTCAAACTTAATCAAGAATTGATCATTGCCCTTATATTCATTTAATGGGACTCTGCTTCCATGTATAGAAAAAACCGAAAGTTGCACAGTCATTCTAATATCGACATGTCTGATCGGCACGGCAGCTACTTTGTCCGCGTCTTCGTCAGAGTCAACGAAGGGTGCTTTGAACAAAATGTGAACGTCTTCCCGATAAGGTGACAATAACATAGCAGCTTGAAACTCTTTTTCATTAAGTTTTGCCGGACAGAGTACCCATAATACGCCTGGCCTATCATCAGAATTCTGCACAGCGAAAAACAATGCAAATAGCGGTGATTCAGTCCAGTCAAGTAGCCTTGTTGGAAGGCGATAGTGCTGCATCATCGCCAATTGCAGTGTAAAATCTCCTTCAGGCCAATGGCTATGTCTAGTTCTTGCGCCTAATAAAAACCGTCTTGTTAAATCTTTTTCACATCTATCTTGTTTTGCTTGAGGGCATGGATTAGGTCGATGGATACCAGATAAAAGAGGCCAATCCTCTGACTGGCCTCGCCACCATGTTTCTGTCCTAAATGTTTTTTCAGCATGCTCTACAGCATCGATAAGATCATGTAAATTGCAAATTTCCATAAGATCACAATTTCCCTATCATATTACATCGAACAATAATTATACGGCCCCGTTATTTTTCAGATTCATGACATAACTATAGCACAATTCGGATGCCTTGAAAATAACAAAAACAAATAAAATCAACGCTATAAATATAGCCTTATCCCGTACTTTGTGGTAATATGGACAAAAAACGGGGTTGGTATAATATGGGAAATTTGTCAAGCGATGCTCGGAAGACTCTGCCAGAGTTCCAGGAATTCCTTGTGAAAAAGAGCCTGGCGCCTGAGAAAAACGTCCCTTTTCTGGCGTATTGGGTCAGTCGGTTTCTCGAGTATGCACGAAAACATGATATCGCTGCAACTGAATATCAAGAAACGGCTATGACATTCGAACTGTCGGGGAACCTCTCGGCCACACTACTTCAAACAACGATGATCTACACCAATGCGGCTCCAAGGAATATTCCCAGCGTACTAAGTCCGCTGGATAAATAACTTTTCTAATACCCTGATAACTTTTAAAACTTCGTAAAAAAATGACTTACTCAAGAACTCACTCTTTTCTGTCCACGTTCCCTCTTTAACCTCTCTATTGCTACCAGTAGAAGAGAAATAGCGACAGGAGTAACGCCAGGGATTCTGCTTGCTTGTTGGAATTTTTCAAGGTAACTTTTTTATCCCAGAGATAAAAGATCTTTTAATGTGCTATCTAGTAAGGCAAGGTCATCAGGGGAGAGCATCCCCAGTTTCTTCAGAACCAGTTTCTGCTCGATAGTCGAAATGACAGGTTTTACTGTAGAGGGTTTGAGAAGGCCTGCCTCTTTCCAATTTTTAATAAGGCACTCTCCTATAGTAAAAGACTTCTCTGTCTGACTCGTTACAGCCATGATAATTATGTCCTGCGAAACTGCATTATAGCGATTGGAACTGATTGCAACTGCTGGGCGCTTTTTGGTGGTGGTTTGATCGCTGAAGGGGAATGGAACGAGGACAATGTCTCCTCGTTTATAGACTGTCATAAACAGCGTCCTCTTCGTTATTCCAGACCCTTTTAAATGATGGGCTGGACATTTCCTGAGAGGCCTTCACGAGGAGCATTTTTTCTCTCTTTATTTCTAAAAACTGAATAAAATCTAAAACCTCCTGGAGAAGATTTTCGGGCAGCTTCTCTATCTCATGTTTGATAAGCTCTTTTACTGACATTGAATACCTCCTCGTTAAATTATACCCGAAGTAGATGTGTCTTTTCACTCATGTTTTGACAGGCTTTGGCCGAGGCTTGCCGCATAAAATGATCCTCCTTTTTGTATCAATATATACTTTTCTCTCCACGTTCTCTTTTCAATCTCTCTATTGCTACCAATAAAAGAGAAATAGCTACAGGAGTTACGCCGGGGATTCTGCTTGCCTGGCCAAGGTTTTCAGGTTTTATTTCTTGCAACTTACTCTGAATCTCTTTTGAAAGACCATTCACTGAGCTATAATCAAAGTCTTCAGGTATCCTTTTCCCTTCTATCTTCTTGAGTCTCTCTGCCATCTCCATCTGACGCTGTATATAGCCATCGTATTTGACCTGTATCTCCACCTGTTTTTTCATTTCCTTGGTGAGGGGTTTATCGGACGGTGAATGTTTTTCTATGAATTCATAGGTTATCTCAGGTCTTTTCAAGAGCTGCTCCAGAGATTCATTCGTGTCTGTCCCATCTAATCTTATGCGTGTCTTTTTAATACGCTGGAGTTCTTCATCAATAAGCGTCCTCTTGTCCTGAAATTTTTCATAAACCGACTTGTCCAGAAGTCCTATCTCACATCCCTTATCCATCAAACGCAGATCAGCATTGTCATGCCTTAAAAGGAGTCTGTATTCTGCCCTCGACGTAAACATCCTGTAAGGCTCATTGGTACCCTTTGTTATAAGGTCGTCAATGAGAACCCCTGTATATGCCTCATGTCTTCCTAATACTAAAGGTTCTCTTTCCTGAAGTTTCAAAGATGCATTAATACCTGCCATAAGTCCCTGTGCAGCAGCCTCCTCATAGCCTGAAGTCCCGTTTATCTGTCCTGCGAGAAAGAGCCCCTCTATTATCTTTGTCTCGAGGTTGTGCCTTAACTGGGTTGGGAAAACAAAATCATATTCTATTGCATAACCTGGCCTCATAATTTCTGCCTCTTCAAGTCCAGGAATGGTTCTTACGAGCTTTACCTGCACGTCATAAGGAAGACTTGTGGGTATTCCATTTGCATAGTACTCTTTTGTTTCAAGCCCTTCTGGCTCAAGAAAGACCTGATGTCTCTCTCGTTGAGAGAACCTTACAACCTTATCCTCTATTGAGGGACAATATCGTGGTCCGATTCCTTTAATGCGACCGCTGTAAAGGGGTGAGCGGTCAAGATTGCTGAGGATTATCTTATGGGTTTCGTTATTCGTGTAGGTTACATAGCAGGGAAGCTGCGGATTGGTAATCTTCTCGGTACTGTGTGAAAATGGGGTAGGGGGATCATCGCCATATTGAGCCTCTGTTTTTGAGAAGTCTATTGTTTTTGCATCAAGCCTCGGCGGAGTGCCTGTCTTGAGGCGCCCCATCTTCAGTCCTAACTCCCTCAGCGAGTCAGAAAGTCCCAATGATGGAAACTCACCAGCTCTTCCAGCGGAAAAGTTCTCAAGCCCGATATGTATCAAGCCTTTTAAAAAAGTGCCTGTTGTAATGATGATTGCTTTTGCACCGTAAAAGGTTCCGAGTGATGTAAGCGCTCCTTTTACTTTTTTATCTTCAACGATGATCTTTTCAATTGGTGCTTGTTTGATATCGAGTTTTTCCTGAAATTCAAGAACCTGTCTCATTGATAGCCTGTAGAGAACCCTGTCTGCCTGTGCCCTCAGAGACCAGACAGCGGGACCTTTACTCATATTCAACATTCTGAACTGTATTCCTGCTCTATCTGTTATCTTCGCCATCTCTCCGCCAAGGGCGTCTATCTCACGGACAAGGTGGCCTTTAGCGAGTCCTCCGATAGCGGGATTACATGACATTTGTGCAATGGTATCGAGATTCATTGTGAAGAGACAGGTTGAAAAACCCATTCTGGCAGACGCGAGTGCAGCCTCGCATCCAGCGTGACCTGCACCGATAACAACTATGTCATAATCACGATCTTTAAACATGATTTTTACTATAAAAGATTTCCTGGGCTTATTCAATTTTAGACTATTTAATTCATTAATTTTATACACATGAGGAAGTAAGAGAATATATGACAGAATGGACCTTTTACTTCTTCCCTCTAAAGATAGAAGCTATGCCTCCTGATAGAGTTTTACAAGAGACATCTCTTAATCCCTCAGCTTTGAGTAGTTCCATAACCTTGTCTTTCTCAGGGAAGGCGATTATGGAAGATGAAAGGTACTCGTAGGAAGATTTTGAGCCTGATATCAATCCTCCTATTTTTGGCACGATATTTTTCAAATAAAAAAGATATATGCCCTTTAAAAAAGGAATATGTGGAAGTGTAAGTTCTAATATAAGAAGGGAGCCATCTCTTTTTAAAACTCTGACCATTTCTTTAATTCCACTTCTAAAATCATGGAGGTTTCTGAATCCGAAAGCAATACTGACTGTATCAAAAGCCTGATCTTTGAATGGCAGGTAAAAAAGGTCTGATTGTTGTAAGAGTATTCTCCCGTTGAGGCCGGATCTCTTAATCTTTTCCATACCTATCTTGAGCATCTGATCTGATATGTCAATTCCTATAATCTCGGCCTTAGGATATCTTTTTGCGAACTCCACTCCAAGATCACATGTTCCTGTGCAAACGTCTAATACCCTGCTCAGATGAACAGAGCTTACCTGATTAATCAAGGATTTTCTCCACACCTTGTCAAGATTTAAGCTGAGTACATGA
Source organism: uncultured Nitrospiraceae bacterium (assembly GCA_964639385.1). Classification (GTDB taxonomy): domain Bacteria; phylum Nitrospirota; class Thermodesulfovibrionia; order Thermodesulfovibrionales; family SM23-35; genus CAZXCW01. The sequence continues at coordinate 4,735 of CAZXCW010000091.1, forward strand.
TTTAAAAGGTCATATTTTCTATCTACCCTTCCGAATAACTCAACCAAGTATTCTTTTTTTGCCATTCTGTACTCTTCTGCTATACCCCAAAAATGTAATTAATATAATGCAGATGTTGTGAAAAAATTTATTTTTCGATACCTTAATGTACCTTGAACAGATGGTTTTGTGAATATTTTTATCCATAAAGGGGGAAAGAGATATTTTAATAATCTCATCGAGTTAAATAAATTTTTGAGCAATATCTGCATTATCTGGGTATAAGGGGAATGCAATCTTAAGGACACGTCAGTTTACTGAGGATGCTCAGGTGCATTTATCCTGTATAGCCTACAACGACAATACCAGATTTTTTAGACTCTTCTATGATTTTGTCTTTGTTTAGAATAATACTTTTTTTTGCCTCGATAGCGAGGACACGCGCGCCTGCTTCAAACATAGCCCTCAATGTAGTTAATCCTACTACAGGTACATCAAATCTCATATCTTGATCTGGTTTACTGACCTTAACGACAACAGCTCCTGCACCAGCGAGTCTACCGCCTCTTTTAATTGCCTCATCTGTTCCCTCAATGGCTTCTACAGCCATCACAGCTTGATTTTTTACCACAACAGTCTGACCTATATCCAGCCTGCCAACCTCTTTTGCGATATTCCAGCCAAAGGCGATGTCTTTCCATTCGTTTTTTGTAGGGCTTTCTTGTGTTAGTACACCCTCAGGTGTAAGAAGGACTGAACTGAAGGACAGGATATTTAGAAGGTTGATGCCTTCTTTTTCTATCTCTTTTGCTACAGCGCGCAAGATTGAATCGTCACTCCTGTCATTCAAAGATGAGAGAAATTTTATAGCCCTTAAGTCAGGCATGATTTTGCTCTTATAGAGTAATGATTTGGGCACCTTTCCAGACATGACAACTTCTTTTATCTTGTGTTTCTTAAGAGTGCCGATTATCTTCCCGAACTTGCCAATATTTACCCATTCTATCTCATCCACATGCGAAGAGAGTGATTTTTCAGCGAGAGGTTCAAGTGCAACCGCAAAAACTCTATACCCCTGTGCTCTTGCCTCCGATGCGATTGCATTCGGGAGATCTCCCGTCCCGGCGATGAGGCCCAACGTCCTCCTCATCTGCAGATACCTCTTTTGTTTTTTTGTATGAACTCAATGAGATGTTTTATCTCATCTGTATATGGGAGTTCTTCCTGTACTTTTTTAATTGCATCTTTTAATGTTCTCTTCTCCCTGAAGAGGATCTTATAAGCCTTTTTGAGGTCATTTATCATCGAATCAGGGAAGCCATGTCGTTTGAGACCGATAGTGTTAAGACCGAAAAGTTTTGCTCTTGCTCCTGATGCTATGGTGTAAGGTGGTATGTCCTGTCCTACCCCACTGAATCCACCAACCATAGCATAGGTGCCTATCCTTGTGAACTGGTGTATTGCGACAAGTCCACCAATGTATGCGTAATCTTCCAGAACTACATGGCCTGCGAGGGTAGCAAGATTTGACATAATAACAGAGTTCCCGATTTTACAGTCGTGTGCGATGTGTACATATGCCATGAGGAAATTATTATCTCCAATTGTTGTGACACCATCACCACCAACAGAAGCCCTGTGGATTGTTATATATTCTCGTATGATATTGTTATTGCCTATAGTTAATCCTGTTTTTTCTCCTTTATATTTCAGATCCTGTGGGGGAAGACCAATGCTCGCGAAAGGATATATAGAGCAGTTTTCCCCTACGGTTGTATTACCTTCAATAATCACATTCGAGATCAGCTTTGTACCCCTTTTAATATGAACACCCTCACCGATAATACAGAAAGCTCCAATAACAACTTCTTCCTCTATTTCTGCTTTAGGGTTTATGATTGCCGTAGGGTGGATTTCTTTTTTCATAATTTTATCTCTCTCTGTCTGTAACCATGGCTGTAAATTCAGCCTCGGCAGCTAACTTTTCTTCAACATATGCACTTCCTGAAAATTTCCAAACATTTCCTCTATGCTGAAGAACATTTATCTCTAATTTCAACTGATCTCCTGGGACGACAGGTCTTCTAAATTTTGCCTTCTCTATACTCATGAAATAGACGGATTTACCTGTAGCCCCTGAACGGAAAGCCAGTAAACCCGCGACCTGCGCCATTGCTTCTATTATCAAAACCCCTGGCATAATAGGTTGCCCTGGAAAATGTCCTTGAAAAAATTCTTCGTTAACCGTCACGTTTTTTATCCCGATAGCCTTTTCGCCGGGTTCTAACTGTATAACCCTGTCTACTAAGAGAAAGGGATACCTGTGCGGCAGAAGTTTCTGTATCTCCTTCATATCCATCATTTAGAGCACCTCCTTTCGAGTTCCCTTAGCTTTTCTTCAAGTTCTTTTATCTTTTTATAAAGCTCTGGTAGTTTTGAAAAGATGGCCTGTGCCTTCAACCAATCTCTATGTGGCATTGTGGGTGAGCCAGAATAAATTCCTTTTGGAATATCTCCAATAATGCCTGACTGGGCACCAATCTTCGTTCCAGACTCTATCTTTACGTGATCTGTAACACCGACTTGACCGGCTAAAGTAACGAAATCACCTATCTCGGTACTGCCTCCAATTCCAACTTGTGCAATGATAATGGAATTATTGCCAATTTTTACATTATGTGCTATCTGGACAAGATTATCTATTTTTGTACCTCTACCTATTATTGTATCCCCAGTTGTTGCTCTATCAATAGAGACGTTTGAGCCTATCTCAACATCATCCTCAATAATAACGCCTCCTACTTGAGGAATCTTATAATGCGTACCTTCCTCATAAACATAACCAAATCCGTCAGAGCCGACCACTGAACCGGAATGTATTATGACCCTATTGCCTATCTTTATATTTTCTCTAAGAGCTACATTAGGATAGATGATACAGTTTTTCCCTATTGTTGTATTAGGACCAATAAAGACGTAAGGATATATAATTGTTCTGCTATCGATAAAGACGTTATCTGAAATATAAGAAAAGGGTAAGATTGAAACATTTTCCCCGATTGTAGCCCTGTTAGATACAATGGCATCCTTGCTTATTCCTATAGGTTCCTGTGGTTTTATATAGAAGTGTTCAAGAAGCTTAGCAAAGGCAAGATGAGGGTTTGATACCCTTAATTGTGCTATATGGAGGTCCTCTACAGGTTCTTTCACCATCACGCATGAGGCATTACATTCTGATAGATACTTTCTATAACGCTCTATAGAGAGGAAGGTAATATCACCTTCTTGAGCATTGAGTATCCCTGATACACCTGTAATTTCGATGTCATCCGCATGGGGCTGACCGATTACCTCACCATTTACGAGAGATGCAATTTCTCTGAGCTTCACTATTTTTTAGTTTTGGTTTTTGACTGATTATACTTTTTCATGACTTCATCCGTGATGTCGTTGTCTTTTCTGCAGTAAAGGACTATGCCTCCGCCTTTTTCCATTATGAGGGTATACCCTTCTTCTTCCCCTACATTTTCCACTACTTCGCGGATCTCTTTTATTATTCCATCTGTCAGTTCCAGTTCTTTCTTTTTGACCTCAGCCTGTGAGTCCTGTACGAGTCTCTGGTATTCTCTTACCAGTTTTTCGAGTTCATCTTGTTTGCTTTTCTTTGCATCTTCGGAAAGCACGGATGCCTGCTTTTCTAAATCGCTCTTCATCTTGTCTATGACCCTGCCTTTTTCGTCTATGACTGACTGTTTCGACCTTACGAGAGACTCAAGGTCAGATTTTGCTTTCTTCCCTAAGTCGGATTCGTTCAAGACCTTCTGGAAATCTATACACCCTATCTTTATTGAATCAACCGCAAATGATATGCAGGGTGTGAAAATAATTAAAAAGAATAAGAGAATCACTTTTTTCATTTCTTTTCCTCCCCAGTTTTTTTTAAAAGAATGTACCAAAAGTAAATTCTATCCTGTTGGACTTTTCATTTCTCTTTCTATTGAGATTATAACCCCATTCAATCCTAATGGGACCCATAGGTGAAATCCATCGTAAACCTGCTCCAGTAGTATATCTAAGGGCGCCAAAATCATTGAGTGACTCATAAGAATTTCCTGTATCAAAAAAGACCACACCTTTCAACCTTAAATCGCTGATAAGAGGGAAGATATATTCTGAGTTAAAGATTAATTCTGTAGTCCCTCCTATCGGGTCTCCTGTCTTAGGATCTCTCGGTCCAGCTTCACCCCATCCCAAACCTCTAATAGTGTATATTCCGCCTACATAAAATCTCTCATACAGAGGTAAGTTTTTACCCCAGATGCCTGTGCCATACCCAAATCTACCTCTGAGCATGAATGTAGTCTTTCCAAGGGGGAAAAACCAGGCAGAGTCGACTTCGCCTTTTAAAAACTTGTTACTCCCTCCAATACCTGCATATGTCAAATAGATAGAATTTCTCGAACCCCTTGATGGGTCAAGATAGTTGTCTCTTGAGTCTCTTACTAAGGAAGGAGTAATACTGCTGGTAACACGTGTACCTTCCTGGTCCTTTATAACGACAGAGGCATTTTGGGTTATATTATAAATTGTTGCATTCTCAAAATTATATTCGACTTCTCCCCTAACATATTCTGAAAACTCCTTACCAAAAGAGAATCCAAATCCTGTTGCCTTTTTGTCATATTCTATGTAGTTTCTTGTCGTCTTGTAAAGACTTGTGGAGAACAATATGGGTTTATCCAGGAACCAGGGATCTTTAAAGTTTATTTCATAGAGTGTGGTTCTTCCGCCTATTTCAGCACTGATTTTTAATAACTGTCCTCTACCGAAAAGGTTGCCCTGTGTGAGCTGGATCATTCCAATGAGTTTATCAACTGAGCTGTATCCGCCTCCGATACTCAAAAAGCCTGTGGGCCTCTCTTTTACCTTTATGTCAAGGTCTACCAGTTTATCCTCGGGTCGTGGTTTCGGAACCATCTCCACAGTTTCGAAAAAATTAAGGTTATTGATCCTTTCGTAGCTTCTTTTCAAAAGCTTGCTGTTGAAAATATCACCCTCATCAAGCCTTACTTCTCTCCTTATCACCTTGTCCCTGGTCCTGGTATTTCCTGAGATCTCTATTTTGCCAATCCTGTACTTTTCACCTTCATCAATCTTCAAGGACACCTCTACAAGTTTTTTGCTCTCATCAGGTATCAGATCAGGAGTTATATTTGCAACAGCATATCCATTTTCTGAGTAAAGTTCAGATATTGAGAGTATATCCTTTCTAAGGTGCTCTTTGCTGATTGGTGTATTGGGTTCGAGGGTAATCCTTCTTTTTATTTCATCATCGCTAAAAGCTTTGTTGCCAGAAAACCTCACAGAGGAGATTCTATATTGGTCACCGTCTGAGATCTGGATTGTTATTGTCATCCCCCTTTTGTTAGGTGTTAATGTAATTTTTGGTTCGCCGACAGCTACCTTGATATAACCATTATTAAAATAAAGGTCTCTAATTTTTTCTATATCTGAGTCCATTCGTTCCTTTTTGTAGTAACCAGAGGAGGTAATAAACGAGAATAGCCCCCACTCCTTCGTTTCCATAACTTCCTTAATTTTTTTTGCAGAGATAGCTTTATTACCCTCTATAAGTATTTTTTTTATTTTTATTTTCGGCCCTTCTTCTATTTGGTATGTCAAACTGACTTCATCTGGGCTTATTTTTTTAATAACTGGTACTATATTTGAAAGCCAATACCCTTCCTCTTCATAAAAAGCCCTTAGCTTGTTTGCATTGTCCTGTATCAGAACAACATCTGCAATTGAACCTGTTGTTATTGTGAGTTTTTCCTTTAGTTTAGAATCATCAAACTTTTTGTTGCCTTGAAAATCTATTCTTACAATGGTGGGTTTTTCTTTCACGACATAAATAAGCTTTATCCCACCTTCGAAGGGTCCAATTTCAGCCCTTACATCTTCGAAATAACCCATTTTAAAGATGTCTTTAATATCTTTGTTTACCTTGTCTTGAGATATTGGCTCGCCAAGCTTCTGAGTAATCTTAGACTTTATTGCACTCTCTTCAATTCGTTTAAGACCTTTTATCTCTATAGAATTAACAATGGGGAGTTCCTGGGCGTAAACAGACCATGAGATAAAAATGAGATGGAAAAAAAGCATCAATAAAACCTTTTTAGGCATTTTCTTCCTCCCATATCATAACTTGGAAGTATAGACACACGGGTAGATGAATGTAAACAGGAATGTTTTACCCAAATTTGCCGATAGAGATTCTGAAACCAGTTCAGAATGACAATTTTAAAGC
>CAZXCW010000092.1:0-10943 GCA_964639385.1 uncultured Nitrospiraceae bacterium
CTTTTGCCCTACGGGTCATAGACCGATAGTCCTTATCTAAATTTATTTACTCCAACTCGATAAATTACCTATAATAACTGCTGATGGAGAAGAGATGCTGATTAAAGGTAGAGTTTGGCAATTTGGTAATGATGTGGATACAGATGTAATTATACCCGCAAGGTATCTTAATACCTATGATCCAGAAGAGCTTGCGAGGCATGTGATGGAAGGGATTGACAAAGATTTCCCACGAAAGGTAAGGGCAGGTGATATTATTGTTGCTGGTAAAAACTTTGGCTGTGGCTCATCAAGGGAACATGCACCGATCGCTATAAAGGCAGCAGGAATACAGGGTGTTGTAGCAAAAAGCTTTGCAAGAATCTTCTACCGCAATGCCTTTAATATAGGCCTTCCAATCTTCGAGTCTTATGATGCCTCAGAGAAGATTAAAGAGGCTGATGAGATAGAGATTGATGCTGACAGGGGAATAATAAAGAATATTACAAGACAGGAAGAATATACAGCAAATCCCATTCCACCATTTATGCAGGAGTTGATTGTAGCCGGAGGACTGGTAGAATGGACAAAGAAAAAGTTAAAAGTTGGGAGTTAGAAAACAGATAAGGGAAAATAATTTATGCAATCTTACAACATTGCTGTTATAGCAGGTGATGGAACCGGGCCGGAGGTTGTCACAGAGGGCATCAAAATATTGGAGGCCCTTTCTAAGAGGTCCGGGTTTAAACTCAATTGCAATTACTATGACTTTGGTGGTGAGCGTTACCTAAAGACTGGTGAAACCCTGCCTGATAGTGCAGTAGACGAGCTTAAAAAATATGATGCAATCTATCTCGGTGCGATAGGGCATCCTGATGTTAAGCCTGGAATACTTGAGAGGGGAATTCTTCTACGGCTGAGATTCGATCTTGATCTTTATATTAACTTAAGACCTGTCAAGCTTTATCCCGGAGTTGACTGCCCTTTGAAGTATAAGAAACCAGAGGATATAGATTTTATTGTAGTAAGAGAGAATACAGAGGGACTTTATGCAGGGGTGGGTGGATTCTTGAATAAGGGTACTCTTGATGAGGTAGCAATACAGGAGTCTATTAATACGAGGAAGGGTGTCGAGCGGTGTATACGCTTTGCCTTTGAATATTGTAGGAAGAGAAATAAGATGAGGAAACTTACACTCTGCGGTAAGACAAATGTCCTCACCTTTGCCTTTGACTTATGGGAGAGGACATTCTATGAAGTGGCCAAAGAATATCCTGATATAAAAGTTGATTATGCTCATGTCGACGCCATAACAATGTGGTTTATTAAAAATCCTGAGTGGTTTGATGTGATCGTTACTGACAACATGTTTGGAGATATTATCACGGACTTAGGGGCAATGATACAGGGCGGCATGGGCATAGCTGCAGGAGGAAACATTAATCCCCATGGAGTTTCAATGTTTGAACCCATAGGAGGCTCTGCACCAAAATATACGGGAATGAATGTTATTAATCCTTTGGCTGCAATCTGTGCAGGTGGAATGATGCTCGAACATCTTGGTGAGAAAAAATCAGCCCAGCTCCTCGAGAGGGCAGTCATGGAGGTTACAGGTAAACATCTCAGGAGCCTCTCAGCTGGCCATATGGGTTATAGCACAACAGAGGTCGGTAACCTCGTTGTAAAATTTGTTAATGAGCTTGGCTTTGATGTTACGTAAAAATCATTTCTGCATCGAGCCTCCGAGGTAAATTCTTTCTTCGAAAGAATTTAAATCCGCTCAAATACTACATCCGTCATCGATTTATGAATAATACAGATTAGTAACAAGTCCATAAATGATATTTCCGTAACAATGAGCTAATTAATGCATGCTTGACAAAAAGTCAAGCAGAGCCAAATACTAACTATAAAGATGGAATACATTGAGTCTATAAAGGAAGGGTTCAGAGTAGTTCAGAGAGTCTGGCAGCTTGTACTTGTTCAGATCGGTATGATAATCCTGAGTGGTATCGGGTTTTTTATCTTAGTCGGTATACCGCTTGCGATAGCCTTCGTTTTATTCAGTGTCGATCTTACAGGAATTACGGATATAAAAGATATATTCCTCATGCTAAAGGAACCATCCGAAATCATATCAAGGTATTTCGGACTTGTCCTTATAGTTATCACAGGCCTCCTCATGTACTTGCTCATAGCTACTATATTTGGTATTTATGTATTTGGAGGTTCTGTAGGAGTTATCGGGAATGCCCTTAGAGACAAAACACTAAAATTCAATATAAATGCATTCTTCTCCGAGGCAAGAAGGCTTTTTCTGCCTATGCTTGGTTTTACTGGCATTGTGGGTATCGTAATGATTGCTATTGCTTTTGTCTTCGGGATATTAGTGGGAGGCATCGTTGCATTAGTATCCTTTGTTAAGAGTCAGGATTCAACACTTGCTCTGTTTCTCAGTCTCTTTTTTTCTTTGACCTTGATAATAATTGCGCTCATCTTTCTTCTTGGGATACTATCTATAACCATGTATGGGATAGCTGCGCTATCCATGAAAGGTACAGGACCTTTAAAATCCCTCAAGGAAGCTTCAAATTATGTAGTTAAACACCCGAAGGCATTCTGGCTATACTCGATCCTTTTAGGGGGGTATATCCTTCTAAGTTTTCTCCTGATCCTCCTCGGATATTCCTTTAAGTTGATTCCTGTGATAGGTATTATACTTTCTTTTCCTTATGAGTTAATCTCCTATGTATTTCAAACATACGTCGGTCTTTCAATTTTTGCTACCATATTTTTGTATTACTACTCTACAGAAATACTCAGTGAGCCTATTGCTGGAAGTTCTATACCTCAAATCCCGCCGCAGGCTGAGGATTCTCAATCTCTTGGTGGTAATTACCCCAACCAGCCCGGTTAAAGCATAAAAACCTGGGTATTATTCAGAATATCCCTCTTAGTAATTGATTTAGTTATTAGGGGGTTTGGTCATTGTATTTGTAATCCCACCTTGCCCCCCTTTAAAAAAGGAGGATGGTTTTTATTTAAAATCTCATTAATGTTATCCCCCTCTTTTCTAAAGAGTGGTTAAGGGAGATTATAAATTCATTTTTTACAGATTATCTGATTATCTTGTTGTTTTACTAAGAAGTCTTAAGGCTTTCTCGTGGAGTTTTTCATTCCCCGATGCGAGGAGAGAGGAACTTTTTTTGAGGCTGATCTCGAGCATTTCGATTGCATTACCATTAATATCTGTAAAAATACCCCCTGCTTCTCTTGTAAGGAGCCAGCCACCTGCAAAATCAAAGCTCCTCGAAAGGGATGGAGTGACAAAAATGCTGATTGCACCAAAGGCAAGATATGCAAGATCAAGTGCTGTAGCTCCAAGGCACCGGGTCTTTCTCGATTTCGAAAGAAGGGGGGTGATCCTCGGTATATCTTTGGAAGGAGACTGCGCCTCGTATGCGATAAGATAAAATTCCTCGTCTTTTTGAGTTCTTATTCTCTTGCCATTTAAGAATGCTCCCTTTCCCTTCTCTGCCCAGAACTCATCACCATCTATGAGATTTACAACATATGATAGCTCGATGCCTCTTAGGGTATTTCCATCAGCAACTGCAATGGATGAACAATAAAAGGGGATTCCTGATATTGCATTCTTGCTACCATCGATTGGGTCTACAATAACTTTTTTGCCTCCGCCCTTTATATCTTTTATACCAATCTCTTCGGAGACAACTGTTAAGGCTTCTTTCGACTTCTCAAGACCGGAGATAATAATATCTTCTGCTCTTTTATCTATAAAAAAAGTTTTATCGCCTGCTGCACCAACACCAATAGCCATCTTGTTACAATATCTTAGCTTCATGGCTGGAATTTCTTTAAGAAGCCTTCTGCCAATGTTTCTGAGGATCTCGATCTTCATGGTTAATGTATATTACGGGAAGATGTCTGATAAGGCAACAGGTGAGAAGTAGATATCGGTGTGATATAATAGTTTGTTAATGGCAAATACCTTGTCTGTAATCCCCCTCGGTGGTGTTGAGGAGATTGGCCTCAACATGACAGCCTTCGAATACGGCAATGAGATAATCATCGTTGATGCAGGTCTTATGTTTCCGGAAGAGGATATGCTTGGTGTTGATTTTGTCATTCCTGATTTCTCTTATATTCTCGATAATAGTGAAAAGGTAAAGGGTATAATCCTTACCCATGGTCATGAGGACCATATAGGAGCACTTCCCTTTTTACTTAAGGAAGTTTCTGCTCCAGTTTATGGTACGCCCCTCACACTCGGTCTTGTCAGGAGCAAACTCCTGGAACATCACCTTGAAAAGACTGAGCTCATCCCTGTTAAACCGAGAGGTATCGTAAATCTAGGTGTATTTTCTATTGAATTTATTAGGGTTACCCACAGCATAGTGGATGGAGTTGGACTTGGAATACAGACTCCTTTAGGGCTAATAGTTCATACTGGCGATTTTAAACTTGACCCAACACCTGTTGATGGTCAATTGATGGACCTACATAAGTTTACTGAATATGGAGAGAGGGGCACTCTTCTGCTTCTTTCTGACAGCACGAATTCTGAAAAGGGAGGATTCACTTTCTCCGAGAAAGAAGTGATGCGCATATTCGAAGATATCTTTTCAAATGCACAAGGAAGAATCATTATTGCTACCTTTGCATCAAATATTCACAGGATTCAACAGGCGATTGATGTAGCAGTAAAGTATGGTAGAAAAGTAATAATCTGCGGAAAAAGTATTGTCGCAAACGCACAGATTGCGCTCGATCTCGGTTACCTTACAATTCCCAAAGACACCTGGCTCAAGCTCGAGAACATGAAGACACTCGAGGATAATAAGGTTGTAATCATAACAACCGGCAGTCAGGGTGAACCAATGAGTGTACTCTCAAGGATTGCGACAGATGAGCACAAGGAAATAAAGATTAGAGAGGGAGATACAGTAGTCATCTCAGCAAGAATGATTCCCGGCAACGAACGTTCCATAGGCAGGATAATAAACCATCTCTTCAGGCGCGGAGCAAATGTCTTCTATGAAAAGGTTTCTGAGGTACACGTCTCTGGACATGCCTCAAAGGAAGAACTCAAGCTTATGCTTAACCTTGTCAGACCAAAATACTTTATGCCCATCCATGGTGAATACCGACATCTCGTCTATCACTCAATTCTTGCAAAAAAACTTGGCATACCTAAAGAAAATATATTCATCCTCGAAGATGGCGAAATCCTCGAGATATCTGATAAGGAGGCGAGGAGAAACGGCAAAGTGAATTCAGGAAGAGTGTTTATAGACGGGAAAGGCATAGGTGATGTGAAAGAGATGGTTCTTCGAGACAGGTTGAGACTCGCCCATGACGGGATCGTCCTGATACTTTTATCAATAGAAAAACTTACAGGGGATATTGTATCAGGTCCTGACATAATATCAAGGGGCTTTGTGTTTGAGGACGCCTCCCATGAAGTAATAAATGATGTAAAAGAGCTCCTGACAGATACTATACGAGGACTCGATAAAGAGATCATATCAGATTCTTCTGTGCTTCAGGCAAAGTTAAGAAACACCTTGAAAAAATACCTCAGGGATACAATGGGAAGAAGACCCATGATTATGCCGATTATATTCGAGGTTTAGAACTTGGTTTTTGAAGCAATAATACTAGGTGTTGTTCAGGGACTTACTGAATTCTTACCGGTGAGCAGCACTGCGCACCTTATATTAATTCCCTGGTTCTTTGGATGGAAAGGAGAGGTCAATACCCTCACCTTTGATATTGCCCTTCATGCGGGGACATTAGCCGCCTTACTCTTATGTTTCTGGAAAGACTGGATAGGGTTTTTCATTAAAAAACAGAAGCTTTTTGGAATGATTATTTTGGCCTCGATACCTGCAGGGATTGTAGGTTTTTTTCTGAATGACATAGTAGAAAAAAATCTAAGAGAGCCTGTTTTAATCAGCATGATGCTTATTGTTGTAGGTTTTATCATGTTGGCTGCTGAGAGGTCAGAACAATATAAAGACATGGAGAAAACAAAATATATGGATGCCTTAAGTATTGGTATTGCCCAGGCAAGCGCTCTTATTCCAGGTGTTTCACGCTCTGGCATTACTATCTCAGCTGGTCTTTTTAAAGGCATAAAAAGGGAGGCATCAGCAAGATTTTCCTTTCTCATTGCAACTCCCATTATAGCAGGCACAGCTGTTCTTCACTTAAAAAAGCTCCTATCGAGTCAAGGGATCTATGATTTCCAGCTTTTAAGCGTAGGCATTATCACGTCTTTTGTGACTGGCATACTTGCCATAAAATTTCTCTTGAACTTCCTGAAAAAGTATCCCTTGAATATCTTTGTTTATTATAGATTCATATTGGCAGTTGTTATAATAGCAGGCATATGGCTGAGAGGTTAAAGCGCATAAGAGAAGAGATCGTGGGCGTCCTCTCTGTTTTGGGAAGCATCTACCTTTCTATGAGTCTTTTCACACACTACGTAAAAGACCCTGTTCCTTTTTTCAGATACACAGAACCTCCTGAACCATTACGAAATCTCGGCGGGACCGTAGGGGCGTGGATTTCAGGCTGGCTGATTATCTTCTTGGGACTTGCTGCATTTATTATCCCCCTTTTCATTGTTGTTTTTGGCGTCAAGAGACTGCTTAGCAAAGAGGGTCACAAAGTCTACCTCGTAGGAGGCATTCTATTTATTTTCTCTTCCTCATTATTGCTATCGCTTCTTTCTCTTACCTTCCATATCAATGTAGAAAGATATCCTGACGGCATCGGTGGTTTGATAGGGAAGGAGATAGCTTATATAGCAAACCATTTCCTATCCCTTCCAGGGGCTTATATCTTTTCTCTCTCTGCATTTCTATCTTCTATTATCCTCCTGAGCCCTGTTTCCCTGACTTCTCTTGCTTTACAGAGAAGAAAAAAAGACGTAAAGAGAAGTCAGGCTATAGAAACTATAGAAGATGTGGAAGAAAAAATAGAGGAGAATATTTTACCGAAACAAGAGATCAGTCTATCTTCACCACCACCCGAAACTTTTAGACCAAAAAGAATAGGGGGATATGAACTCCCTTCTTTAGAGTTTCTCAATATCTATGACTCGACCTCCAACAGACCTTCAAAAGAGGAGTTATTGGAGAATTCGTCACTAATAGAGAGAAAGCTCGAAGACTTTGATGTTGAAGGCAAGATCACCCAGGTACATCCGGGTCCTGTTGTGACGATGTTTGAATTCGAACCTGCACCAGGTGTAAAGATTAACAGGGTCGTCTCTCTCGCGGACGACCTTGCACTTGCTCTCAGGGCCCAGAGCGTCAGGGTTTCTCCAATTGCAGGGAAGGCTACTATAGGCATAGAAGTACCAAACAGTCAGAGGGAAACAGTCTCATTAAGGGAAATCCTTTCGTCAGAGAGTTTTAAAAAGAGCAATTCAAAACTCACATTGGGCCTTGGTAAGGATATATTCGGGAGATCTGTAATAGCTGATTTATCAAAGATGCCCCATCTCCTTGTTGCGGGAGCAACAGGTTCAGGAAAGAGCGTATCAATAAATTCTATGATCATGAGCATACTTTATAAAGCAACACCTTCAGAAGTAAAGATGTTGATGATAGACCCAAAACTGCTCGAGCTCTCAACATACGAAGAAATACCCCATCTTATCTCGCCTGTCATAACAAACCCAAAGGAAGCAGCAGAGGCACTGAAAAAGATCGTCATAGAAATGGAGCAGAGATACCGGATTCTTGCAGAAAGGGCTGCCAGGAATATTGAGAATTATAACAGCCAGGCTGGAATTGAAGAGCAAATGCCCTATATAGTTGTTTGTATAGACGAACTTGCTGACTTGATGTTCACAGTCGGAGGCGAAGTGGAAGACTCGATAGCCAGGCTCGCTCAGATGGGGAGGGCAGCAGGCATACACCTCATCCTTGCAACACAGAGGCCTTCTGTTGATGTAATTACTGGTATCATAAAGGCTAATTTCCCTACGCGCATATCTTTTCAGGTATCTTCAAAAGTAGACTCAAGGACTATCCTTGATTCTCAGGGCGCAGAGCAACTCCTCGGAAAAGGTGATATGCTCTTGATGTTTCCGGGTGCAAGAATCATTCGGGTACATGGCGCCCTTATTACAGAGGATGAGATAAAAGCTGTAGCAGAATTTGTGAAGTCTCAGGGGAAGCCTGATTACACGATATTAGAAGAAATACTGGGGGCAGAGATAGATGAAAATGGAATACAAGGAGAAAGGGATGAGCTTTATCTGAAGGCTATTGAGTTTGCAGAGTCGGTTGGGGAGATATCCATATCATCTATTCAAAGGCGACTCAAGATTGGATATAACAGAGCAGCAAAGATAATGGAATTGATGGAAGAAGACGGACTTGTTGGACCTCCAAAGGGCGCAGGAAAGCCAAGGGAGTTTTTAAGGAGAAGGAGATGAGACTACTATTTCACGTCATCGAAACCGGGTCTTTTGAAATTTCTTGCATCAGGAAATATCTTTTCAGTCATTCGCCGCAGCCTATCTAAATGTAAGAGAATATCCAATATGCTATCTGTTTTCGTTGGGAAATATTCCTGCAATTTTCCCCATGCCCCCATAGAACGGTCTATTGCAATCAGTGCGACTAATGCGGATCCATCAGAATCCCTTTGCAGTGCGGTATCCTCTTCCTGTGCATCAACCGATTCCTCCTGTGTGAGTGCCCTCATAAGCTTTACATAGATTTGATGCTGATACCAGCGAATGACCTCTACTGAATCGTTAATTCCAGCAGCTTCAGTATCCAGTTTAGTACCGCCAATTCCGAGTTTAAGCATGGTATTTAATTCATCCTGTCTTTGCTCAAACAACGAATATTCTGACTCAAACCAACTATCTACCATTTCCGAATAATGATGGGCGGACAGAGAAAGTTCATGATTTTTCGCATTATCCCGCTGCCTGGAAATTTCCTCGGATGCAGATTCAATATCAAGAGAGCTTAAATCAATCTCTCTTTCCGCTGCCAATTGGTTTATCATCTCCATTGTTTGTCGAAATATTAAATGCAACTTATCCCAGAATGCCTTATTGTTCAAATCGCGTGTTGCCATATCTCCAGAATCTTCTTTTTCCATCGCATAGGTCAGGCAGCGAGATGTAAAAGCGCAGCGTTCACACCAGCGGTCGCAGTAATTATATATCCAAGGAATAAATCGTGGATTATTAGCCAGCCTCAAAATGTCTTTCTTATCCATTTTTCGATTTAATCAAATAAGAGCAAAAATGTGTAAAGGGCATATGAAAAAATTGAACTTCAATAAAAAACTACGCAATCTGAAGTTTCTTTTCCATTGATCTAAGGACATCCTTGAACATGTGAGAAGCCTTAAATATTTCTACCTCGATAAGATTTCCATTACTGTCAAGTTCCATATTTACTCCAGGGGATAATTCTACGACCTTTGCTTCTACTCCCTCTTTTGCGAGATAGAGAATATCTTCTTCATCATCATAAAATACTTTGAAATCGCCCATTGTAGCTTCTTGCTTATTTTTCTTTTGCAAGCATTGCTGAAAGATTAAATGGTGGTAAAAGGAGCGGTGGGATATTTGCTTTCATGGTGGTATTTCCAATAATTTCTCTGATAAATGGGAACAAATGTGCAGGGGCATGCACTTTAGAAAACTTCTGCAGTTCTTTGCGGTCCTTTGCTTTAAAGATTCCTTCAACTGAAACTTTCATCACAAATGGTTGATTTTTTGTTCTCTCAAACAATGTTGCAGTAAGGATTACATTCACCATTTTTTTATCCTGACTGAAAGAAGTTTTTGTCTTAAAAGTAATATCTACTGGGATGCCGTCTTTGGGTGGTTTAAAATTTTTATTAAGTCTGAAATTCAGCTCAGTTAAAGAAACTTCGATAAATTTGATTCCAATATCAATCCCCAATTAAATCCCCCATTTTTACTCTAAATATTTTAGTAAGCTGCTTTAAGGTTTTGGTTGGCACATTATAACCTGGTCTTTCAATCCTGCTTATATTTGGCTGAGCAGTGCCAAGTCTCCTTGCTAATGTCTTTTGGTCCATACCTTTTATAAGTCTATAATATTTTATGCGACTCATTTGCCCAAGATTAACAAGTTGTTTCCATTCTTCGGCTCTTTCCTCAAATGCTTCCTGTAATGCTGACTGACCGTCAGGTGTTGACGTAAATTCTTTAACCATTTCCTTTAAGCTGATGGCTTTTTCATTTAGAGCTGTTTTTAGCTCAAGAGACTTTATTTCCTCTTGAAGAAATTCTATTAGTTTAAGGAGTTTTTCATTTTCTTTCTTTAATTTCAGTATTTCTCCATCTTTTATCGAATCACAGGTTTTGCATATCTGATCCAAATCTAAGATCGACAATACCTTTTCAGGCATTCTCCATCTAAAAAGAGGTGCTGTAGTATATCTAATTGTTTCAATTGACCTCATTGACATTCTTTCCATTGAGTATAAAGCAGTTTTATTAACATATAATGTGGAGAATCTTTCTGATAAGTGTCTTTATCCCTTTTAATGACACAATATACACATATTAATCCAGATTTTTTATAAGCATAAAATATTCTGTAATCTAAAATATCAACACATTTAAGCCTTTTGACATAAACTTTGTTTCTCGTAAGATTCCACACAGTTTCAGATTCACATTCCTCTGTCATCGGCAATGGGTCAATTCCTAATTCAATAATTCTCTGAACGATTCTTCCAGCCGTTTTCTTATCAAAGAGAGCAATTGTTTTGATTGTCTTCAAAACTCCTGGATAAATCTTAACATTATCAGGTAGATTCGATATTTTCATAATATATCATTTTTGATATATAGTCAAGCCTCTAAATATTGATTGTCATTTACGAATTAAAAGTGAACCGTTTTTATCGAATTTACGAATTAAAAG
>CAZXCW010000093.1:0-10920 GCA_964639385.1 uncultured Nitrospiraceae bacterium
GCCTTGTATACAGAAGGGAAGGATGAGGTAGAAGAAGAAGGTCTTACATTGCCTGCCTTAAAAGAAGGAGAAAAATTGATGCTCATCAATCTTCAGCCGAGGCAACATTTTACACAGCCGCCACCATATTATATGGAACCTACACTCATCAAGGCCCTTGAGGAAAAAGGTATTGGCAGGCCAAGTACTTATGCAACAATACTCTCTACGATCCAGGAAAGGAAATATGTCCATAAGATAAACGGCAAATTTTCTCCTACAGAGCTTGGTATTGTTGTAAATGACTTCCTTGTCGAAAGATTTTCCGAGTTTATAGATGTAGATTTTACTGCAAAAATGGAAGACGGGCTCGACCGCATTGAAGAGGGGAAAATGAGATGGGTGAAGGTTGTAAAAGATTTTTATGTTCCTTTCAGCCATGACCTTGCAGAGGTGGAAAAAACTAAGGGAAAGATAAAACCAGAAGATATTCCTACTGACAGGACATGTGAGAAGTGCGGCCTTCCTATGGTCATAAGGTGGGGAAGGCATGGAAGATTTCTGGCATGCTCTGGATTTCCTAAATGTAAAAATACAAAACCGCTCCAACTTGAGAGCATAGAGCAAGAAGAACAAGGCACGGAAAAGATTAGTCAAGTCACAGAAGAGAAATGTGAGAAGTGTGGTTCACCCATGCTAATAAAGGCAGGGCGATATGGTAAATTCCTTGCCTGCTCAAGATATCCAGAATGTAAAAATACAAGACCTCTCTCAACAGGTTTGAAATGTCCACAGGATGGAGGAGACATCGTGGAAAGGCGTTCAAAAAGGGGGAAACCCTTGTGGAGTTGCGGGAATTACCCAACATGTCGATTCGTCCTCTGGTATAAACCTGTCCCGGTAATATGCCCCCGCTGTAGTGCGGAGTTCCTTCTGGAGAAAAAGGACAAGACTGGAAAGTTAATGCATTTCTGTCATGATAAGAAATGCGGATACAAAGAGGAGATAGAAGAGGCAGCTTTTATCTCTTAATGTTGATGAGGCCGTTTATCATAGGGATTGGCGGGGCCCATAGCAAGGTTGGAAAGACAACAATTGCCTGCCAAATCCTTAAAAGACTAAGCGGATGGGGCGCGATAAAATATACTAAGACTTCATTCTATAGTTCAATCATTGATAGCCCCGAGGTATTAAGACAGCCGAATAAAGACACCAAAAGATTCATAGATGCTGGCGCTACAGATGTTCTATGGGTTCAATCGCCACCTGACGGCCTCATAGATGTCCTTGAGATAGCCATTGGCAGGCTTTCACACTTAAAAGGAAGCATCCTTGAAGGAAATAGTGCGATTGAGGCCCTAAGACCTGATATCGTAATATTTGTTTCTGGAAATGGAGTGCTCAAAAGGGGTTCAGAAAAAATTCTCAGAATGGCTGATGCTGTTATCTTTGATAGAGTTCCTCCAAAGGAAACACCCAGGACTGCCAAAAGATTATGTATCGATAATGAGGGAGATTATATAAATCTTATAAAAGGATTTATGAATGTAATCGAAAAAAAGAAAGACTCAACGGCAAGATTTTTTGACTGAGAAACCAGATTATTCCTCTTTAACCTTTCCTGTAAAGAGACCAGATTTTTTAATCGCTCCCAGAAGGTAATTTTTAAATTGCTCCGGGAACAACCATCTTATGCCTAACTTCTCTGACCATTTTATCAAACCTTGATCTGCCGTAATTAGTAAGGCATCCAACTCCATTGCAAGCAAGAGAAGGTCTACATCTTCTTTACTATCTATAATACCTTCTCTTAAGGCTTCTCGGTATTTTCGCCTTAAGTCCTGAATAATCTCATCAGAGCTTTTCTCCTCAACACTCCTGACAGCCTTCTCTGCAATTCTGAGCCCTTTGTTTACTCTTTCCCTTATGTCTTCTATTAACTCATATAAAAGAAAGGCTGGACATTTTAACTCATGCTTTTTAGGAGGTTTCTGATGGAGTACCACAAGCAAATCCTCAGGTATCTTGTCCTTTTCAATAAAATGCAAAAGCTCTTCAAAAATAGAGGGAGGCATATAAAACTCGAGAATGTGGATCTGAGCCGCCAAGAAAAGAAACCCCTCGAGGGCCTCCGTAGGTGTATCACCAAAATTTTTTCTTACATCAGGATTGACAAAAAGACTGGTGTCTAACACCACCCTCTGAGGATAGAAAGTTCCCTCAAATTTGCTTGAAGGTATTTCATCTGCACTAAGTTCCTTTTTAATTTTTTTTGAAGCCATTTAAGGCAATCCAGCGTCTTAGGTCTTTCCTTCCTATAAATTATCAATAAACTGAGTCTAAAAGTAAACCCCTTTGAAATTTTTAATTTATCCCGTAGATGGGCTTTATCATCCCCGTGGCAAGCCACGGGACATTCCTGCGGGGGTAAAGCTTGACTCTAAGCCCCCCTTGCAAAAAAGATATTTTTGTGTTAGGCTTTCAATCTTAAGATTCTGTCAAAAGTTTCGGCAGAAACCTCTCTCCCATCAATTCAGTAGCCGAAAACACAAGACAGTTGATAGAGGAGGAGAAAAAGGTAAGATGGTAGCTACAATTAAGGAACTCCTTGAGGCTGGTGTACACTTCGGCCACCAGGTAAAGAGATGGCATCCTAAGATGAAGAAGTATATCTTTGGAGAGAAGAACGGCATCTATATTATCGATCTCCAGAAAACGCTCAAGGGTCTTGAGGAGGCCTATAATTTCATAAAGGAGGTTGCTTCAACAGGCGTTCCCATACTCTTTGTGGGGACGAAGAAGCAGTCACAGGATGCCATTCAGGAGGAGGCAACGCGCGCTGGGGCTTTTTACGTTAACCAGCGCTGGCTTGGGGGAATGCTCACGAATTTCTCAACTATAAAGAGAAGCATTGAGAAACTCAAAAAGATTGAGACGATGAAACAGGATGGCACCTTTGAGCTCCTTCCCAAAAAAGAGGTTGCTGCCCTCGAAAAGGAAAGGGCACAATTAGAAAAAAATCTATCGGGTGTTAAAGATATGCCATCCCTTCCAAGTGCTGTCTATATAGTAGACCCAAAGAAAGAGAGGATAGCCATAGCAGAAGCAAGGAAGCTCGCCGTACCTATAGTAGCAATAGTCGACACGAACTGTGACCCCGATGAGGTCGACTATGTGATTCCTGGTAATGATGATGCTATAAGGGCAATTAAACTTATAACCTCAAAAATGGCCGAGGCCGTGCTTGAGGGTAAGGAAGTGCATTCAAAGAAAGTGGCAGAAGAGGCAGAGAAGCTCAAAGTTGAGGAAAAAATACAACAGGAAAAAGCTGAGGTAATAGAGTGACTACGATATCATCGGAGATGGTTAAGACCCTTAGGGAAAAGACGGGCGTCGGGATGCTTGACTGCAAAAAGGCACTTACAGAAAGCAACGGGGATTTTGATAAGGCTTTGAACCTTCTCAGACAGAAGGGCATTGCAAGCGCAGTAAAGAAGGCTGGAAGAATAGCTTCAGAAGGCATTATTGGCTCTTATATTCATATGGGGAAAATAGGGGCAATGGTTGAAATCAACTGCGAGACAGACTTTGTTGCAAGGACTGAAGATTTCAAGGAACTGGTCAAGGACATAGCTATGCAGATAGCTGCTGTAAATCCTTTATACCTATCAATAGAGGATGTTCCTCATGATGTTATAGAACAGGAAAAAGAGATATACAGGGCACAAATTACAGATAAGCCACAAAACATTGTTGAACATATTTTGGAAGGAAAGCTCGATAAGTTTTACACTGAGAACTGTCTTCTTGAACAGGTATTCATCAAAGACCCTGATCAGAAAAAGAAGATCAAAGACCTCGTAGCCGAAAATATCGCAAGATTAGGTGAGAATATTGTTATAAGAAGGTTCATAAGGTTCCAGCTTGGAGAGACTGCTAAAAGATGAGGGGATTGAAATATAAAAGGATACTCCTCAAGATTAGCGGTGAAGCCATGAGGGGAAACAAAGACTATGGTATTGATTCAGCAACTGCCGACTTCATGGCCAAGGAGATAAAGGAGGCCGTCTCAAGAGGAGTTGAGATAGCAATAGTTATAGGCGGAGGGAATATTTTCAGAGGAGTAGAAGCAAGTGTAAGAGGAATGGAAAGGGCATCAGCAGATTACATGGGGATGCTTGCAACAGTTATTAATGCCCTTGCCCTCCAGAATTCCCTTGAAAAGCAGGGTATTCCGACACGGGTTCAGTCAGCAATAGAGATGAAGGAGCTTGCAGAGCCGTATATAAGACGGAAGGCCATAAGACATCTTGAGAAGGGGAGAACTATCATTTTTGCTGCAGGCACAGGCAATCCTTACTTTACAACTGACACCGCTGCTGCTTTGAGGGCAATGGAGATTGGTGCTGATGCAATACTAAAGGCAACAAAGGTCGATGGCATATACTCCTCTGACCCTGCAAAAGACCCTGCAGCAAAAAAATATGGCACCGTTACTTACATTGATGTTCTGAAAAAGGGGTTAAGTGTTATGGATTCGGCTGCTGTATCGCTATGCATGGACAACAACCTACCCATCGTGGTATTCAATCTAAGGGATAAGGGTAATATAAGAAAAATTATAGAAGGTAAAAAGATAGGGACTCTTGTGAAAGGGAGCAATGGAGCAAGAGTTAAAAAGAAAGACCACTGAGCGAATGACAGGTGCCATCGAGGCCCTGAAGAAAGAATTTGCCTCAATCCGGACAGGAAGGGCTTCCCTGGCTCTTCTTGACGGTATAATTTTGAATTACTACGAAGTGCCAACCCCTCTCCAACAACTTGCAAGCCTTAGCATACCTGAGAGTCGTCTTATAACGATACAGCCCTGGGATCAAAAGATTATTCCTGATATTGAAAAGGCTATTATGAAATCTGATCTCGGTATTACGCCTATGAACGACGGCAGAATAATAAGGATACAAATTCCTCCTCTCACCGAGGAAAGAAGAAAGCAACTTGTGAAGGTCGTAAAGAAAAAGGCAGAGGAAGCAAAGATTGCAATACGAAATGTCAGAAGAGATACAAACGAGGAACTCAAGAGGCTCGAAAAAGAAAAACACCTCAGTGAAGATGATGTTAAGAAATTCCATGATGAAATTCAAAAGATTACTGACTCTTACATAGTTAAAGTAGATGAAGTTTTAGGTCACAAGGAAAAGGAAATAATGGAGGTTTAAGTACAAAACAGCATGATGGCAGCGAAGAAAACTAAAAAGAAAAAACTAATCAAAAAAACATCTAAAAGAAGCGTCCAAAAAACTTCTCAGAGGGAAAAGACAAAAAAGGCTCAAAGGAAAAGGACAACTAATGTAAAAACCCTAAAGAAGGTTAAGGCTCCCAAAAGGTCTAAGACCCTAAAAAAGCCAAGGCATAAAAAGATTAGGGTCTCACAGAAGGTTAAGGCTCCGAAAAAAGCCAAGGCCCCCAAAAGGGTTAAGCCTCCCGAAATTAAAAAGGTAGCAACTTCAAAGAAACCCGAGACTCAAAAATCAGTTGCAAAGCCATTTGCAAGTAAAAAGTCAGAAGAGGAAAGAAAATCCGCAATGAGAAGTGCTCTTATTAAAAGGAGAGAGGAGATCGTAAAAGAGGCAAAGTCCGAGATATCCAAGTATATAAGAGGCGAGAAAAGACAACTCGTGGATACAGCCCTGGATAACGGGGACTGGTCAATTGTCGATTTATCGGAAGATATCAGCCTTAGACAGTTAAGCACTCATAGAGTGACACTCCTTGAGATAGATGAGGCTCTTAGAAAACTTGCTGAGGGAACTTATGGCAAATGCGAGGATTGCGGCGAAGATATAAGCGTAGAAAGGCTTAAGGTTCTCCCCTTTGCAATTTATTGTGTAGATTGCCAGGAAAAAAGGGAACAACTTGAGGAGTTAGAGAGGGTAGAGAGAAAAACAGAGTAGCAGGTTTCTTGATTACTGGCATTCATTGAGTTTCTAACGCAAGGACCTATATGCAGCTATCTCGAGAAACCTGGTATACTTCGGAAAGTATCTCTTTTGCTCCCCGTGCAAGCAAATCTTCAGCAAGCTTGATTCCAAGAACTTCGGATACTTCAGGTTTTCCCTCTATATGCCCCCTTATAATTCTGTCACCTGTGATGCTTGCAACTATACCATCCATGATCAGCAATCCTCCCCCACTCTCCTTTACTAAATCCCTCTCCCATTCCACTTTACCGAAGGGGGATGAAGGGAGATTACTGACTATTCTTGCAAAAGCAGCTATTGGCACCTGACAACCTCCTTCAAGCCTCTTGAGAAAGGACCTCTCTGCCATCACAGATATCGATGTTTCTTTATGATCTAATACTTTAACCATATTATTTATAGACTCATTATCAATTCTGCACTCTATGCCTATGGCTCCCTGTCCTATTGCAGGAAGGCATATATCAGGATCAAGAATTTCTGTTATCCTTTCATTCCGCCCTAACCTCTTCATCCCTGCAACAGCTACGATGATTGCTTGAAACTGGCCCTCATCGAGTTTTCTGATCCTTGTATCGAGATTCCCCCTAAGTTGCTTTATTTTTAAATCTGGCCTGCTATGACCCAATTGACATGAACGCCTGAGACTACTGGTTCCGATAATAGTCCCGTAAGGAAGTTCTTTAAAATTTTTGATCTTAAATTCTAAATTTTTGACCTGCGACACAAAAGCGTCCTTTGGGTCTTCCCTTTTACATATGGCGGCAATATGTAATCCCTCGGGAAGATCAGTCGGCACGTCCTTCATGCTATGTACCGCTATATCAACTTTACTCTTAAGGAGGGCATCTTCTATCTCCTTAACAAAAAGGCCCTTTCCCCCAATCTTTGCCAGCGATACATCGAGGATCCTGTCTCCCGTTGTCTTTATTTTTATAAGCTGTATTTCAAGTCCTGGGTGTAGCTTTTGAAGTTCTGATTTCACCCATTCTGACTGATAGAGTGCGAGCTTGCTACCTCGGGTACCAATGAATATCTTATTCTTCTTCATCGATACCGTAAAGTCTTTTTATAATTGCTATCATGAGGTCTCTATCCTCAGGATCGTCTTTGAGTGCTATTGTAGGAGGATGGATAAGCTTGTTGATAATGGCAGAAGCCATATATTCGACAGCCCTTTTCTGTCTTTCCTCCATATCGGGAAACCTATTCAAAAGCCTTCCAAGCTCTTCTTTTTTAATATCTTCCGCTTTCTCCCTAAGAGCAACAATAGTTGGCACTGAATTGAGAGAAGACTGCCACTTAAGAAAGGGCTCTATCTCATCTTCTATTATCTTTTCTGCCTTTTGAGCCTCTTTCTGCCTTTCAAATAAATTCGAATCAACAATACCCTGTAAATCATCAATATTGTAAAGATAGACATTGTCCAGGTCGTTTATCTTGGGATCAATATTCCTTGGAACGGAGATATCAATAAGGAAGACCGGCCTCTGCTTCCTTTCTTTCATCACCTTATGCATTTGATTTTTCAACAAAATATAGTTCGAGGCTCCTGTTGAGCAGATGACAATATCAGCGTGCGACATTTCTCGGAGGAAACCATCTAACTTAACTGGTCTTCCATTAAATTCCATGGCAAGATCACAGGCCCGCTCGTAACTCCTGTTTGCTACAATAACCTCCTTTACACCATTGCTCATGAGGTGCCTCGCTGCAAGTTCAGCCATCTCTCCTGCACCAAGTAACATAAATACCTTCTCCGACAGATCAGTAAAGATCTTTTTTGCAAGTTCAACAGCCGCAAAGCTTATAGAGACAGCATTTTCAGCTATCCGTGTCTCTCTCCTAATCCGTTTAGCAACTGAAATAGCCTTCTTCATAAGTCTGTTCAGAAGGATACCTGTAGTCTTTTTCTCGAGGGCTACCTCAAAGGCCTTCTTCACCTGCCCAAGTATTTGTGGTTCACCAATTACCATAGAATCGAGGCTCGATGTAACCCTGAAGATATGTCTCACTGCGTTCACTCCCTCGTGGACATAGAGTGCCTTATCCAGTGTAACCCTGTTTATATCGTGGAATTCTGAAAGAAAGGACTTTACAGATTCAGATGCTCTTAAAGTATCCTTTACATTTGTATAGAGCTCCACCCTGTTACAGGTAGAAAGTATCAATGCCTCTTCAATCTCAGGAAGGTTTTTTAATTTTATAAGCCCCTCTTCGAGTCTTGAGCCATTGAATGCAAGTTTCTCCCTGACTTCAATATCAGCAGTATTATGATTGAGTCCTACAACAAAGATTTTCATAAGAATACATGAAGGCCTTTCCCGAGTAATGTAATACCAAAAAAGGAGGTAAGAATTATGAGAAATCCAAGTATAGATAGTATAGCAGCCCTCTTGCCTCTCCACCCTGCAACAAGTCTGGCATGTAAAATAATGGCGTAAATAAACCATATTGTGAGAGACCAGACTTCCCTTGGATCCCATCTCCAGAAACTTCCCCAGGCGCTCTCTGCCCACAAGGCCCCTGTGATTATTGCGAGTGTGAGGAGAGGGAATCCCAGGCTTATGAGTTTATAATTCAATGCATCGAGGGTCTGAAGGCTCGGCAATCTTCCAAAAATGCCTCCTAAGTGTTTGGATTTCACATAATGTTCCTGGACAAGGTACATGGTCCCTATCCCAAAGGCAAGTGCAAAAGCAGCATTACCTAAGAAAGCAACAACTGTATGTATTGCAAGCCAATAACTTTGAAGAACCGGGCTTAAGGGTTTTATCTCTTGAGATAACATTGAAGATGAGAGCATCAAAACAAAGACTACAGGCATTATAAAGGAACAAAGGATACTTACCTTGTACCTGAATTGAAGGATAAAGAAGATAAGGACGATGCTCCAAGAGAAAAAAGACGTAGATTCATGGAAGTTTGTTATTGGAATATGGCCTGCGACAACATAGCGGTAAATGATGTTTGCTGTATGGAGAGCAAATCCTGCACCGACAAGGGTAAGCATGACCTGGGATATGATCTTTTTGTCCTTGAAAAGCTCTATGATACTTACAATGGTTGCAGCAAAATAAAAAATCAGCGATAGCTCAAAAAGAATTGTTCCCATCAGAAACAGCCAAGCTGGCACTTAGTAATCTTTACATTAAGTCTGTCAGCAGCCTTGCCAACGTCCTTGTAAGGAATACCGAGCTTCTCAGCGATCATTCTTGCAACAGAGCAAGGAAGTTTGCTTTCGATAGCCCTTTTCTTGATCTCGTCAGCTACCTTGTCTTTCGTTTTCCCCATGTATATTTTGGAACTCTCTTTAATTATAACGTAATAACATAGCCTTATATCCTGACAGAATATTGATTAAAGTAGCTAATAAAACATTTTACTATATCAATTTTAAAAAACTCAATTTGAGTGCCCTTAGTTAACCTTTGCGTTGTTTTTTCGTTAACCCGAATAATGCATTTACATAATGCAGATGTTGTGAAAAAATTTATTTTTCGATACCTTGGTGTACCTTTATTCATAAATACCTGTAGAGATAGGCAGGGCATAGTATTTGAGCGGTTTCTTTTGCCGATAGCCAATTAAAAATACTCTAATATAAAGAGGCAAAAGCCTCGGAACCCCGATCTTATCGGGGCGAGAATGAGCGAAAATACTATGACCTGCCTAAATACTGGGTTTATAGTAATTTATGTTAAATAAATTTTTGAACAATGTCTGCATTATTCGGGTTAAGGAAATGACCTCCTCTGTTTCTCCTCCTTAGCAAGGAAGGGCAAGGGAGGTTATAATGAATATGTAAGTTACTGTGACACGAAGAAATTTCGAAAACAGCGAAATGACAAATAAAGTGATAATTGTCCTCGGGCCTACGGGAGTTGGAAAGTCCACTGCCTCAATCTTTCTGGCAAAGACCCTTAATACAGAAATAATCAGCGCTGACTCAATGCAGATTTATAGACATATGGATATCGGGACTGCAAAGCCCTCAAGGGAAGAAAGAGTCAGTGTCAAGCATCACATGATTGATATCGTTAATCCATGGGAGGTATACAATACAGGTAAGTATATTGAAACGGTAATACCTATTATAGAAGAGTTCCACAGAAAAGAGAGAATTCCAATTGTTGTAGGTGGCACAGGCCTTTATATTAAGGCAATGACGAAAGGTATCTTCAGTGGTCCTTCCGCAGACTGGTCTTTAAGGGAAAATCTATTTTCCACGGAAAAAGAAGAAAAAGGCTCTCTGTATAGTTTTTTAAGAGACCTCGACCCAGAGGCTGCAGATAGAATTACTCCTACCGATACACGACGGGTTATAAGAGCGCTGGAGGTTTGTTTAAAAAGTGACTCTAGCATGACTGAAATGCAGAAAACGATGACAAGACCCCTTCCCTATGAATTTATAAAAATAGGTCTTTACAGAGACAGAAAAGATCTCTATAGGATTATAGAAACGAGAGTAGACAAAATGTTTGATGAAGGGCTTGTCAATGAAGTTAAAACGGTAATAGATCTAATAAAAGAGGCGGAGAGGCGGAGAGGCGCTGATTCTCCGCTACCTTCAATGCAGGCTATTGGCTACAAGGAAATTGCGCTGTATCTTGAAGGGAAGATTACTTTAGAAGAGGCCATAAGACTCATAAAAAAGGGGTCGAAAAGATATGCAAAGAGGCAGCTTACATGGTTCAAGAAAGAGGAGGGCATCCAATGGATAGACATAACAGGTATGCATGATAGTGGTATGATCTTCAATCTTGTTTCTGATGTTCTTTCTCACATGTCATTCTGAGGCGAAGCTGAAGAATCTCTTGGCTCAGGATAAACTCCGCGGAGCAATCTCTCATTTTGAACACTGATTGGAAGCATCTCTTTTTCCGTTTATCCCAAATAATGCAGTTGAGATAATGCAGATGTTGTGAAAAAATTTATTTTTCGATACCTTAGTGTACCT
>CAZXCW010000094.1:0-10868 GCA_964639385.1 uncultured Nitrospiraceae bacterium
TAATATTTCTCCTTTGATCAACGGTTCACTTTTAATTCGTAAAGAGTTCACTTTTCAAAAATTCCTAACAGTCTTTTCTGCGAATAAGCGTCATTCCGCTGCGAAGTTGAGGAACGACGCTTATTCGGAGTTGAGAGACAAGAGTTCTTCCGAAGTACACATATCCAATATATGATAAAATTGTATGGATTATACGTTGAAACCGATAATTCTAAGCATAGATTTGGAGGATGTGATGAAGAAATCATTAGGTCCAAAGACGCTGCTTTTTCCGGCACCAGTATGGGTTGTGGGAACATATAACAAAGATGGGAAACCAAATGTCATGACTATTGCATGGGCAGGAATTTGCTGTTCTAAACCTCCTTGCGTTGCGATTTCTCTCAGAAAAGCTACCTATAGTTATGGCAACATTGTGGAGCGAAATGCATTCACAGTAAACGTTCCTTCTGAAGCACATGCCAAAGACGCAGATTATTTTGGATTAGTTTCGGGCAAGGATGTGGACAAATTTTCTGTTACAGGGCTCACTCCTATAAAAAGTGACTTAGTTGATGCTCCCTATTTAAAGGAATTTCCTTTAATCTTGGAGTGCAAAGTGATTCACATATTCGAAATCGGATTGCATACCCAATTTATCGGCGAAATCCTTGATGTCAAAGCAGATGAATCTGTGCTCGGTGAAAAAGGACTGCCTGATATCGAAAAAGTAAGACCTATTGTCTTCAGCCCCGAGAGACGCATTTATCATAAGGTCGGGGAATATCTTGGAGATGCTTTTTCCATAGGAAAAGGAATACGATAAGAATAATCAACAACAGCGATTACTAAGAAGTATTGAAGAATTAGAAGATTTCTTGGTATTACTCGCCGATATGGGTCAATGCTACAGTAATATTTACTTATATTGTTTTTTTGATACTACAGCAATGAACAGTTGTGAATAATTCTGCCGGCAACAAGGGGCGCATGGAGAACGAAGCGGGATGGATGCCTGCCTTCAATCCGTGGCTGATCGCGGCAACGATGATCCTGCCTACTTTTATGGTCGCCCTCGACACATCGGTAGCGAACGTGGCGCTGCCGCACATCGCCGGGAGCCTTTCAGCGAGTGCTGAAGAAGCTACATGGACCCTCACGAGCTACCTCGTCGCAAACGCGATCATTCTTCCGGCAACGGCCTGGCTAAGCGGTCTCTTTGGCCGCAAGAAATTTCTCCTCATGAGTATTGCTGTCTTTACCATCTCCTCCGGATTTTCGGGTGCCGCACTCACACTCGACATGCTGGTATTCTCTCGCGTTGTCCAAGGCGCAAGCGGCGGTGTTCTCTTGCCTATCTCACAGGCGATCCTTTTGGAAAGCTTTCCGCCCGAAGACCGAGGGCAGGCCATGGCAGCCTTCGCGCTGGGCGTTATCGTCGCTCCTATCGTCGGGCCGACACTCGGTGGCTGGATAACGGACAACTATTCATGGAGATGGATCTTCTATATCAACCTCCCTGTGGGCATCCTGGCGCTCCTGATGACGCAGATGTTCATAGAGGACCCCCCTTACATAAAAAGAGTATCTCTAAAGGATATCGATTATATAGGGTTTGCCTTTATGGCCGTGGGTCTCGGCACCCTTCAGATGATCCTCGACAAAGGCCAGCAGGACGACTGGTTTGCAGCCTCATGGATACGCTGGTTCACATTGATCTCTGCGGTGTCGCTCATTGCCTTTGTGATCAGGGAACTGAAGACAAAAAAGCCAATCGTGGACCTCCGCATTATAAAGGACCGGAACTTCGCCGTGGGTATCCTTATCGCTACTGCCTACGGAGCAATCCTCTATGGTACCCTCATGATCCTTCCCCTCTTCCTCGAAGACCTCATGAATTATTCGGCCTTTTACAGCGGGCTTACGATCAGCCCGAGGGGGATCGGCGCAATGGTATCGGTCGCAGTCGCTGGCTGGATGATTAAGAAGGTCGACGGCCGTGTTATGATGGTGGGCGGCTTCCTACTGATGGCCTGGGCAGGGTTTCTCTTCGGCAGGATCAACCTGGAGATAGCGCCCTTCGATGTGGTGCTTCCGAACATCATCCTCGGCAGTGCCATAGGATTTGTCTTCGTTCCCCTCACGACAATAGCTATGGGGATGCTTCCGAACGAGAAGATGGGAACCGGGACCGGCATCTACAATCTTATGCGCAATATAGGGGGAAGCATCGGGATCGCAGTTATTACTACCATACTGGCACGAAGCAGCCAGGCATACCAAGCGACCCTGGTTTCTCACCTCACCCCCTATGACCGGCCGTTCCAGCAATCCCTTGACCGGCTTCATGGTTTCTTTCTCGCGCAGGGCGATCCGGTCACTGCAACGCGGATGGCACTCGGCGCAATCTACCAGAGTCTCCTCGACCAGTCTATGCTACTTGCCTACATGATTAACTTTCAACTCCTCGGGATTCTCGCGCTCATCTGCATTCCCTTTGTATTCCTTTTCAGAAAGGTGGGGAAAAAAGAAGGCGGCAAAAGCATTGCCAGCGATTAGATTGCCTGAGAAGGAAGCAGGGATTAAGAAGTTAGAGTTTGGCACCAGGCTAATCCACAGCCTCCCTGGGAGTTTAGAAAGTTAATGGAATATAAAACATTCAAAAAATTGCTTGAATTTGGTATAGTCTAAAGGGGATAACAGGGCAAAGGAGAGTTTCTCCTTAAGTGGTAGAAGTGGAGAAAATTAACTCTATTATCCCCTTCATTATTATAACTTATAAATCATCTGCCTTTCAGAGAAGAAGCCTATAGGGCAGGATAAAAGGTTAAGGTTATGGAAACAATTCAATCCTAAGCCTCCGTGGAAGTTTAGAAGACTAATGAGAATAAGGGGTAAATTGATGAAATGTTGTAGATTTTAATCGGAAATCTCTATAGGCAGGTTATTCAAAGTATTTTGAATATAACCTTAAAATGTGGGAAAATAATCATATGGTTTTAGACAGGAGCAAGTCAGGCAAAGTTGGCCCATAGAAAGAGGATCAGAAAACATCTGAAACAAATAGACGTTAGGGGTGATAGAAATGTTGACATCTTATGAAATAATTGCGCGTCTTCTTTTAGGTACTCTTTTCGGTGGAATAATAGGTTTTGAAAGACAGGTTCATGGTCGACCTGCAGGATTTAGAACTCATATACTCGTCTGTATTGCTGCTGTTTTAATAATGCTTGTTTCAGAATACTATCAATATTTGAGTGCTATTGATCCATCCTATATAAGGATAGATCCGGGAAGAATTGCTGCTGGAGCATTGGCTGGAGTTGGATTTATTGGAGCTGGTGTAGTATTAAAAGAAGGCCTATCAATACAAGGTCTTACTACTGCCGCATGTATTTGGGTAGTATCTGCCATGGGGCTTGCGATCGGTAGCGGGCTTTATCTTGCAGGTACTGTCACCTTCGTCATAACAATCTTTACACTTGCTTTATTAAGAATTGTAGAGACAAAAATGCCTAAACTCACCTATAGATTCCTTACCATAACTGCAGATCTGAACACTAATGAAGATCAAATTATATCAGTCATCAAGAAAAGTGATTTATCCATAGCCAATATAGATTATGAACAGTGTACTGACAGCGGGATAATAATCTTCTATATTACAGTTTCATTTTATCGCTATCACGCATTGAAGGCACTCCTTGAGGAGCTTTCATCCCTTAATTTTATAAAAAGAGTCTGCATAAAGACTGAGAAAAAATGATGTCATAAACTACGATTATTTTAAATGTTTAAAATAGGTGGGAATGAAAATCTTCGTTAGGGTTAAGCCGAATGCTAAGCAGGAAAAGATCGAGAAGATAGGAGAGAATAATTTCCTTATCCGGGTGAAGGAAAAACCACAGGAAGGCAAGGCGAATCAGGCAGTGATAAGGGTGTTAGCTGAGTATTTTGGCCTCCCAAAATCTGATGTAATTTTACTAATGGGTCAAACATCAAGAGAAAAGGTCTTTGAGGTCAAAAAGCCTTAAAGAAATCAATGCTCGCAACTGTTTATTTTCTCACGCCACTGTTTTGCTTTATCAAGAATTTCTGACTCATCAGCTGTCATAAGTCTTCCATCATTTATAACAACTTTCCCATTCACCATTACCATTTCGATATCAGAGGGCCTCATTGAATAAACTATGTGAGAGTAGATGTTGTACATTGGTATTAGATGTGGTTTGATAAGATTGGCCATAACAAGGTCAGCTGCTTTATCCTTCTCAACACTTCCCGTGACTTTTCCAAGACCCAGAACCTCTGCTCCCCATCGCGTCGCCATGAGAAGCGCTGTTCTTGCATCAAGGGCAGTAGGGTCTTCTGAGTAAGCCTTATGAATCTTTGCGGCTGTGGACATCTCACTTAATATATTTAAATCATTATTGCTCGCAGCACCATCAGTGCCAAATGTCACTTTTACTCCGGCCTTCAACATCTTGACCACAGGTGCAATTCCTGAAGCAAGTTTGAGATTGCTTTCAATACAGTGAGAAACACCAACTCCCCTTTTAGCAAGTATCTCTATCTCGTAGTCTGTTAACCAGACACAATGAGCAGCAAGTACCTTCTCATCAAGAAAGCCGAGGTTTTCTAAATACTCCACAGGCATCATATTGTGTCTATTTTTGATCTCCTCCACCTCCAATTTCGTTTCGGAAAGATGGATATGAATGGGTACATCATAAGTATCAGCAACACGCCTTGCCCTCTTCAATGTCTCGGGCCCACATGTGTAAAGTGCATGGGGTGCGATGCATGGAGTTATTAAACTATCTCCCTTCCAGCTCTTTATAAAGGACTCTGCATTTTCAAAGTACTCATCTAAAGTGCTGGCAGATTTTGTCGGAAAATCCAGAATACCAACTCCTAAGACAGCCTTCATACCCATTCTCTTTGTAGCCTCACCTGCGATATCCTCATAAAAGTACATATCGTTATAGGTTGTAATTCCTCCTTTGAGCATTTCAAGGCAGGCAAGCTCAACCGCATCTGAGACGAATTCAGGGCTGAGCCATCTATTCTCTACTGGCCATATATGATTCTCAAGCCAATCCTTTAAAGGCAGGTCATCAGCAATGCCCCTGAAATAAACCATTGCTGCATGTGTATGGGTGTTGATGAGCCCTGGGAATACAACTTTCCCTTCTCCCATAATAATATTACCTGAGATATATTTTCTGAAAATATCTTCGCGTGTTCCAATGGCAAATATCTTTGTGCCTTTTACAGCAATTGCACCATCTTTGATAACAGAAATACCTTCATCCATCGGAAGGACATAATCGGCACTTATGATATAGTCAACATCTTGCATAACTGTATTTATTTAAATCCAAATAAACATAACTGGTTTGAGCGGCATTAGAAATTTTTCGGTAACAGTTCTTAACGAACTGTAGCGGAAGGAGCTTAGAACTGTCGAAATATCGCAGCAAGCGAGAATCGGTTGTGCTTATAAAAACCTCACTTTTGAATTGAGTGCTTTATGCTCTTCCAATCAGCCTTTCCGCTATCTGCACTGCATTAAGGGCTGCACCCTTTTTCAGATTGTCTGAAACTATCCACAGATTAATCCCTTTCTCAATAGATTCATCCTCCCTAATCCTTCCAACATATGTCTCATCCCTGCCAGCTACATTAATGGGAAAGGGATAAACATTCTTATCAGGTGCATCAAAGACTATTACACCTGGCGCTTTTGAAAGAATTGCCCGCACCTCGTTGGCAGTAAGTTTTTTCTCTGTCTCAATATTCACACTTTCTGAATGGCCTCTGAATACAGGTACTCGCACTGTCGTTGCCGTAACCTTTATAGAGTCATCTCCTATTATCTTCCTCGTCTCATTCACCATCTTCATCTCTTCCTTCGTATAACCATTTTCAAGAAATTTATCTATATGTGGTAAAACGTTAAATGCTATCTGGTACGGATAGACATTACATTTTATTTCCCTGAAATTGAGTAAATCTCTTGTCTGCTGTAAAAGCTCGTCAATAGCCTTCTGGCCAGTTCCTGAGACAGACTGAAAGGTCGTTACTACAACCCTTCTTATCCTCGCCACATCATGTATTGGCTTTAGGACGACCACCATCTGAATTGTTGAACAATTCGGGTTTGCTATTATCCCTTTATGCCACTTCAGGTCATCGGGGTTAACTTCCGGCACAACGAGGGGGACCTCCGGATCCATCCTCCACTGGCTTGAATTGTCAATCACGACACAGCCGGACCTCACAGCTATGGGGGCCCATATCTTTGACCTCTCCGCTCCTGCTGAGAAAAGGGCAATATCAATCCCTTCGAAGGAATTCTCCTTAAGGATTTCAACAGATATCTGAGTATTTTTGAACTCCAAATTTTTTCCTTCAGAGCGCTCTGATGCAAAAAGCCGGAGACTCTGTACGGGAAAGTCTCTTTCCTCGATCGTTGTGACCATTTCATTACCAACAGCTCCAGTCGCCCCAACAACAGCAACGACGTAATTTTCCTTATTCTTTAGCATTAAATTGACCCTCTTTTAAAATTTTTGCTTCAGGACAAATTTTTGTCAAGTGCTGGAAGGTCTAATCTTTTTCTTCCTTCTCTTTTTCTTCCTCTTTCTTTTTCTCTATTGCCTCTGATATTTCCGCAAGACGTTTTGCAACAAGATAATTGATAGTGCCTTCCGGATACGTTCCATCCTCTTTTAAATCACCTGCGGACATGCCAGTAAGTATCTCGAGGCCTTCTTCAACCCTATTTATAGGATAGACGGTAAATCTCCCATCTTTAATTGCATCAACTAAATCTTTTTTAATCATTAGGTTTTTTATATTTCTCCTCGGTATTATTACACCCTGTTTACCATCGAGCTCCCTGAATTTACAAAGGTCAAAGAAGCCTTCTATCTTTTCATTTATCCCGCCTACGGGCTGAACGTCTCCATTCTGATCCATCGAGCCTGTAACTGCTATGCCCTGTTTCAAAGGAATGTTCGCAATACTGCTCAGGAGGCCATATAACTCTGCGCATGTTGCGCTGTCACCCTCGACCATCTCATAAAGCTGCTCAAATGTTATAGACGCCGAAAGGCTTATTGGCTTTTTTGTAGCATACTTGCTTCCAAGATAGTTTGCTATTATGAGTATTGCCTTTTCATGTATCTTACCACTCATTTTTGTCTCTCTCTCAATATTCACAACCCCTGCCTTGCCAGCATATGTCTTAGCCGTTATCCTGGAAGGTTTTCCGAAACTGTAATCACCTAAGTCAATCACAGCAAGACCATTAACCTGTCCTATCCTTTCTCCCTCTGTATCAACAATTAGGGTACCTTCTAAAATCATCTCTCTCAAGCGTTCTTCAATTCTGTTTGTCCTGAATACCCTTTCATCTATAGCCTTCTGGACATGTTTTTCGGTTACAACCATACCATTGGATTTTGACGCCCAGTAGCTTGCCTCCCTTATGATGTCAGCGATCTCACTGAACCTCGAGGTCAACTTATTCTGATGTTCTGCAAGTCTTGAACCAACCTCAACTACCTTTGCGACACCTGTCCTGTCAAAGGGAAGAAGTTTTTCTTCCTTACACCTCGTTGCAACAAAAGAGGCGTACTTATGAACATTTTCGTCTGTCCTATCCATTCTGCTGTCAAAATCAGACTTAACCTTAAAAAGTTCTCTGTACTCTTCATCGAGGTTATAGAGGAGATAATAGAGAAAAGGGTTACCAACAAGTACAACTTTGACATCCAAAGGTATCGCCTCGGGTTTCAGGGTTGTTGTCGATATCAGCCTGTATTGCTCCCAGACATCTTCTATCTTTACCTCTTTATTACGAATCGCCCTTTTCAACGTATCATATGCAAAGATATTCCTCAGGAGGTCGAGGGCATCGATGACGATATAACCTCCATTTGCCTTATGCAGTGAACCCCCTTTAATCATCGAAAAATCTGTCATTGCCATACCATACTGAAACTTATGTTCAATTCTACCGAAGAGATTGTAATAAGTAGGATTGCTTTCAAATACACAGGGTGCACCCTTACAATCCTTATTGTTAACGAGAACATTTACGGTGTATCTTGTGAATGTAGGCTCTGCCTTTGGTAGTTTCATAAAGGCAAGTGCAGAAGCCTGCTCTTCTTGAACCTTAAAATCAGCGAGGTTTTCAAGTATATTCTCTTTTACATCTTTGAGATATGAAATAATCCTTTCATGTTCTCTGTACTTACTTTCGAGTTCCTCAATAAGATGGCCTACTTCAGAGAGGGCTGCCTCCTTTTCAAGCGCTGCAATTTTATCTTTAACCAATTTTTCAGCCTCCCGAACTACACGTACAGCATCATTAAGCTTCTCCTGGAGAGTCCTACCTATCTCGTCTATCTTTTTCCTTGTTTTTTCTTCAAGTTGATCATATTCTTCTTCTGTTAGAGGCTCTCCTGTTTTCTTAACAGGTATGATTACCAGGCCGCTGACCGTCTTTCTGACTGAAAACCCTTTTGCCTGGGCCTCTTCTTCGAGGCTGTCAAAAATTTCTCTCTGTTTCTTCTGGGCCTCTTCTGTTATCTTCTTTTTCTGTTTTTCATACTCCTTTGATTCAAAGACCTTTGGAATCTCAATCCTGAGTATTTTGATGAGTTCTTCCATATCCCTTTGGAATACTACTGCTACACCTGGTTCGAGAGAGACTGCCACAGGTGTATCAGGGTCCTTAAAATTGTAAACATAGCACCAATCAAAAGGTATAGGTTCGCTTAATGCCTTCTGGGCAAGGATTGCTTTTATAGTTGTCATTCTACCCGTGCCATTTTCACCAAGGAGAAATATATTAAACCCTGCGCTCTCGAGGCTCAGGCCAAAGTCAAGGGCATCTAAAGCCCTTCCCTGGCCTATGGTTCCTGTAAATACAGGAAGATCATCTGTTGTATTGAAGGTAAAAATATTCGGATCACAGCATTTATACAGTTCATCAATACTAAGTTTTTCAGCCATTTATTACCTCCTAATATAAACTGATTTCTTAAAAAAACGAGTAATAAAAAGTATAAAATAAAAACTCTTTCGTTGTCACTCGTTACTGTCTTTAAGCCCTTGGGTGATGTTTTGTATAAACCTTTTTTATCCTTTCTGTTGTTACCTTTGTATAAATCTGGGTTGTTGATATATCAGAATGGCCGAGCATCTTCTGCACCGACCTTAGGTCTGCTCCACCTTCAAGCAAATGTGTTGCGAAGGAGTGCCTTAGCGTGTGTGGTGAAAGCTCAATACCAGTCTTTTTACCCAAAATCTTTATCGCCTGCCAGAAACGCTGTCTTGTCATAGGCTTTCCTCTTCCTGTAACAAACAGATATGAAGATTGCCTCTTCTTCAAAATCTCCGGTCTCTGCTGATTTATATAACTCTTTAGCTTATCCATTGATCTCATACTAACTGGTACAATCCTTTCCTTTGAACCCTTTCCTAAAATCCTTAAAAAGCCAGCCTCTAAATTGACGCCCTCAAGTTTAAGGGATACCAGCTCACTGACACGGAGTCCCGAAGAGTATAGAAGTTCAAGCATGATATAGTTTCTTATGGTGGTTGGTTTGTCAACAGATGAGTTGAGCTCCAAAAAAGATCTCACTTCAGAGATGCTGAGTGCCTTTGGAAGTCTCTCCCACCTCTTTGGAGCCTGCAGGTTTTCTGAGGGGTCTTCTTTTATAAGATTCTCAGTAATAAGGTATTTGCATAAGCCTTTAATAGAAGATATAAACCTACAGATGCTCGATATAGAGTAACCTTCGTCTCTTAGACTCTCGATAAAATCAATGATATCAGCCCTCAAAAACGAGGTAACCCCTTTGTCTCTTGATGATAGGAAGTTCTGAAATTTCCTGAGGTCTAATGAATATGACTCAATAGTATTTTTTGAGAAACCTTTCTCTACTGCTATATATGTAAGAAAATCGCCGAGCTGTCTCACTAATGTTTTCAATAAAATTATCCGAAATTAATGAATGAACAATTTATATTTTAACCCGCATTATTTGGGTGTAAACTTCTTATATTTTAAACTTTTATACTCCGGGATTGTATATCTCCATTAATTCATCTGTGTACCTACCCTCTTTTTTATAGATGTAAAGTGGCTTATCAACCTTTAACCCTACCTTACCTCCTTGCACAGCTTCTACCAAAATCATCTTTGCCTCTGATATTTTATTTGAATGAACAAATCTCAGTCTTTTTGGCTCAAGACCTTTCTTTTTCATAATCTCTACAAGTTCTGAAAGTCTGTAAGGGTGATAGACCATACAGAACCTTCCCTTTACCTTTAGGAGATATGATACTGCATCAATGAGTTCATGGAATTTTAGTTTTATCTCATGCCTTGCAATTGCCTTTTCCTCCCCTTCACTTATTAGTCCGCTTCTGAACCTTCTGAAAGGAGGGTTCGATACAAGGAGATCAAACTGGTGTGAAGTAACAAGTGAAGGGTAGAGAGTTTTTATCTTTCTTAAATCTGTCTTAATTACCTTAATCCTTTCTTCAAGAGAGTTCAGTGCAATATTTTTTTCTGCAAGTGCGGCGAGAACATCCTGAACTTCAAAGAGGACAACTCTTGCACCTGGATATTTTTTTGCGAGTAGAATTCCCACAATGCCAGACCCAGCGCCAAGGTCACCTATTCTTCTGACAATTTTCAGGTTTACAAAACTGTACAGGAGAAGGGCGTCAACCGAAAACCGGTATCCTTTTTGTGGTTGATATAACCTTATATCCCGTATACTGTCGAGGGTAATATCCATCATAATATTAGAAGTTAACCCGAAAAATGCATTTACATAATGCAGATGTTGTGAAAAAATTTATTT
>CAZXCW010000095.1:0-10861 GCA_964639385.1 uncultured Nitrospiraceae bacterium
GATTGTCAGTATCAACAGAAAAAATCGAAGAAGTATTCAGGGCAATACAGGACCCGATAGCTCTTCAAACTCTGGTGGGAGATGACGATACAGAACTCGAGGACTTTATAAGTGATAAAGATGGTCCTTCTCCATACCATGAAGCAGAAAGAAATAATGTCACTGAACAGATACTGAGGGTTCTTAATACTCTAACTCCTAAGGAAGCGGAGGTTATAAGAATGAGATTTGGTATAGGATTTGATAAAGACCACACCCTCGAAGAAATAGGGAGACACTTTTCTATCTCACGTGAAAGGGTAAGGCAAATAGAAACAACAGCACTGAGAAAACTTAAGCATACAAATAGACAAAGTGCATTGAAGGTCTTAATCGATTAATCATTCTGAGACTTTAATTTATAGATAAGGAGATAAAAAAATGCCTAAAGGAACAGTAAGGTGGTTCAATGAGTCCAAGGGCTGTGGGTTTATCACAAGCGAAGACGGCACTGATGTATTTGTCCACCATTCTTCAATCGAGGGCAACGGATTTAAGTCCCTTGTCAAGGGTGATAGAGTTAGCTTTGATATTGAAAAGAGCCCAAAAGGTACCATGGCAATCAATGTAGTTAAGCAATAATTAATGCAAAAGTTCCCCCCTGCATGGCAGGGAGGTGCATTTTGAAAGGAAAAAATGACAAACAAAGAAAAGAATGTCGCAAAGATGGAGAAAAGGCAACAAAGACTCGATTCAGGTCTGATTTCTGAACACTTTCCTGAAGTTTCAAGCATTGTTATCAATGTGACAAACTCTTACGGAAGAATAAAACCGATTACCGTACTACGTACTCTTAATTTTTGGCCCAACAGTTATGCATATTTTAAAATTGAATGCTTGAGCAAAGGCTGTCTTGAGGGCGGATTTGATTTAAATCAAGTTATTTCTACGATGATTAGAAGTCAAAAAGATTTAGAAGAAGGAGAGCTTGTTTGTGATGGAAGTAATCTTTCCTCTGGCCACTCAAATATTCACTACAAAGTTGCCATACAATATAACAAACAGTCTTAAACTGAAAAGTGGACCATTAGGTGGCGACCAGCAGATAGCAGCAAAGATAGCAGAGGGTGAGATCGATTTTATAATTTTTTTCTGGGATGATGGGCAGATTTCTGTTATTCACCGATTATTTTACCTTGATAAGGTGGTATTTCTCCTTCGTTTCCCTCGTGATTAAACCGACTCCGGCGCGATTTTCAACAGTCTCCACAATAATTATCCTGTCAGGGTCTTTAAAATCGATCTGGGCCTCTTTTCCACTCCTCTTGAGAGTATTAAGAACAAAGGCGTCCATCTCTTGTTCTACCTCAAGACTGGAGATCTCACCCTTGTGTCCCCTTCTCATGACACGGACATAAAATCTTCTATTCTCTACTAATTCAATATATGGTGAAATGGCCTCCTTTAACTTGTCCTTAAAGTCAGAAAGATCAAATTGAAAGGTTCTTTCTATGGGGACTATCTGACTGAGCGGTCTCAGTTTTTCAGGTTTTTCCTGTCTTAGGGTCTCCAAGGTCTCAAGAAAGGTATCAACATTTTCCACCCTTCCAATGACTACTCCACGATATCCAGAGCCTTTAAAATCCCCATAATTACTTAAAAGCCGTAGTAAATATCTTTCCTGTCTCATGCTGGCTGTAGCCAGAATATTCCATTCCATCATATACCTCATGTACCTCAAGTTCTTTCAATACGTCAATTGAGATATTGTTACAATTCTAAAATGAACTACAATAAAAACCTTTCCGGCTCGCATCTTCGATATTCTTTATAATCTCAATCTTTTCCTGGGTTGTTGCGATTTATCTTTCTATATGTCTTTCGGTAACAGGAGAGCACCAAATAATATTTTCCTTATTTCTATATACTTTTTTCGCACAATTGGAGTCATGGTGACCTATCTGGTAATGTAAGTTGTCTGAAAATTTAAAAACTGGAAGAGGAACATCATAACTGTTATTCAGATCAAAATATTTTAATCCTCGTAGATTAAGTCAATAGCTGTCCTTAAAATTCCCAAATTGGCTTCAATGGCATATTGGTTAATTTTACGCATGAATCCACTTTTTCCGGCCGGAGTAATTTGTTGAATCAATTCTGAAAAAATTTTTTCGAGATCCATGATGGCATTCAAAGACTCTACTTTTAAATTGATGATCTGGTCACGAGATAGTTCACTTTCTTTTCGTAGGTGCTTTATCGCAGTTCGGACTGCATAATGAATAATAATCGAAAGGATCCGCTCAGCATCCCGATATTGTGGTATCCGTGCATTATATTCTTTAATGATTGCATTGGCCAAATTCAAACTATAGAGATGAGCATCTTTTAACTCGCCAAAAGAAATCGGGGGTGCTTTTGTACCTTTTTTATACAAAGCCCGATCCTGAACATATTTTCGGCCCTTTTCCAGCCAGTAGTCGAAGAAAAAAGAGGCATACTTCCTACAGTAGGCGTCACGTGTTTCCTTTACTTTATTTTGGTGATGCCAGAATCGTATCTGCCCATGTGAAACCCCTATGATTTCCCCAATTTCTCGTTGCGGTCTCCTTGTCATAAGAAGCAATGTGGCTAAGTTCTTTTGGGCTGAAAAAGAAGGCTCAATCGGAGAGTTTTTCATCTCCTCAATGAACCTGCTCAACAGAGTCAAAGTCCTTTTCTCTTTAAACGCCTTCATCAGGTCTTATTTGACAAAATCTTTGACAGGCCCTGCACTGCACCGAGTCATCTAATCTTCGATAAAGCGAAGCTTCCCTGACCATCTTTTCTATTAATGCCTCTCCACTAAAGAGCCCCAAAAAGGGATAGGGGTTGAAAGCGATCAACTAAGTGCTTGATTTTACTGGTCGGGGCGAGAGGATTTGAACCTCCGACCCCCTGCTCCCAAGGCAGGTGCGCTAAACCAGGCTGCGCTACGCCCCGAATATAATTAGTATTTCAGGATATCCAGGTAGTCGTTGATATCTTTTAGTTCTTCACCCTTTGCCTGCAGTCTTCTGTTTTCGAAGTACTCTGTTGCCTTATCCCTGTCTCCACCAAAAAGGGGGTCGAGATTTATTGCACGTGTAATGGCAGTAGCGGCATCTCCATACTGGCCTTTATTGTTGTAACAGAGGGATAAACCATAATAAGGACGATAAAAATCCTGTACGCGCTTTATTGCCTCCCTGTAAGATTCGATTGCCTCATCAATACGTCCCAATCTATAATAGGCATCCCCCATGTTACTGTATGCAACCTCCTGTTTCTCATATACAGGATTTTTAAGTGCTGCTTTAAATGAATTCACTGCATCCGACCACCTTCCCATTCTCCCATACGTTGAACCAAGATTATTATAAGCCTCGGAAAAATTCGGGTCTAATGCTACAGCCTTTAAAAAAGCGCTCTCGGCTTTCTGCAGGTACTCAAATTTAAGATAGACCACACCGACTGCATTGAGCACTCTTTTATCATCAGGATTAAGTTCAAGGGCCTTTTGAAACTCAACATATGCCATCTCTATTCTGCCTTCGCTAAAATAAGAAACCCCTAACTGGTAGTGAGCATTCACTTTATCTATCTTCTCTTTCCCTGTGGTTGCACAGGAGCTAATAAAAAAAATGAGAAATATCACAATGATTCCTTCTCTCATTCGTTGACCTCCAATAGGAATTACTTATCTCTATTAAAACTATCAGAAACAGTAAGATAAGTAAAGAGTGACGAAACCTCTTTATAAATACTCTCCCAGGGTAGCCCTCTGAGGTCGAATTCAAAACCCTCAGGCAGAAATTTAACCTTTCTATCTGTTTTTTTACGGAGCTCAAAGATATCTTGAGGCTCCACTTTTGTCTCTGGAGAAAACGTTATAAGGATCCTCCCCTGTATATCCTGTATCTTCGTTATAAGGAGGTTCCTTGCCATTATCTTCAGTCTCATTACATCAAGAAGGTTTTTTACGTCCTCTGGTGGTTTCCCAAACCTATTTTCTATCTCAAACTCAAGGGCTTTTAAATCCCCGTGTGTTTTTGATGATGCAATCCTCCTGTATAAGCTTAGCCTGAGAGTTATATCTTCTATATATTCTTCAGGTATATAGGCGTTAACCCTTACACTTATTGAAGGTTCAAACTCCTCTTCAATCTTTAAACCTTTTAACTCAGCTACCGCCTTTTCTAACATTTCCATATAAAGGTCAAATCCTACAGCATGAATATGACCTGATTGTTCAGGACCCAAGAGGTTACCCGCCCCCCTGATCTCGAGGTCCTTCATGGCAAGCCTGAGACCAGCCCCGAGATAACTCATCTCCTGTACTGCCTGAAGTCTTTTTCTGGCTTCTTCAGTAATGATCTCCTCTCCGGGAATAAGAAAATATGAATAGGCTCTTACATTGCTCCTTCCAACACGCCCCCTTAGTTGATAGAGTTCAGAAAGCCCCATCATATCTGCCCTGTTGATAATAATGGTATTAGCTGTTGGAATATCAAGGCCTGAACCAACTATAGAGGTAGAGACGAGAACATCAATTTTGCCTTCATAAAATTCGAGCATTATCTTTTCGAGTTCTCTTTCAGGCATCTGTCCATGTGCAACAGATATCTTTGTCAAAGGGGAAAGTCTTATCAGATACTCGGCAATCTTATATATATCCTTTATCCTGTTATGAACAAAAAAGACCTGTCCTTTTCTTTCGAGTTCTCTGCTTATTGCCTCTTTTATAAGTTTCTCATCAAAAACAGAAACAGTACTCCTAACAGCAAGCCTTTCTTCAGGGGGAGTCTCAATTGCACTCATATCTCTGATATCAGAGAGTGCCATATAAAGTGTTCTCGGTATAGGCGTTGCAGTAAGGATAAGAACATCAATACTCCTTTTAAGCTCTTTTATCTTCTCTTTCTGCCTTACCCCAAACTTATGCTCCTCATCAATAATGAGAAGGCCAAGTTTATAAAAATTTATGTCTTTACCAAGAAGGCTGTGTGTCCCTATAATTATGTCTATATCTCCATTCGATAATGCTCTGTTTGTCTCCTGTTGATCCCTTTTTGATTTGA
Source organism: uncultured Nitrospiraceae bacterium (assembly GCA_964639385.1). Lineage (GTDB taxonomy): Bacteria > Nitrospirota > Thermodesulfovibrionia > Thermodesulfovibrionales > SM23-35 > CAZXCW01. The sequence continues at coordinate 5,079 of CAZXCW010000095.1, forward strand.
ACCTGCTCAAATAGTTTATTTTTACGGGAAAGGCAGAAAACCTCATCTTAAAGGTCCTATAATGTTGTTCACATAGTATTGTGGTAGGCACTAATACCGCTACCTGCATCCCATCATATACTGCTTTAAAAGCTGCCCTTATTGCGACCTCTGTCTTCCCATATCCGACGTCACCACAGATGAGCCGATCCATTGGTCTTTCTGACTCCATATCTCTTTTGATATCTTCTATAGCCACGATCTGGTCAGGCGTCTCCTCGTAAGGAAAGAAGCTGTCAAATTCCCTATGGAGTTCTGTATCCTGGCTAAAGGAAAAACCTTTATGGACCTCTCTTTCTGCATAGAGGGCAAGGAGCTTTTCTGTCATCTCATGTATTTTTCTTCTTACCCTTTCCTTTGTTCTCTGCCAGGTCTTTCCCCCAATCTTGTCTATTTTTGGTATGACCCCTTCTTCTGAATGATATTTATGTATGCTGTTAATTCCATGGAGGGGTAAATATAGCCTACCGCCTTCATAATCAAGCATTATAAGATCTTCTTCGATACCTTCAACACTCTGGCGAACAAGTCCATGAAATTTCCCTATCCCATGTTCCCTATGGACAACAAAATCGCCTGGCATAAGGTCATCAAGGGATGTAAGAAGACGTGATACCTTTGACTTCTTGATAGGTCTATAGCCAGGCCTCCCGCCAAAAATCTCTTTTTCTGTCAGTATTAAAATGCCTGGGAAGAAAAGACCTGATGAAAGATTGCCGATTGTAATCGAAACATTGCCTTCATAATCAAGAAGATCCATTTTATCAATAAGGGGTACAATTATATCTCCATCTCTCAATATCTTTTTAAGTCTTTCTGCCTGACCCCTTGATGAAGAGATGAGGGCTATCCTGTTTTCTTTCTGAAGGAGCTGAAGCATTTTCGGTAACTCCTCAATACTTTTTCTCTCCTCCGGGATTATTCCAAGACCTCTAATAGAAAGCATGCCGACTTCGTACCCCGGACCCTTAAAGGAAAACCTCGAAAGAAAAGTAATATCTCGGGAAAGTCCGTCTCTCTCTTGAATAGAATCAGAAAAGAAACACTTCACATCGCCTATCATCTCCATAATTGTCTTGCCTGAAGTAGGCTCTTCTGCCGGTAAGATTGAAAGTTCTGAAATCTCTTCTTTTGATATCTGTGTTTCAACATCAAAGGTTTTTATTGACTCGATCTCATCACCGAAAAACTCAATCCTTAAGGGATTATCTGTTGTAGAGGGAAAGATGTCAAAAAGCCAGCCACGCTGGCTGTATTCTCCCTTATCAGAAACAATGGGAACATTTCTGTAACCCATCTCTGTCAATCTTTTATTTATTACTATCCTTTCTATTTCCATTCCTTTTTTTAGGCTCAGAATAATTTCTCCTATCTCTCCCTTAGACCATACCGGTAATTTGAAGGTTCTAAATGAACAGACAACGGAGTCAGTCTTCCCAAAAGAATACAAGGTCTTTGCCCTTTGACCTGAAATAGAAGGTCCATCAGGTTCGGGAAGGAAGTAGACAGGCTCTTTCCTAAAAATCTCTCTGAAGAAATTGATGTCTCTATAGAGTTCTTCTGCAAGTTCTTCTGTCACTTCAACAGCGAGATAGGGCTTATCATAAAAGGCAAGAAGGAGGGCTTCGGATGATCCGGTAAGATTATAAAGGCGAACATCCTTTAAGCCTTCCTCAATAATATTGAGTAAGGGTGAAAAATCTATTGACATATCTATCGGTAGTAATCGGGTTGTAACAGTAACAGCAATATGATAGAGTATATCAAACTAAGAAATATGAAATGAACGTTTATAATTCTCCCATATTTTTATTGATGTTTAAAGGATAAAGCGATGAATAAAAAAACATTAAAGCTCGGCCTTCCAAAGGGAAGTCTCCAGGAATCGACATTAAAGCTCTTTAGAAAAGCAGGATATCACATAACAGTGTCATCTCGTTCTTATTATCCGTCCCTTGATGACTCTGAAATTGAGGCCATGCTCATCAGGGCACAGGAGATGGCAGGATATGTGGAAAATGGTGTACTTGACTGTGGCCTTACAGGAAAAGATTGGATATTGGAACAGAATGCAGACGTCTATGAAGTTGCTGAGCTTATTTACGCAAAGGAGGGGTTAAGGCCTGTGAAGTGGGTAATAGCTGTTCCCAACGATTCTAAGATAACAACTTTGAAGGATTTAGAGGGGAAACGTATAGCAACTGAGCTTGTGGGGTTCACGAAGAAGTATCTCAAATCAAAAGGGATTAAGTCGGAAGTGGATTTCTCGTGGGGTGCAACAGAGGTAAAACCCCCTCACCTCGCTGACGCGATTGTTGAACTTACCGAAACAGGTTCATCCTTAAAGGCGAATAATCTCAGAGTTATTGAGACCATCCTCGAATCAAGCACAAGGTTTATAGCGAATAAAAGGTCATGGCAAGACAGGTGGAAAAAGCGGAAGATGGAAAATATCTTGATGCTCCTTAAGGGTGCCCTCGCCGCTGAGGAAAAAGTTGGACTCAAAATGAATGTCCCCAAGGATTCTCTTAAAAGGGTAATGAGTCTTCTTTCCGCAATGCACTCACCCACAATATCTCCCCTTTCTGATAAAGGATGGTATGCCCTTGAGGTTATGATTAATGAGAAGATCGTTCGGGATATTATCCCGAAACTCAAGATGGCAGGTGCATCCGGGATAGTGGAGTATCAGCTTAATAAAGTAATACCTTAGTTATTAAGCTTATGTTATCTATCAGTTTGAAATTATAAGCTAATCCCCTGTCCCTTAACTTTCAGAATCTATTTGATCACTTTTTGGCTTAGGCACTTCTACTTCTAAAGTAGTGGTTACAAACTCTTTGCCCTGTAGTTCCTCCTTTATTTCTTCCTCTGACATATCCTCTAAATAAATTTCAATCGTCTCTTTTATGTCTTTCATAACTTCTTCCAGGGAATCGGCCCTTGCCTCCCCAACGTCAATATCGAGACAATGTGCATAATAGCCACCCTCATCTTTTTCAATAACAATATTAACTGTATACAACATTCTCTTTCTCCTTTCTTTCGTTTTTATTATCCTATTAAATGAAGTTCTATTTTTTACTGACTGGATTTCTTTTCCACAACGGATTAGCTATGATCATTTTCTCCCTTTATAACCTTTTCTGCTATTTCTTTATCACCCTGCTTAACTAATATCTTTACTTCTCCCATTTTACCAATATTTACAGGATAAGGACTTACCTTTGACGATCTTACAACTACTGATATTCCTCCGCTTTCTAAAAGGTCCCTTATTATCTCAGCCTCAAGGGGATCATATGTCACGAAAACCACAACCCATTTGTCATTCATTTACCTTACTCTTTCTCGATAATATAAAAAGTTTATCAAAGAAACTGAAAAAAGTCACTGAGATTTCCAAAAAAGGAAGCATCTCCAATTCCGTGATGGCAGGATATAGTATTAGAGCGGTAACCCCCCTCTTTTCCCCCTTTGGTAAAGGGGGATGAAGGGGGATTTTTTAAATAACTGGAAATATTTATGATGGATAAAATCTCCCCTCACCCCTCTTTGCTAAAGAGGGGAATAGGATGTTGTGTTATAATTCATTTCCAATGAATATTACGGAATTTGTAAAGCCCAAAATCCGCTCTTTATCAGCCTATGATGCAAAAGAGATTCCATGCAGGGTAAAGCTTGATGCAAACGAAAGTCCTTACGGATTTAAGAAAGTATTAAGGATATTAAAACCCATAGAAACCAATAGATATCCTGATCCAGAAGCAAAAGCTTTTAAAAAGGTCCTCTCCCGATATTTTAGAGTTAGCCCACAAAATATACTCCAGGGTAATGGTTCTGATGAGCTGATTTATTATCTCATTACTACCTTTGGCGGCCCTGTTCTTTATCCAATCCCTACTTTTTCTATGTATGGAATTATCACACAGGCTGTCGGGGAAGAAAAGATCGAGATACCACTTGATAAGGAGTTCGACCTCAATCTTGAGAAAATTCTTAAGGCAATCAAAAGGCTGAAGCCCAAGTTAATATTTTTGAGTTCCCCAAATAATCCTACGGGAAACTGTTTCTCTTCAGAAAAGATCTTGAAGATTATCGAGTCAACCTTATCCTCCGCCATAGTTGTAGTCGATGAGGCATACCAGCCCTTTTCGAGTAAAATGGGATTTCTGCCTCTATTGAAGGATTACAAAAATCTTGTGATAATGAGAACATTAAGCAAGATCGGCCTTGCAGGCTTAAGAGTTGGGTTCCTGATGGCAGACAAAGAAATAATCAATGAAGTAAATAAGGTCAGACTCCCTTTCAATCTCAACTCCCTTTCCCAGGCTATTGCAATTGAAGTATTAAAAGACAGAAAGACAATGCAGTCTCATATAAAATCAATTATCTCTGGGAGGAATAAACTTTTCGATGAATTGACAAGGATAAATGTTGTAAATCCATATCCATCAGAGGCAAACTTTATATTATTCAAAGTGAAAAACCCTGATAGGATATACAAAAGGCTTCTGAAAAAAGGAGTGCTTGTAAGAAATATGAAGGGTGTTGTGAATGGTTGCCTAAGGGTAACAATTGGAACACCAGAGGAGAATAAAATTTTCCTGAGTGCTTTGAAAGAAATTGCCGGTTTTACAAAAACATGGAAGCAGATACGCAGATCGGGCATGAAAACAGCTCGGGAACTCTGTCTCTCAGAAAAGAACTGGAATAAGATTATTTAATGTTTTCAAAATAAGGTTGAGAGTATGGAAAAAAAGAGAATTTATGAGATAAAAAATTGCCCGTTTTGTAATGAAATATTAGATAGGATATGGTTTACAGCTTTGATGACTGAGGAGTGGAGTTGGAATGGAGATAATTGGGAGTGCACTGCAAGACATAGTCTCGTTACAGATTATAAACAGCCTGTGATTTGTCCAAATTGTGAGAAGGTAGTCGGTACAGGAATTGATTTCGGTCTTGGAAGGGAATGATAAACATGACTACATTTGAACTCGGTTTGCAATGTAAAAGGTGTTTTATAAAATAAAAAGTAATCGGTGACCGAATGGTTAGGAGGTGTCAGGGTGGGTAAAAATTTTGATTTAAGGCCATATTCAATAAATGATTTCAGGGAATGGAATGAAAGAGGAGAGTTATTTTTATCTCCAAAGTTTCAGAGAAGACGAGTTTGGTCTGATAAAGCTAAATCGTATCTTATAGACACTGTTCTACGCGGTTTACCTATCCCTCCAGTTTTCATAAGACAGCAAATAGATGCTAAGACTCGCAAAACCATTAGAGAGGTAATAGATGGACAACAGCGATTAGGGACTATATTGGATTTTTTAAAAGACGGCTTTAAAGTTTCTAAAATTCACAATAAAGACTACGCCAATTTATATTTCAGTGCACTGCCTCCTGATGTTCAAAATGACTTTTTTCAATATGAAATAGCTACTAACTTAGTTTTGACCCCAGGAGATGAGCAAGTTTTGGCAATTTTTGCTCGGTTAAATACCTATACAATTCCGCTAAATAAGCAGGAACTTTGGAACGCAAAATATTTTGGATTGTTTAAACAGATTGTACATAGTGTAGCATATGAGTTCCATACTTTTTGGATAAATTCAAGAATCCTTTCTGACCAAAAAATCGCCAGAATGGGTGACGTAGAACTTACTTCAGAATTAGTTATCGCTAGTATTGACGGAATGCAAGACAAAAAAGTTATTGAGGATTATTACAAAGAATATGAT
>CAZXCW010000096.1:0-10769 GCA_964639385.1 uncultured Nitrospiraceae bacterium
GTTTAGAGAAGTATGAGAAGCAATAGGAATACCCCCGATCCTTCATCTCGGTTCATGTGTAGATAATTCAAGGATTCTGACGATAGCGGCTGCTATGGCGGAAGAGGGTGGACTTTCTGACGAGATTGGAGGTATGCCTGCTGTTGGTATCGCTCCTGAGTGGATGAGTGAAAAAGCTATCGCTATCGGATGCTACCTTGTTGCATCTGGTTTTCCTGTTATCTTTGGGGGTGAATCTCCTGTAGAGGCAAGTCAGGAAGTAACGCGGATAATGACAGAGGTATGGTTCGATAGATTTAAGGGGGCCCTTCATTTCGAGCCAGACCCTGAAAAGATACTTGCTCTTACCTTGAATTATATTGAAAGTGCAAGAGAAGCTTTAAAACTCAGGAAATACGAACCTGGAAGGTTTGGTATGGAAAGAGTTCTCCTGGACATGGCTGCAAGGCGAGAGCTCGAAAAAGCAGCAAAACCACATCTGGGATTATAATGAACGTGAGGTGTAAAAAACGGGGATTAAAAGTCTTCTCACGCTTTACGACCCACGCTTCACCGATTATGGAGGTATAGATGGAAATAGAAGTGATCGATGTAAATGAGAATATAGGCGAAATAGGAAAGATTCTTCATGAACATGATAAGAAAAGGGGAATTTTGATCCATGTCCTCCAGAAGATCCAGGAAGACTATGGTTATTTGCCAGAAGATATATTAAGGAGACTCTCCAAGAAACTCGATATCTCGTTGGCTGAGATTTACAGCGTAGCAAGCTTTTACAAAATGTTTCATTTCACACCGCGAGGTAAGAAGATCGTGAGGGTATGTCTCGGTACTGCCTGTTATGTAAGAGGATCAAAAAAGGTCTTGACAGCACTTGAAGACGAATTTGGTATTAAGAATGGAGAGACGACGCAAGATCTTGCCCTGACTCTCGAAACAGTGGGATGTGTAGGTTGCTGTGGGCTTGCACCTGTCACTACAATCAATGAAGAGATTATCGGTGAAATAGGAGCAAAGAAATTAGAGACATTAATCAGATCTATAAAAGAGGAGTAATCGAAAAATAACATGGAGAGGCTAAAGAACATAGAGGATCTAAAAAGTCTCAGGGCCCGTCTTGCTGAAGAACTATTCAGACCTGATAAAGACAGGATAAGAATCTGCTGCGGGACTGCATGCACTGCTATGGGTTCCAGAAATGTTGTAAGGGCGATCGAGGAGGAAATACCAAAAAAGGATCTGAAGATGGAGATCGTGAAAACAGGATGTCAGGGCCTCTGTCAGAAGGGCCCTGTTATGAAAGCAGAACCATATAACTATTTCTATCAGAAAGTTGGTCCTGGGAAGGTTGAAGAGATTCTTTCCACGACTTATTCTGCCGGGCTTCCTGTTAGAGAGCTCCTTTACAGAGAATCTTTTCTTGAGAAACCTGTAGAGATAATGGAAGAAGTGCCTTTCTATAAGAAGCAATTACGAGTTGCCCTCGGGAATAATGGCAAGATAGACCCATGTAATGTTTATCATTACATTGCAGTAGGCGGGTATGGAGCTGCTGAAAAGATGTTTTCATATATGAGTCCTGAAGATGTGCTTGAAGAAGTAAAGAAAGCAAACATAAGGGGAAGAGGTGGTGCAGGATTTCCTGCAGGCATTAAATGGCAGTATGCCAAAAAATCTTCGGGCGCGATTAAGATGGTTATAGCTAATGGAGATGAAGGTGACCCAGGGGCATTTATGGACAGGTCTATCATGGAAGGTGACCCACATGGGCTTCTTGAAGGAATGCTTATATGCGCATATACCATTGGTGCAAGATATGGATTTATTTATGTCCGTCATGAATATCCCCTTGCTGTAAAGAATCTCAGTATAGCCATTAAACAGGCAGAAGACCTGGGTCTTTTAGGAAAAAATATTCTCGGGACAGGGTTTGATTTTACCGTTCATATCAGGGAAGGCGCTGGTGCCTTTGTCTGCGGCGAAGAGACCGCGCTCATGACATCCGTTGAAGGTATGCGGGGTATGCCTAGGCCGAGACCTCCATTTCCTGTTGAGAGTGGCTTGTGGGAAAAATCCACAGTTATCAATAATGTCGAGACCCTTGCAAACATCCCGTACATCATAGAGAAAGGTGCAGATTGGTTCTTGAGCATCGGGACACAGAATTCTTCTGGCACCAAGGTATTTGCACTGACAGGAAAAGTTAAAAATACAGGGCTCGTTGAAGTCCCGATGGGGATAACTCTAAGGGAGATTATATTCGATATCGGTGGGGGAATAATACATAACAAGAAATTTAAAGCTGTTCAGACAGGGGGCCCTTCTGGAGGGTGTATACCTGAACAGCACCTCGATCTGCCTGTAGATTTCGACTCTCTCTCAAAGGTTGGCTCTATCATGGGTTCAGGTGGAATGGTCGTGATGGATGAAGACAACTGCATGGTAGACGTTGCTAAATTCTTCTTATCTTTCACGCAGTCAGAGTCCTGTGGAAAATGTCCAACCTGCAGGATAGGCACTTACCAGATGCTTCAGATACTCGAAAAAATAACCTCTGGCGATGGTGAGGAGGGAGATATTGAGAAACTCGAAAGGCTTGCAGAACTGGTAAAAGAAGGCTCTCTTTGCGGGCTCGGCAAGACCGCACCAAATCCCGTGCTTACAACGATAAGATATTTCCGTGATGAATATGAAGAACATGTAAGAGAAAAATACTGCAGGGCAAAAGTCTGCAGGATCGGCGTCCATCGCATAGATCCAAGGGAATGTATCCTCTGCGGTGTATGCAAACAGGTATGTGCCTTTGATGCGGTAAAGGAGACGAGGAGGAGCTTCTTTATTGATCAGGATTACTGCACAAAATGCAAGGCCTGTTACTATGCCTGTCCGGTGGGCGCAGTCAAGATCATGAAGCAGAGATTTGCACGCCTTGAAGAGGAATTAAAAATTCCTCATAAAGAGATAGAGGCCATTGAAAGGAGAAGCAGGATGACATTAAGAGATATTTTAAAATCGAAGCCACCTGTGATAGTGACCATAAATAAAAATCGCACTATCCGGGATGCAGTACATACTATGAGCGAGAATAATGTCAGCGGGATATTTGTAGTAGATGAAAAGAACAAATTGGCAAGTATCTTTACTGAGAGAGACATTGTGCGATGCACTTTTAACAATATTTCTCTCGATGAAACTATTGAAAACATTATGAGACGTGATATTACAACATTTGATCCCTCGGCAGATATAAGTTCAGCAATATCCGTTGCGTCAAGAAAGAAGATAAGACATATACCCGTTGCGGAAGGAGATACCATTGTAGGGATGATCACTTTTAGAGATTTGGTCTCATATCTCCTCCCGGAAATTTGCTATGTGGCAGAGAGTATTTATTAAAATTATACAAATCAGTAGTGTTCAAAATAAGAGATGTTTCACGGAGTTTATCCTGAACAATATACTGAGACCCTTCTTTTCGCTCAGGGTGACGGTTTTTATGAAGGATTCAGCATGACAGGTTGGACTTTTGTCATTCTGAGTGGAGCGAAGAATCTCGTTTTAAAGAATATACAATGACGAACTTGGAAATAAAGAAGCTCAATAGCATTAATGACCTTATTGCCCTTCGGGAACGTCTATCCAGAGAAGGTGTCTTAGCCCCTGGAAAAAAGAGAATAAGAGTTTGTTGTGGAACAGGGTGTAGAGCGAATAAATCCCTGAAAGTAGCAGAAGGACTTCAAAGAGAGTCTGAAGGAAATGGAAAAGAGATCGAAATAGTAACTACGGGATGTCAGGGGCTCTGCCAGAAAGGACCTGTTATGATCATCGACCCAGAAGGGTATTTTTATCAAAAGGTCCAACCAGAAAGGGTACAAGAGATTGTATCGCGCACGATAAAGGGTGAAAAACCCATATGGGACCTTCTTTATCGCCGTACCTACGGAGAGACAGCATACCTTATTGGTGACGTCCCTTTTTATGGTAAGCAAGTCCGTGTTGTCCTGCGAAACAACGGGAAAATAGACCCGGCAAATATCTATCACTATATTGCAGTAGGTGGATACAGGGCTTTGGAAAAAATCTTTTCAGGAATGACGCCTGATCAGGTCCTGGATGAAGTAGACAAATCGAACATCAGGGGCCGAGGAGGTGCTGGGTTCCCCACGGGTAAAAAGTGGAAATTTACAAAGAATTTCAAGAGCGATGTAAGGTTTGTAATAGCAAATGGTGATGAGGGTGACCCTGGCGCATTTATGGACAGGTCAGTCATGGAAGGTGACCCGCATAGTCTCCTCGAGGGAATGCTCGTATGCGCCTATGCAATCGGAGCACGATATGGAATTATCTATGTCCGTCATGAATATCCCCTTGCAGTCACAAACCTCGGAATTGCTATCAAACAAGCAGAACAGCTTGGACTGATGGGAAAAAATATCCTGGGCACTGGGTTTGATTTTACCGTTCATATCAGAGAAGGTGCCGGTGCTTTTGTCTGTGGCGAAGAGACCGCGCTCATGACATCTGTTGAAGGCAGGCGCGGTATGCCGAAGCCGAGACCTCCATTTCCTGTTGAGAGTGGCCTGTGGGAAAAATCCACAGTTATCAATAACGTTGAGACCCTTGCAAATATTCCTGTAATCATTACAAAAGGTGCTGACTGGTTCCTGAGTACAGGAACGCAGGATTCACCCGGCACAAAGGTGTTCGCCCTAACAGGCAAAGTGGAAAATACCGGGCTTATTGAAGTGCCTATGGGAATAACTTTAAGAGAGGTCATATTTGATATTGGCGGAGGCATTCTGCAGAATAAAAAATTCAAGGCTGTACAGACAGGGGGCCCTTCTGGAGGGTGTATACCTGAACAGCACCTCGACCTCCCTGTGGATTTCAGGTCTCTTTCAAAAGTCGGTTCTATCATGGGTTCAGGCGGAATGGTCGTGATGGATGAAGACAACTGCATGGTAGACGTTGCTAAATTCTTCTTATCTTTCACGCAGTCAGAGTCCTGTGGAAAATGTCCAACCTGCAGGATAGGCACTTACCAGATGCTTCAGATACTCGAAAAGATAACATCTGGAAATGGTGAACCCGAAGATATAGAGAGACTTGAGAAGCTGGGAAAATTAGTAAAGGAAGGTTCTCTCTGTGGTCTCGGACAGACTGCACCAAATCCTGTTCTCACGACTATTAAGTATTTCCGTCATGAGTATGAAGAACATATTTATGATAAATATTGCAGGGCACAGGTCTGCACACTCGGATCATTATCAATAAACACTGACATATGCTACCAGTGTATGCGCTGCATGGATGCATGTCCCTATGAAGCAATAAAAGAGGCTGAGGACGGGAGATTTTATATAGACCAGATTTACTGCCAGAAATGCAAGGCATGTTACATGGCATGTCCATTGGGTGCTGTTGAGATTAAAGAACCACCTGTATATATAATAGATAAAGATATTTGTTACCTCTGCGGGCGCTGTAAATATGTATGCAGGGTTAATGCAATCAAAGAGACCAAAACAGGATTCCTGATAGATCGATATTCATGCAAAAGGTGTGGTGATTGTTACAATATATGTCCCATAGGAGCTATCAGAGTGGAGGAAAGAACTGAAACAAAAGAGGAGGTTTTAAAATCTTAATTTGTATTATTCATAAAATTACTACTTAAGCCATAGGTTAAAAATTTATGAATTAGGTTGTTACAATAAAATTAAAATATACGAGGGTAAGATGAGCGAAGAGACTTTAACCGGAGAAAAAGAGAAGAAACTCGAAGACATTAAAAAAGAGGCTGAGGAAAAGGCGTGTCCTGTCCACAGGGCTCTGTATTTTGTTGAAGAATTCCTTGCAGGCCCTATGTGTGGTAAGTGTTATCCCTGTTCCCTTGGAACCTATGAGGCAAAGATCAGGCTCATCAGGATTGCTCAACATCTGGAAGGAGTCAGTCCTTCGGACATCGAGGCGCTGAAAAGGATCGCCTCTCAGATGGCAGTAGGTTCTTTCTGTATAAAAGGAAAAAATACAGGTAAATTTATCATGGATATCCTCGAAAGTTCATCGGAGGAATTCAATCAACATCTTGCAGGTGTCTGCCCGAAAAAGGAATGTATCAGCCTTATCGAATATGTGATAAACCCCGAACTGTGCATCATGTGCGGAAAGTGTTTCGAGGCATGTAAGTATGGGGCAATTATAGGAGAAACTAAAAAGTCTTATCTCTCCGGATACCTTCCCTTTGAGATACGGCAGAAGAGATGCACAAAGTGTGGCGAATGTGTAAAGGTCTGCCCTGTGGGGGCAATTGAGATAATAACGACCGAGGTAGAAGAAACTCTAAGCAAATAATAGAATATAGGAGGTCTGCATGAAAAAGACGGTGACACTGACAATAGATGGAAAAGAGATCAAGGCGCCGGAAGGAACGAACCTTATAGATGCAGCAGAGTTAGCAGGTATTCATATACCGAACCTCTGTTATCTCAAAGGAATGAAGGGCGTTGGCGCATGCAGACTCTGTCTCGTTGAGATAGAGGGAATGAAGGCACCCGTCATAGCATGTAATACGAAGGTCAAAGAAGGGATGTCAGTCAATACAAAGACTGAGAAGGTAGAGGAGGTTAGAAAATTCGTCATAGACCTTATTCTCTCGATGCATCCTTTAGATTGTATGACATGCACAAAGGCAGGAATATGCAGGCTCCAGAGTTATGCTTACAAGTTCGGGATAAAAGAGTCGAGTTTCACACGGAAAAGATTCGGTTATCCAATAGATGAGGCAAATCCCTTCATCAAGAGAGATCCTGAATACTGTATCCTCTGCGGCAGATGCGTAAGGATATGCAGAGAGCAGGGAACAAACGTGCTTGACTTTATGGGACGGGGAGTCGGCTCGAAGGTAGTTACAGCCAATGACAAACCCCTTCAGGAATCAGAATGTACATTCTGTGGAAGCTGTGTTGATGTATGTCCTGTGAATGCCCTTCTCGAGGCTGAGAGGTGGAGAAAAGGGAGAGAGTGGGAGTATGAAAGGGTACAATCACAGTGTCTTTCCTGCGGTGATGGATGCGACATTATTGTGAGTACAAAAGATGGTGAGGTAGTGAAGATAAATGCAGGTGCTCAGGATGGTTCTGCTGAACGCTTTATCTGTGCCATTGGAAGGTTTGGATTTGATTCCCTGAAAAGTGAGACACGCGTTACTTCTCCAATGAAGAGAGTCGGAAAGGAACTGAAAGAGACAACGTGGGATGATGCCATTTCCATCGTCTCGGAAAGGCTGAAAAATGCAGGTAAGTCTTCGGGCTTTGTAAGTACCGCCGGAATTCTGAACGAGGATGCCTTTTTATTGAAGAAATTCGCTTCCGAAGTCGTGAAGACAAAGAATATTGATACAACAGTGAGTCTTTATGCTAATGCCGATTCAATGAGAGGTAATGATAGTGCAGACCTTGAGGGAGCAGACCTCATGGTCCTTGTGGGACTTAGCCCTGACCAGTGGATAAGGGTTCTTCCTGCCTTAGATGCAATTATAAGAAAAAAGGTTGAAAGAGGTGCAAAACTCATTGTCATAAATTCGGGTGAGCCAAAAATTGCATCTGTTGCTACTGTAAATCTTAGGGGTGATGAAGCCTCAACCCTTTCTGGCTTGGCAAAGGCATTAGAAGAACAAAAAGTCCGCCTCGGCCAGAGTAAAAAGGAAAAAACAGATACAGAAGAGGTCTCAGACCTCGAAAAAGCTGCTGATCTTTTTACAAGTGCTAAAAACATTGTTATTCTCACTGCACCTTCTCTTTATAAGGTTTCCTCTAATATTGAGGCCACTGCAAGTAAATTGACTGCTCCACAGGTCGTTGCAGTCCCTCTGGAGGCAAATGCAAAAGGGGTAACCCTCATGGGTCTTGTAACAGAAGGCAGTTCATATAAGGAAATGATGAGAGGGAATGCTGTAAAGGTTCTCTATGCTGTTGGTGAGATATCAGGTAAAAGACCTGATGTGGATTTTCTCATTGTGCAGAATTCTCATCTTACACCTCTTGCAAGGCAGGCAGATGTTGTACTCCCTTCTGCAGCGATTCTCGAATCTGATGGCACAATAGTGGATTATCTCGGCAGACTAAAGAAGGTGCAAAAGGCCGTTGAACCACCTGGAGAGACAAAAACTCATAGGGAGATATTTATTAAGCTTGCAAAAGCCTTAGGAAGCACAATAAAAGCGCCGACAGAAACAGAAATCAAAAAGGCTATGAAGGTAAAAAAGGTAGAGCCTTCAATAGCGCCATATAAAAAGCAGGAAGGACTTGATGTTGATCCTTTTGAAATGATTGAGGATCTTAATTACTCTATTATGAACGGCTCAAGGCTCCTGTGGCTGAAGGAAACTGAGAGGGCAATCCCAGCATAAAACGCTGGGAATTCTTCTGCTTAAGTAAGGCTCTTTTCAATAAGCTTATTTATCTGCTTCAGGAATTCCTCGAAGTCTCCGATGTTTTCTTTTGCGGATTTAAAGACCTTTCGGTCGTCTATCTCCCAGTATTTATGTATGAGAATATTTCTTAGACCGGCAAGTTTTTTTAAATTTCCACCAAGTTTTTTTGTAATAATTTTAGCCTCAGATAATTTTTCAAAACAGTCAGGATATCCTTTAGGCACCTGGCCCCTCACACGGGTAAGGATATGGTTACATATATTTGCCATAGCCTCAACAGCCTCGATTAAGAGATAACGCAGAGAAAATATATTTTTACGCTCTTTTACAAAAACTCTCTCTTCTATAGCTACAAGGGATTTTATCTCTGAGACCGAATCAAGAAGGTCTTTTCCAATGGTTTTAATCTTTTCTATGTTTATTTCTTTATACATTCCATAAGTTCCCTGAGATAGGATTTTGAGAATTCAAAATAATCCATATACTTTAAACCAACATCCTCTAAAAAATTCAATCTGACAGCCCTATCTCTTTCAATGAGTAAAGTGCCTTCGTTTATTACAGAGAATTGAAATCCAATCGGTGCATAGTTCAACACCTTGAATTCCACGGGATAACCAGAAGCTGTCCCAAGTTCAGAAGACATCCCAAGCTCAAAATCGAATACTGAGTCCTCGGTTATGAAACAGTATGCTCCGATATCGACATCTCTAAAAGGAAGAATTTCGAAGGAGCCATGGAGGTAAGCAAATGAAATCTCATCATGTCTTCTCAGGGCAGATATGAGTTTCTGTTTAACCTTTTTTATTTCATCTTTTGTTAATTCAAACCTCTGTTCCATAATGGCTAAGAATACCATAGGGAAGAGACCTTTACAAGATTTGATAGTTTAGGGTACTAAAAATAAGTTTTATCACCCTCAATTCTTCACTATTGTCATTCCTTCGCCTCCTGTCATTAATAATAATGATTTCACGATTATCGAAAAGTGTATCGGCCTTAAGATTGTCGGGATTTAAAACCGGCATCAAAATTCCCACTTCGAAATTTCTAAGCATCTTTTTCTCTTTTCCTCAGTACATAAGTGGAAACCCTGGTTGAAGTCACAGGGCGAACCACTTCCTGTAAGACACATCTTTTGATCATGCTATAATTATGCATAGCTTATATGGAATCACCATGAAAATTGAAAAAAATTGACAACTGCCTATATTCTTAATACCTTGTAACTTATCAATAAAGCGGAGAGGTCTAAATGAACATTGAAAGGCGTGATTTTGACAAAGAGGCAACCACCTGGGACGAGATCCCGGCACGGGTCAAGCTGGCAAACGATATAGCAGCCGCCATATCAGCCGAAATCTTGCTGACTTCTAATATGGATGTATTGGACTTTGGTTGTGGCACAGGACTATTGACCCTCCAGTTGCAGCCGGTAGTCCATTCCATAACAGGCGTTGATAGTTCCCGGGGAATGATTGATGTTCTCAAAACAAAGATCGACAGACAGAATCTTCCCAATATAAAGACTCAATACCTTGATACTGAAAAGGGCGATATTCTGGAAGGTACTTATCACCTGATTGTAAGCGGTATGACCCTCCATCATGTTAAAGAAATTAGACCTCTGCTTGATCAATTCTACAGGATTCTTACGCCTTCCGGATATCTCTGTATTGCCGATCTTGATCTTGATGACGGTCAATTTCACGACAACAACGATGGTGTATTCCACTTCGGCTTTGATCGGGCATTGCTTCGCAAGGATTTTATGGAGGCGGGATTCGATGATATCCGTGACAGGACAGCAGCAGAAGTAATGAAACCGGGTTCTGATGGAGGGATACGATCATTTACCATATTTCTCATGACGGGCCGAAAAAAACCATAAGCATTGAATCTTAACTATTAAATTTGAAGGAACAGAAGCCAGCCGAGAATTTCTTCCTGTATCATGCATCTTGGAAATCTGCTATAATGGTGCTGACTATAACCAGTAATCTATAAGTAGGATATCTAAAATATACCAAAAAACATACTTAATACCGAATGATATATTACTCAGAATTAATCATACTTATTTCAAAATACTTTCTCATATTAGAGTCTTAGGACGTGGAAATACAGGACATTGCAAAATTCCTCATAAACCCTCTCATTTATGTTTTATTAGGAATCATTTTACTTATATTCCTAAAAAAACACAGGTTAAAAATAACTCTATTGCTTGCAGTATATTTCTATCTAATAAGTGTAACTTTCACAGGATATGTTTTCTCCAACCCGACTTTCGCCAATAGCACCGATATAATGCTGTAACGACTTGAAAAGGAAA
>CAZXCW010000097.1:0-10725 GCA_964639385.1 uncultured Nitrospiraceae bacterium
GATGGTTTACGGAATATTTTCATGGATATAACCAATAAAGATATTCCCAATAAATTATCGAGTTAAATAAATTTTTTAAAAATGTCTGCATTATTTGGGTTAAATAGAAAAGGCCCATTAGTAGAAATTCCCTCCATTGCTCATTATTATTCTAATTAAAAATATATTTTATTATAAAAATAGATGGCCGTCAAGAAAAAAATAAGAAAAGCAGATCTCATAGCGGTCTTTATTTAAGTTAAGTCGCTACAGAAACACCTCCCTTAAAAGCTATCTGGGAATATGGCTGAGCCCGGCGTGCCCATTCGCTATGCGGATATTTTGATGTTAAGGTATCGTATACCCTGCGCAGTGCTTTGGCATCGTGGCCTTTCCGGTATTCCACCACTCCCAGAAAAAAGATTGCCTCGGGTGCTACCCCAGCATTTGGATGCTGTTCAGCGACAGCCTTAAACTGAGCAATTGCTTCAGCATAGCGATAATGGTTAAAAAAGACTTTTCCTTTACCAAGTTTCAGATGTGCTAAAAAGTCATCGATGGGAACATAACCCACAAACCTATAATGTTCTTTTCCTTCAGAGTCGTGAATCAGAAAAGTAGGAGTCCAAATTATATCGAACTTCTTCATGAGTTCAGTCCGCTTATCCCAGAAACACTGGCTCTTTAAAGGAATAAATTCTTCTTCTGAACTTCTGGACTCTTTCGTCTGAATACGGACCCGCATTCATTGCAGCACAGCCAGCTCAGCCGTCAAACCAGAAATCATGGTATATTGGCTTTCCCGTTTTTTTGGCCTTTGTTAAGGCTTCGCTAAAATCCCTTTCCCATTTAATCTCGCCCATGAGGATTGCTCCTTGAGGTATTACGATCAGAAATTATGATCCTTGATCATAATACTTATCTTGTGTAACTCTTATTCAACTACAACCTTTTTTTCCTTTTTCTTTGCTTCTTCAGTTTTTGGGATTCGTATTTCGAGAACGCCTTCTTTGAAGCTTGCCTTTGCCTTATCTGTCTGTACCTCTACAGGAAGCCGGAAACTGCGGGTAAAGGAACCATATGAACGCTCCTCTCTGTAATAATTCTTTCGCTCGACCTTCTCTTCTTTTTTCTTTTCTCCAGATATGCTTACAGTATTGTCGGTCATGTTTACATTGATATCCTCTTTCCTTATGCCTGGCAACTCCACTTTTACCACTACATTGTCACCTTCTTCGAAGATATCAACAGATGGCATAACTTCTTCCATTTCTGTTTCTCTCAACCTTGGCAACCATGAGGGGCCCAGTAAAGAGAAAGGTCTTCTGAATGCCTCCTCGAACCATCTTTCCATCGTCTCAAAAGGCGAAATGGCTCTTGATGGTTCGCGTTTAAATAACTCTTTTGGCTCTTGCTTTGCCATGCTACACCTCCTAAAATTTATTTTTATTTTATTTTATTCTGAATGATTCGGTTCTAAATGGGTATCAGTATTTATCTGATTTTTCTGTAGGTATTTTTCACTTTTTCTTGTCAGTGTTTGTCTTACGAAACGAAAGAAAAGGTTTTCAGATAATGTCCTCTGGAGGAAACCTAACGAGTTCTCTTATACCTATAAGCCTGCCAGAGACGGCGGCATTATGGAGTGCTCTCTTGCTAATGTTGGATCTGAAGGAAATCTGAAGATTAGCGGTTACTTAGAGAAGTATGTCAGAGCTCCACCGAAGGAGAATCTACTCTTTAGTTGTCCTTCAATCTCAATACTAAACCCTTTGCCCAGTGGTAATCTAAATCCAGCAAAACCTCCAGCATTGCTTTTCTCCTTATAAGTGGTTGATCTACCTGACGTTACTCCAAGAGCCCCTGCTTCCACTTTTACTTGTGACCTGGCCCAATAGACGACAGGACCACCATAAAGGACTACACCGAGAATCTTGCCTTGAAGTCCAACTCCGAGGTTAACATCCCATGGGTTTTTAATCGTTATCGTTTCTGAAACTGGAATGCCCAGGATAGTTCCAGTTTTTTTATCTTTATAGTCCATTAAATAAATGCTTGCTTGAACGAAGGGACCCACACCAAAATAACGGCTACTATATAGAAGTCCCTTAAATCCTGTCGTAAAAGAGAATTTTAAACTGTCCGTAAAGTCACGTGTGACACTATCAAAGAGAAAAGCCTTTTTTATTTCCGCATCTGCACCTCCGAGTCTTAAGTAAAACTCACAGTTTTTATTTTTAATAAATCCAGAATAGCCAGCCTCGAGATAAGCCTGGTTTTGATTAATCTTGATTTCACCAAATTCAGTATCCCTGGGTTCCCATTTGGCTGAATAGTAGAAATAGCCAAGGCCCGCGGATTGCCCTTCTTTGGTAGCAGGCTCTGGCGGACCAAATTGACCTGCATGTACCACGTTGCCTACCAAAAAAAACATCCATACCCCTATAAATACTATCAGTCTTTTCATAAGATTTTTCCTTTTAAAGATTTTTAAAATAAAAAATACTTACTACTTAAAATTCCCTACTTTCCTCACCTCCTTGCATCAGCTTTCTGAAACAAAACCTTTTTCTATAATTAAAATTATTGTATTGTTTGAAATTAACATTATACTATAATATCAAAGAATGAAGAAGAAGAAGTGTTGAGTTCTCAGACACTTCCTGATGATAATATTCTTACAAATTAAAGGATCTTATGCACTCTCTATGAATAATAGACCAGGGTCTTCGAGATAGTGAATTATCTTTGATAAAAAGATTGCTGCATCAACGCCATCCGTTACCCTATGGTCAAAGGTCAATGAAAGGGGAAGGATTTTTCTAATTAAAATCTGCCTATCTTTTACCCATGGTTTATCAATAATTCTTCCTGTTCCCAGGATTGCAACATCAGGGTAATTTATTATGGGAGTCGCAAAAGTCCCGCCGAAGTGTCCCCAGTTAGAGATGGTAAAGGAGCTACCTCTCATCTCCTCTAACTTTATCTTTCTTTCCCTTGCCTTTTGGCTCAAGTCCTGAATTTCTGAAGCGAGCTCAAGAACGGTTTTTTTGTCCACTGCTCTTATTACAGGCACCATGAGGCCATCTGGTGTATCAACAGCTACGCCCATGTTGTAATATTTTTTAACAATAATCTCCTCTTTTTCCTCATCAACAGAGGCGTTGAGAAAAGAGTGTTCTAAAAGAGAATGCTGAGCAGCCTTCATAAAAAAGGGAAGAAAGGTTAAATGGACGCCATTTTCCTGTAATGACTTCTTTTCCCTTTCCCTGAGATCCCATAGGTCGGTAATGTCCGCCTCCTCCATGATTGTAAGAAATGCCATTTTCTGCTGTGCGATTACGAGATTCTTTGCTATCGTCCTCCTAACACCTTTGATAGGAGAGCGTTCAACAATACCATACTGGTCTTCTACCCTTTTAACCTTTGCAGACGCCTTTGTAACATCCTCTTTTGTAATGCTTCCTCCAGGACCAGAGCCTTTTATGGACTCAAGTTTAACTCCAAGCTCTTTTGCCATGGCTCTTATTGCGGGGGTTGCAAGTATCTCTTCCTCCTCGGGTAAAACCCCGACTACAGAAACGGATTTTGGTCTTTCTTCAACTGCCTCTCCCTCTTCGGCAATCGTCATTAAGACCTCTCCAACTTTTACAACTTCTCCCTCTTCCATATTTATCTTCATTATCTTTCCTTTTTTGGGAGATGGAACCTCTACAACTGCCTTATCCGTCTCTATCTCGATGACAGTCTGATGCTCTTCGATAGTGTCTCCTTCCTTCACAAGCCATTTTCTTATCTCACCTTCTGTTATTCCTTCACCCAAATCAGGCAATGAAAAATCAAAGGGCATAATTTCTCCGTTATTAATCTAAATAATGCAAGTGAGTTAATGCAGATGTTGTGAAAAAATTTATTTTTCGATACCTTAGCGAACCTTTAACTGATGGTTCGTGGAATATTTTAGTGAATATAATGAATGAAGATATTCTCAATAAGCTTATCAAGTTAAATAAATTTTTGAACAATGTCTGCATTATTCGGGTTAATATTTCAAATTTTCCTCAATAGCCTTTCTTATCCTCTCTACAGAAGGCAGATAATAATCTTCGAGCTTGGGAAGAGGAATCACAACATCATATCCTGTGACCCTTAATATAGGAGCTTTCAAATAGAGTATGGCTTCCTCTGCAATAGTTGCAGATAATTCAGCACCGAATCCGCATGTCTTTGGTGCCTCATGAGCTATCACAACCCTTCCAGTTTTCTTTACCGATGTAAATAAGGTTTCCTCATCAAAGGGGTTGAGGGTCATTAAATCTATCACCTCGGCATTATAGCCTTCGACTGCCTGTAAAGTTCTGTGAAGCATGCTACCCCAGGAGATTATGGTAATATCATTGCCTTCCTGTACAATCCTTGCCTTTCCGAGGGGAATGGTATACTCACCTTCAGGCACATCCTCTTTTATGAGGCGGTATAGTCTCATTGCCTCAAGAAAAATTACAGGGTCAGGGTCCCTGATTGAAGAGATTAACAAACCCTTTGCGTAATAGGGTGTTGATGGTACAACTACCTTTATACCTGGCATATGGCAGAAGAATGCCTCGGTGCTTTCTGAATGGAGTTCGAGTGCCTTGACTCCTGCCCCATAGGGAGTCCGTATTACCATGGGGCAGACGTACCTTCCTCTCGAGCGATAACGAATTCTTGCAGCATGAGAAAATATCTGATCAATGGCGGGATATATAAATCCCATAAACTGTATCTCGGCAACAGGTTTTAGCCCGTATGCAGCCATTCCAATAGCAGCACCGATAATGCCTAATTCAGATAGGGGTGTGTCTATGACCCTTTCAGCTCCAAATTCGTCATACAGACCTTCTGTAATGCGAAATACCCCTCCATCCCTTCCTACATCCTCTCCCAGGATTACAATACTATTATCCCTTTGCATTTCTTCCTTCAAGGCGAGGTTTATTGCCTGCACCATATTTAACTTCGGCATATCAGAAATCCTTTAACTGCTTTAGCTGCCTCGGTGTTAGTTTTTCATATATATAAGTGAACATCTCCTGAGGTTGAGGAGGTTCTATGGATTCTGTAGTTTTCACGGCCTCATCTATCATAGACTTTACTCTCTCTTCAGCCTCTTTATGATATTGCTCTGTCCATAAACCCTTTTTCTCCATGAACAGTCTTAATCTCTGAATTGGATCTTTTGCTTTCCATATCTCCACCTCTTCTTTCAGACGATATCTTGTCGCATCATCAGCAGTTGTATGGTCGGCAATTCTATATGTGACACATTCAATTAATGTTGGGCCATCACCCTGTCTTGCCTTATTAAGGGCATATTCTGTTGCCTTATAAACAGCAAATACATCATTTCCATCAACCTGAAATCCCTCAAGTCCGTAACCATATGCCTTTTGGGCGAGGGTTTTTGCTGCAGACTGTTTCTCCCTCGGCATCGATATTGCCCATTGGTTGTTCTGGCAAATAAAAATAACAGGCAGTTTAAAAACACCTGCTATGTTAAGACCCTCATGGAAATCACCTTTTGATGTTCCTCCATCACCAAAATACGTAATGGCAGCAGTCTTGTCTTTTCTGTATTTTGCTGCCATTGCAGCACCTACGGCATGAGGTATCTGAGTTCCAACGGGGATACTTATAGGGAAGATATTAAGAGTATCCGGGATTTTTAGACCCCTTTCATCTCCAGCCCAGTACTGAAAGAGCATATGAAGAGGATAGCCTATAGTTATATAAACGCCGGATTCTCTATAAGATGGGAAAATCCAGTCGGACTTTTCAAGGGCAAAAGCACTTCCGACCTGGGATGCCTCCTGGCCTAAGATAGGAACATATGTACCGAGTCTGCCTTCCCTCTGGAGTTTTAAGGCATGCTGATCAAAGGTTCTTGACAGGAGAAGTAGTTCGTATAACCTGCGTATATCTGAATCAGACAGAGAAGGCATGAGGGATTCATCTACGATACCTTTTTCATTAAGTATCTCGATACGTTTTACATTAAAGGATTCTATTATTCTTTCAGACATAAATAAAAAAATAGCATTTAATATATTTACAGTCAAGAATTTTTCTTAATAAAAGTAAATCCCCTTGATATTGCACAAGGCCATTCCTACAGCGTAAATCTTCTAAAAGCACTTCTGAATAAAAACGCAATTATAAAGAATATGAAATTTATTGTAACGATAGTTGCACCTGTTGGCAGGTCTATGATTAGGGAGATATATATGCCTACAATTACTGATGATATTGCAATAATAGACGAAATAGCCATAGTATTCTTAAAGCCCCTTGCCATCTGAAGTGCCGTCACCGGGGGTAATATAAGAAGAGCGGATGTTAGCATTATCCCTACAACTTTCATAGCGAGGACAACTGTTATCCCTGTGAGAAGAACGAGTAGGGCATTTATCTTTTTTGTATTAATCCCTGATACCCTTGCAAATTCTTCATCAAATGTCGTAGAAAAATGCTCTTTATAAAAAAAGGAGATAATTAAGAGCACTATTATAGAGAGAGCTATTGATGTGAAAACCTCTGCCTTACTAATAGATAGGATATTACCAAAGAGATAACCGAAGAGATCAACATTAAAACCCCCTGCAATACTTGCTATGAGTATGCCGCCAGCAATACCAATAGATGATACAATTCCAATAGCTGCATCCCCATAGAGTCTGGCCTTTTCTGTTAATTTCAGAATTCCTAAGGAACTCAACATTACAATCGGTATAGATATATATACAGGATGCTGCTTTAAAAGCAGTCCTATGGCGACGCTCCCAAAAGTGACATGGGCAAGTCCATCACCGATCAGAGAGAAACGTTTCAATACAAGCAGTATGCCCAGTATTGAACATGCAAAGGCAATGAATGAACCTGCTATCAATGCCTTCTGGATAAATCCATAGTTTATTAAATCAGAGATTCCCATTTTAATCGTGCCTATGGCATATCAAATGTTGGGCGAATTCACCAAAATAGCTTTCCATATCCTTGGATGAACAAAAGTCCTCAAAACTTCCATAAAAGATAATTCTCTTATCAAGATATAAAAGCTTTGATGCATATTTACCAATACTGCCGATGTCATGGGTGATAAATATGATTGTTATACTTCTGTTTCTGTTAAATTCTCTAAGGGTGTGAAAGAATTTCTCCCTTGTTTCAGGATCAAGGGCTGTTGTTGGCTCATCTAAAATTAACAAGTCTGGTTCATTTACTATTGCCCTTGCAACAAGAACTCTCTGCTGTTGCCCTCCTGAAAGCTCACCGATCAATTTGTTTTTGATATCTGATACATCCATCAATCTAATAGCTTCATTTATAAGTATTTCATTGGGCTTATCAGCGCTCTTGGAAAATCTTTTTTTTGAAAAAAGTCCTAAGGAAACAATCTCTTTAACAATAGCTGGGAAATAAGGGTTAAAGAGGGTTCTTTGTGGCAAATAACCAACTCTGTACCATTCTTTAAAATTCCATGGATTGACTCCAAAGAGGGAAATGTTCCCTTTTTTTTGTTTCAACAGGCCGAGGATGATCTTAATGAGTGTAGTCTTACTAGAACCATTCGGTCCGACAAGTCCAATATAGTCTCCTGCATTGACACTGAAAGAAATGTCACTCAAAACCTCTATGGAGTTATATCTGAAGCTAAGACCTTCGACAGAAATAATGTTCATTGACATTGAAGTCCTATCTGAAGGTTTTTGAGATCCTGCTCCATGAGGGATATGAATGTCACACCTCTATCCAATTCCTCTTTTGTAACATTATGGGCAGCATGAAGCAGTAATAATTTTACTCCTGTCTCTCTTGCAATTACCTCTGGGACCTTTGGATTAATCAACTCCTCATAAAATATATATTTTAGATCATTGTCTTTCACCTTTTTACTGAGTTCGATCAAATTCTTCGGGGTAGGCTCTGCATTGGGTGAAAATCCCTTGTACGCTGAAATATATTTCAGATTATATCTTCTAGCTAAATAGCCGAAGGCAAAGTGTCCACCATGGATAATGATATCTTTCTTACAAGATGCGAGAGATTCCCTGTATTTTTTATCAAGCTCTTTTAGCTGTGTTCTGTATTCTTCAGCATTTTTAAGATAAAAATCTTTATTTTTAAGATCCTTTTTCAGAAAACCGTCAAGGATATTGACGACCATTTTCTGTGCCCTTGAAAAGTCGAGCCAGATATGCGGGTCCATTTTATCGCCATCGTGTTTTTGATCATCCTTAACTTCTTCTTCTCCTACGAGTTTTATAATTTTACTCGAATCTACTACCAATGGTCCGTGACTGCCGAAACTCTTTACGATATCCTCAACCCATGGTTCCATAAACCTGCCTGTATAGATAAAAATGTCTGCATCTCTTATCTTTAAAATATCTCCTGGTTTTGGTTCAAAGGCATGAGGCTCCACGCCTGGAGGAAGCAGGAGAATGACATCAGCTTTTTGTTTTCCGATATTTCTGGCAAAATCATAAAGGGGAAATAATGTTGTGATAACCTTAAGTTTTTTCTCCCCGGTAACCTTTTCTTCCTTTTTCTCGCAGGAGGAGATTATTAAGGTTATGGATAAAAATAAAATACACATGCCATACTGCAATAAAAAAGACAATAAAGATAATCCCCTCTTACCCCCCCTTACTAAGGGTGGATACAGAGGGGTCAAGGGGGGAGAGGGGGGATTAGAAGGCAAAATAAACATTAAGTGAGGTTTTGATTTCATAGATTTATCTTTTCTTTTTTAGGCAGTTTCTGCAGAATCCATTGACTTGAAAAATATGAGAATGAACCTTTCCCTTTATTTTCCTTCTTACTTCTTCCTCTACCTTTTTTGCTCCACAGAAATTTAAGTCTTCTACTTTTCGGCATGAAAGACATATGAAATGGTGATGGTGGGATTGGTTCAGACAAAAGTAATAATAGAGCTGGCGGGTTGGATGGTTCACTTTTGATATCATGTTCTTTTCAGAGAGTTCCTCTAAATTCCGATAGACGGTTGGTAGACCAATTTTCTTAAATCGTTTTTTCATTTTTTTCCATATTTCCTCGGGACTTAAATACACTGACTCTTTTATCAAAATTTCGAGAATAGCTATCCTTTTAGGTGTGATTTTTAGATTTAATTTTTTTAAAGCCAGAGGAAAGTCGTTTATCATGTATGAACCTTTAATTTTTTAAATAGAAATCATTTCTATTAAGGCATTATCTCATGGAAAATGTCAAGCCAAAAGAATATATTGGCTTGACCGGAGAATCTAGTTCCCTCCTCTGGATTGCCCGATCACGTCAGGCAATGGCGGTTGAGGATAAGAATTTTATGCGACGCTCGGGGTTAGACAGCATAGTTGGTGTGATAAGTACTGGGCATCATTCAAAAATTGCATAGCTCTTTATTTTTTCGAGTCTTTTTCCTCTTATGCCCAAATCTTCAAGACGGGCGATCCTTCTATCCCGCCGTATCTTCAGTATCCTGCTGACAGTATGCGGTCCCAGACCAGGCACCTTCAATAACGACTCTTTGTCCGATGTGTTGATCCTGACAGGATAAAATTCAGGATGGTTGTCTGCCCAAACTTCTTTGGGGTCTTTATCCAGTCTCAAATTGCCGCATTCGTCAGGTATGATATCTTTTTTGGTGAAACCATATCTGCGGATAAGAAAATCTACCTGATATAAACGGTGCTCTCGTATAAAGGATGTTTCCGGATTGGGCAGTAATTGCATTTCACCGGGAATATCCGGATCCCCCAGGCCTTTCTGGTAAGCCGAAAAATATATTCTCTTAAAATTCAAACGATTATACAAACCGAACATGTATTCTATGATCTCCGAATCCGTCTCATCAGAGGCACCGACAATGAACTGGGTGGTGCATTTGACCCTCGAAAACCTGTTGCCCCGGGCTGTGAGCTTAGCCATCAGCTTTATGGGGCGAATAATATCTCTTATATAATCTTTTTTGTTCGAAAGCAGATCAAAGCGCTTTTTACCGGGTGTCTCGATATTAAGGGATACTGCACTCGCCAGTGACAGGGTATCCTCAATTGCTGAGTCTGAAGCGCCAGGGATAATTTTCAGATGTATATAGCCCCTGAAATTATGTTTGTATCTAAGGAGACGGGCTACCGCATTGATCTTCTCCATAGTGTAGTCCGGGTTACTAATGACTGCAGAACTCAGAAACAGGCCAAATGCCATTTTCCTTTTCAGATATTCCATAAATATGTTAGCAACTTGTTCCGGTCTGAGTGAACAGCGCCGTACATTTGTTTCGGATCTCAGAGGGCAATATTTGCAGTCATTCGCGCAGGCATTGGAGAGGAGGGTTTTTAAAAGGACTGAATATCCTCCCTGTGGAAGCGTAACCGGATAAAGCCATTTGTTGTCCGGTCCTCTCTTGCGGCGGTCATCTTTATTGGTGCCACATGCACATGCCAGATCGTACTGCGAATCTTCCGACAGAACCTTAAGTTTTTCAATGGTATCCACGTAATTACTCTAAGGAATTATATCACAGAGATGCTATCTGATCACTAAGAAGCCGACAATTAATAATGTAATCCTTTTGTACAATGCAACCAATCACAAAAAGCGCTTCTGGCAATAAAAAAGCTTAAAGTCAAAAATCAGGAAATCAGGAAATATTTTTCTGTTAGGAATTTTTTAAAAGTGAACTCTTTACGAATTAAAAGTGAACCG
>CAZXCW010000098.1:0-10670 GCA_964639385.1 uncultured Nitrospiraceae bacterium
TATATCAGAAGAAGGGAGGGTTTGGCTGACCGATGTCGTCCGGATATGATCTGGATGTTGCATGAAATTTCTGTTGCATGAAATTTCTTGACTTCATAAGGTCTTTAATCAATAATTATCCATACAACCCATACTATTTAAGAGGTAATTTTATGGGATAATAACAGTTAGTAAGGACAGCTCAGGTAAAATAACACTTGCATCCCCTTGTCATCCGTAGCGTACCGAAAATGTTAAGCTCATTGAGTATCGCAGATATCTGGTTTCTTGTTGTCATTGCGAGGTCGAACCGACCGAAGCAATCTCTTTGATTACAGAGGGTGGTATATCCACATTGCATCTATACCACCAAATTGGGAGTATATACGCAATGAAGATGTGAACGAGTAAGTTGCAAATGCGGGCAAAATATATGGATAGTAAAGAACTTGTACAAAAATTATATGAGCTCATTGAAATGGCTAAATTTAAGCATCCTATTATAGCCGAAGAATTAAAAGAATCTGCTGACACAATCTCATCAAATTTACATATTAGTTTAAATGGATGGCATAAATTTTACGGGAGTGGATCCAATCCAACTAAATGGGTTATTGAAGCAATTATAAAAGGGATTTCTTTGGAAGCTATTTTAAAGAAAAAATTACCGGCTTACGAAAAAAAATATGAATGTGAACAAACACGTTTTTCAGTAGAAGAATTACAGGAAAAATCGGAGGAAAAGGCACAAAGAGAAGAGGAGAAATTAGAGTTAGAAGGAATGTGGGACAATATTATAAAGTCTTACGAGAATGATCAACTCTAAATTTGGGCAGAAATGCCCGCGACCGCAACCAATGTAGGCTAAAAGGAAATGGATTAAAGGTAAATGCTTAGTACTCTTTTTGGACTTCTTTTCCGCCAGGGACATTAGTCGCAATCGAGAGCAAGGAGGAGACGTAAAAAATAATATTGGCATTTTAAATTGTGTAAACCAAGTTTATTTAAATCATCGGCAAGAATGGATTTAAAATTGGGGAATGATTTGATTTTTGAAAAACCTTACTATAAAAAGCCAACTATAGATTCACCTCGAGAACTCTCTTTCGTAAGAAGATATATTAACGTGGAAGTTATAGCTATTTGGATTTACGATTTCCGCACGGGGGAGATAATTTTAAGAAAATAATTAAAAGACATCAATCATAAAGAAGAACCGCACCCCCCTAAAACTTTATAGACAAGGACTTCAAGGAGATTTCGATGAATTGGTTACAAGTTTTGGGCCCACCAATATTAATGATTATAGGTGGGATAATCACATGGATTGTAAAGTCAAGACTTGAAGAGCTTAAAGCTATTGAGGAGAAACTTCGAGCAGAGCGCATCAAAATATATATGGATATTCTTGCTCCAATTATAAAGCTGTTTTCTGATATTAAAAAAACTGGAGGTCCCGAAACGGCTATAAAACAATTAACATCCTATGATTACAGAAAAACAGCATTTGAGCTTACTCTTTTTAGTTCAGATGAAGTTGTTCAATCATATAATGCAATAATGCAATGTGCTTTTAGACAACAAGAACAAAACGCCAGCCAAGACCCATTGGAAATAATACGCTTATGGGGGAAATTACTTTTGTCTATCCGCAAAAGCTTAGGCAACAAAAATACAAAACTTGATGAACTTGATATGTTAAAAAGCATGTTTACTGATATTGATATTTATAGAAAAGGCTGAATAATAACCTTTGGATTGCCTCAACTGCAACTAGAACATTACAAGAGACTTACGCCCAAACTCTATGAGGCTTCTTTTGAAAGGGGATCGTTATGTGCAATTTTAGCTGACATGTTAAACTAACAACGAGGTATAGTAATTGCCTGATGGATATGGAAGCCATGCTGATTATATGGCATGGGTAAAAGAAGATGCCGAAAAAAGATTGAAGACAATAGAGACAGCTTTAAGAGAAGCTTTCTCTAACTTCATTGAAAAACGCGAAGTTGAGGTTATAGTATTCTCCGGCATGACTGCATTTCAGCTTGCCGAAGCAATTGCAGGACATCCATTAATTTTAAAACCGCTTTTAGCTGCCTGTAATATTGCAGCTCGTGCTATTGAAAGAGATTTATCCATAAGAAATGTCGATACATATAGACCCCGAATTGATCAAGACCAAGCTAAGGTAATTGCAGGATATATCAAACCGTTTCTTCCGAAATATTTGGAAATTCCCTGTCTCAGCCAGATTGATAAAATTGCTTTTATTGATAAAGAAATAAGAAAAGGAAAAGGTCGCTGGGAAAAACTCATTATAGAAAATCTGAACAGATTTGGGATTGCACAATTTAAGAAGCGGAAGTTCAATGTTGAAGATGAGGAGTTTGAATTAGACGCCGCTTCGCCTTCTACTGGTAATATAAATATCGGAATCGATGTTAAGCGAATTGAGGCAAGAAGGGATATACACAAACGATGTGATGAAATTGTTAATAAAGCTACGAAGCTGAAAACGGCCTATCCAGAATGCAAATTTGGTGTAGTTATCTACTATCCTTTTATTGAAGAACATGTCAATATTCAAAATCGTTTAAGGTCTGACAATATAGATTGTGTTGTATTCGCCTCCGAAGCTGCTGAATCTGTAGAAAATGCGGCGAGACTTCTTTTATCAACCCTCGGGGTCTCAAAATGAAAAGTGAAAATACTCATCATCTCTTAGTGCAAGGAGATGCAAGAGACCTTTCTTTTATTAAAGATGAAAGTATTCATTTAATAGTTACCTCTCCTCCTTACTGGACACTTAAACGCTATAGGGAACATCCTATGCAGATGGGTCACATCGAAGAATATGAAGACTTTATTGCTGAACTCTCAAAGGTGTGGAAGGAATGTTATCGCATCCTTGTTCCAGGAGGCCGCCTTATATGTGTTGTCGGAGATGTTTGCTTGTCACGCAAGAGATATGGCCGTCATGTAGTGGTTCCTCTCCATGCTGACATTGCTGTGTCTTGTCGGAAGATTGGCTTTGATAATTTAAATCCTATCATCTGGCATAAAATTGCAAATGCAACATATGAAGTTAGCAATGGCACGAAATTTTTAGGGAAACCATATGAGCCTAATGCTATTATTAAAAATGATATTGAATTCATTTTGATGCAGAGAAAACCAGGTGGCTACCGCCAGCCAACAGTCCGACAGAGGGAACTTAGCAAAATTTCAAAAGAAGAATACAATGAGTGGTTTCAGCAATTTTGGAATATTAGCGGTACTTCTACCAAAGAACACCCAGCTCCATTTCCGCTTGAACTCGCATATCGACTCGTAAGAATGTTTTCTTTTAATGGCGATACTGTTGTTGACCCATTTTGTGGAACGGGCACTACAATGTTGGCAGCTATTAAATCACACAGAAATAGTATCGGTATCGAAATAGACTCCTACTACTGCAAGATGACGTTACATCGATTACAAAAAGAAACCCAAGACCTTTTCGTTAAAGCTAACATTAGCTTTACAACCGCCGATGAATTTTCTCAATCGTCAGCCAAAACTACATTTAATACATCACAAACGGCTATCGCTTAAACGTGGTAGCTTGTTTGTGCTGGCAAGTTAAGCCTAAATTTTAGTTATATCTTCCTGCTTTTGCTGTTACTATTTCCAATAATCTGCTATTATTATGTATTTATAAAGAGGCTAATGTGCTGAAAATAGGTGTTATCGGGGGAAGTGGTCTTTATGATATACAAGGTCTGAGCATCAAAGAATATAAAAAGATTATAACTCCTTTTGGAGACCCTTCAGATAGTTATATGATATGCGAATTATCTGGGAGAGAAGTTGTATTTCTTCCAAGACATGGTTTGAAACATCATATACCTCCACATAAGATAAACTATAAAGCAAACATATGGGGATTCAAGGAGCTCAGTGTGGAGAGGATTATATCCATAGGTTCTGTCGGAGGCATAGGGCCTGGAGTAAAACCAGGAATGATCGTTATCCCAGATCAAATTGTAGATATGACAAAAGGTCGGGACTCTACATTCTATAATGGCAATGAGGTTGTACATATAGATTTTACAGAACCCTACTGCCCTGAATTAAGGAGTACTATTTTAAAAGCAGGCGAGAGGACAGGGATAGAGTTAAATAGATTAGGAACCTATGTATGTATGGATGGACCAAGGCTTGAGACCAGTGCAGAAATAAAGATTTTTTTAAACTTGGGCATTGACATTGTTGGTATGACAGCGATGCCTGAGGCAGCCTTAGCAAGGGAGGCAGAACTTTGCCTTGCAGGTGTTGCTGTTGTTACAAATTATGCTGCAGGGATTGCAAAAAGCAGGCTTACAACAACAGAGGTTATAGAAACAATGAAGCTTGCTACCAAATTGTTAGGGAATCTTCTCAAGGAAACTTTTAATCTCATCCCTGGTGAGAGACGGTGCACGTGTAAGGATACCCTCAAAGAAGCGAGGATGTAGTATGGAGACAATTCTTGTTGTAGAAGATAAGGAATCAATGGTAAAGATGCTAAAGGATGCCCTTGAGGCTGAAGGCTATTCCGTTATATCTGCCAGAGATGGTATGGATGGTATAAGACGCCTCAAAGAGAGCAGGATAGACCTTGTCCTTACTGACCTTAAACTTCCTGGGAAAAATGGGATAGACGTTCTAAAGGCGTCAAAAGAAGAAAATCAGTTTATGCCTGTTATTGTCATGACAGCCTATGGTTCAGTCGAGACAGCCGTTACAGCAATGAAAGAAGGTGCCTTTGACTTTATTACGAAACCTTTTGATGTAGACCATCTCCTTATATTGATAAAAAGAGCGATCGAGACGCAAAGACTTCTAACAGAAAACATACTTTTAAAAGAGGAGTTTGCATCAAAACTTGGGCTTCCAAGAATTATAGGCAAAAGCGAGAAAATAACAGAAGTTGCACAAATGGTGCAAAAGGTTGCTCCTACGAAAACAACGGTGCTCCTCCTTGGCGAAAGTGGTACAGGGAAAGAACTCTTTGCAAGGGCGATACATAATCTGAGCCACAGGCGGAATTATCCCTTTGTGCCGATTAATTGTGCAGCCATACCTAAAGACCTTCTTGAATCCGAGCTCTTCGGCCATGAAAAAGGTTCCTTTACCGGGGCGGATGCTAAGAAGCTCGGTAAATTTGAGCTTGCTGATGGAGGTACTATATTCCTTGACGAAGTTGGTGATATGGATCTTGCGCTTCAATCAAAGCTTCTAAGAGCGATTGAGGAGAATGAGATAGAGAGGGTGGGTGGTGTAAAAGCCATTAAGATTGATGTACGGATCGTTGCGGCAAGCAATAAAGATCTTGAAAAGGCAGTTGAGAATGGAACTTTCAGGGAGGATCTTTATTACAGACTTAATGTATTTCCCATACGGATTCCGCTCCTGAAGGAAAGAAGAGAAGATATACCGTTGCTCGTCGAATATTTCTTAAGCAGGTACTGCCTCGAAATAAAGACATCTCTTAAAGGTATTTCAAAAGAAGCCCTTGATATACTCATGAACTATTACTGGAAGGGTAACGTTAGAGAACTCGAAAACACAATAGAGAGGGCCATTATCCTATGTGATGGAGATACGATTACTCCTGAGCATATCGTTCTTACCCAGCGATCTGCTGAAGATATCATGACGAAGTCCCCACCATTGGAGAAGACCCTCGAAGATGTAGCAAAGAAGGCATTGAGGATTGCAGAAACCCAGCGCATTGCTGAAGCCCTAAGGGAAACAAAGGGCAATAAAACTAAGGCCGCCGAAATCCTCCATGTTAGCTATAAAACACTTCTCACAAAGATTAAGGAATACGGTATAGAAGCTTGACACTGTAGTTCCTTTAGAATTATCATAAATAGATATTGATTTAAAAGTTTTAACTTGCAGATGAGGCTAAATACCCATTAACCATTTCAATTATCAATAATCAGACATAGTGAAGAGAATCTGGATATCTGGTTATAGCAGGTTTGTTTATTTAACCTTATAGAATTTTCAATCAAAGTATAATTTATCTGGGGGGAATTTTGTGTCTGGACATTCAAAGTGGGCACAGGTAAAACATAAAAAGGCTGTTGTTGACGCTAAGAAAGGAAAGATCTTTTCCAAACTTGCTAAGGAGATCTCTATTGCTGCGAGGCTTGGGGGTGGAGACCCTGATGGAAATTCGAGGCTGAGGGCTGCGATAGAAAAGGCAAAGGAGATGAATATGCCCTATGATAACATCAAGAGAGCAATCATGAAGGGTACGGGTGAGTTACCTGGAATAGCCTACGAGGAGTCGGTATATGAAGGATATGGTCCTGGTGGTACCGCCTTACTTTTAGAAGTGCTTACAGACAATAAGAATAGGACGGTTTCCGAGATAAGACACATTATGGCCAAATATGGGGGGAACTTAGGGGAGGCAGGTTGTGTTGCCTGGATATTTGAAAAGAAGGGCTACATCCTTGTTGAAAAGATAAAAATCGATGAAGATTCTTTAATGTCAGTCGCTCTTGAGGCAGGTGCTGAGGATATGAAGAATGACCCAGGAGAAGACAATTATGAGATTATTACGGCCCCTGAGGATATGAATAAAGTGAAGGCTCATCTCGAAACAGCCGGAATTCCTCTATCCCTTGCGGAGATAACGATGGTACCAAAGAGTTATATTGCCCTCGATGAAAGATCTACAGAGCATATGATCAAATTGATAGATGCCCTTGAGGACCATGATGATGTCCAGGGTGTTTACACTAATCTTGATATTCCGGAAGAGGTGATGGCTAAAGTTGGCAAGTCATAGAGTGATTTCTATAAGGGCTACCTTTAAAAGAAGGTTCCTTGCAGGGCTCTTGGTATTGATCCCTGTTATCATTACCTTTCTTATCATCAATTGGCTTTTTAAGTTTGTTGATGGCCTTCTCAGCCCTCTCTATGATAGTTTCCTTGGCTATCATGTAGTGGGTATCGGTTTTATCTCGACATTAGCCCTGATATTTATTGTGGGTGTTATCTCGACAAATGTCTTTGGTAGAAAGGTCATTGAATCTTTTGAGAAAGTTATGCTCAAAATACCTGTATTCAAAGGCATTTATACAGCGATTAAACAACTTGTTGATGCCTTTTCTCCTGAAAGTAAGGGTTCATCTTTCAAAAGATTCGTTATAGTTGAATATCCACGACCTGGTGTCTACGTCTTCGGTTTCCTTACAAAAGAGTGCACTATTAAAACAGCGAAAGATGGTCATGAATCTTCCCTGAGAGCTGTTTATATTCCTACAAACAATCTTTACCTCGGTGAGATAGCTCTATTCAAAAATGAAGAGGTGTTTTACACTGACATACACGTGGATGAAGGAATTAAAATTATCCTTTCAGGTGGTATCGCAACACCCGGGAGGATTTCTGAGGCGAAGAAATAATGAAGTTAGCAGGAGTTATTCTGGCTGCGGGTCTTGGTAAGAGAATGAACTCATCTTTACCAAAAGTTCTTCACAGGATTCACGGTATCCCAATGCTTCAGCATGTCTTAAATACCCTTTATGAAGTAAAGCCCAAGAAAATTATTATAGTCTTAGGAAAACATTTTAAAGAAATAAAAGAATCCATAAGGCCCGAAGGGTTAATCTGTTTTACCTACCAGAAAAAAGCAACGGGTACAGGAGATGCGCTCCTCAAGGCATGGCAGGCCCTTAAGGGATTTAAAGGGACGGTCATTGTTGCTAATGGAGATACCCCACTTATTTCTAATAAGACCCTCAAGAAATTTTTAAATCTCCATAAAAAGAAAAGGAATGCTATATCTATAATCTCTTTCAAGGCTCAAGAGCCGAGTTCATATGGCAGGATTATAAGAGATAATGCAGATAAAGTCATATCTATTGTTGAAGATAGGGATGCTACCGAGTCCCAAAAAAATATAAAAGAGGTTAACAGCGGAATATATGCTATTGACTCTGAGGTCTGTCACATTTTAAAGGAGATAAAGCTGAATGAATCAAAAGGTGAATATTATCTGACCGACATAGTCAGGATCGCGCGGGATAAAGGTATAAGAGTGGATGCTTTTTGCATAGGATCCGAGGATGAATTAATGGGTGTAAATACTCAGGAGGAACTCGATAGGGCTCGGCAGTTAATGAAAGACAGAGTCATTAAGAAATGGAAGGAGAGGGGGGTGAGTTTTTTGGATGCCGCCTCAGTGTTTATATCTCCTGAAGCTACAATAGGAAAAGGTACACAAATCTATCCAAATGTTTATCTTGAAGGTAACACAAAAATAGGGGAAGGATGTACATTATATCCAAATGTCCGGATTCAAAACAGCATCATAGGCGCTGGGGCAATTGTTAAAGACTCAACGCTAATCGAAGAGTCTATTGTAAGGAATAGAGCATCTATTGGACCCTTTGCTCACATCAGACCTGGTTCGCAGATTGGGGAAGGGACTAAGATAGGTAACTTTGTCGAGGTTAAAAAATCAGTAATTGGGTCAGGTACAAAGGCGCAACACCTCACTTATCTTGGTGATTCAAAAATAGGGAAAAATGTCAATATAGGTGCTGGTACGATAACCTGTAACTACGATGGATACAAAAAATATATGACTATTGTCGAGGATAACGTCTTTGTAGGAAGTGATTCCCAGTTTATTGCGCCTGTGAGAGTATGTAGAGGAGCATATATAGGGGCAGGTTCAACAATTACAAAAGATGTCCCTTCAATGGCACTTGCCTTAAGCAGGATAGAACAGACGAATATTAAAGACTGGGTGATTAAGAGACAGTTAAAAGTTAAAAGTGACAAGTTGAAAGTAAAAAAGAAAGAGAAAAGATAACATGGAATTTTTATTAACCCAGATGATGCAGATATTGCTCAAAAATTTATTTAACTCGATAAGATTATTAAAATATCTCTTTCCCTTTTATGGATAAAAATATTCACAAAACCATCTGTTCAAGGTACATTAAGGTATCGAAAAATAAATTTTTTCACAGCATCTGCATTATATTAATTGCATTTTTGGGGCTAAACGCGTCACGCCTCGCTCATCAATAGGTACTGTTGTAATATGTGTGGGATAATTGGATACATTGGTAAAAAAAATGCTGTTCCAGTTGTAATTGAAGGCTTGAAGCGCCTTGAATACAGGGGCTATGATTCTGCTGGGATTGCCTTTTTCTCTGATAAAGGTATTGAAATTAGGAGATGCACGGGTAAGATCCGAGAGTTAGCTTCAATGCTTGAGTCTGAAAAACCATCCAGTAATGCCGCGATTGGGCATACGAGATGGGCTACTCATGGAAGACCTTCGGATGAAAATGCTCACCCTCACAGGTCAAATAGTATAGTCCTGGTACATAACGGGATAATAGAGAATTACCTTGATCTTAAAGAGAAGATGATTGAAAAGGGATATAAGTTTAAGTCAGAGACGGACACTGAGGTCCTCTGCCATCTCATCGAAGAATATGCAAAGATATATCCTTTCGAGGAGGCTGTAAGAGAGGCATTAAAGGAAGTAAAAGGTTCTTATGCCCTTGTTATTGTAAAGGAAGGTGAGCCTGATAAAATCATAGGCGTGAGGAAAGATAGCCCCCTTGTTGTTGGATTAGGTGAGGGGGAGTTCTTCCTTGCATCGGATGTACCAGCATTTCTAAGTCATTCAAAGGATGTCATATATCTTAATGACGGAGAAATGGCTGTGCTTACAGATCAAAGTCTTGCCATTACAGGGCCTGATAGTACACCTATCCAGAAGGAAGTGAGGTCAGTACCATGGAGCCTTTCGATGGCAGAGAAGGGTGGTTACAAGCACTTTATGCTAAAAGAAATATATGAACAGCCAAGATCGATAAGTGATACATTGAAAGGCAGACTTTACCTTGAAGAGGGGAGTGTAAATTTAGATGAATTTGGCCTTGGCATTGATGATTTAAAGAAGATTGAGAAGATATTCATTGTTGCCTGTGGTACTTCCTACCATGCAGCTCTTGTAGGTAAGTACTTGATAGAAGAGCTTGCAAAGATTCCAACCGAGGTTGATATCGCATCGGAGTTCCGCTATAGGAAACCTTTAGTCAAGCATGATGACCTTATGATATCTGTCACACAATCTGGCGAAACAGCTGATACCCTTGCTGCCCAAAGGGAATCAAAGAAGCTTGGTGCAAAGACATTGAGCATTTGTAATGTCGTAGGGAGTACGTCTTCAAGGGAGGCAGATGCTGTATTTTACACACACTCCGGTCCTGAGATAGGAGTCGCCTCTACAAAGGCATTTACAGCTCAACTCGTGGCGCTCTATCTATTTGCAGTTGCCTTAGGAAAAGCAAAGGATGTGATCTCAGAAGACCTTTCAATGGATTTATTGAAAGAGCTTCTAATGCTTCCCGGAAAGATAGAGATGGTGTTAGCTGTTGATGAGGACATAAAGAGAATAGCTAAGCGGTTTTTTAAGGCAAGAGGGTTTCTCTATTTAGGAAGGGGTATTAACTACCCCGTTGCCCTTGAAGGTGCCTTGAAACTTAAAGAAATATCATATATTCATGCCGAGGGGTATCCTGCTGGTGAAATGAAACATGGCCCGATAGCACTCATAGACGAGGAGCTTCCGGTTATTATCCTTGCTCCAGTGGATAATCTCTATGAGAAGATTATCT
>CAZXCW010000099.1:0-10591 GCA_964639385.1 uncultured Nitrospiraceae bacterium
ATTTTCAGTGTGTTATACTATTTTGTAAATTCAACGTTGGGACAGTAGTGATATTGGATCAGAGTTAGATTTGCACATTGACATATCTTCTCTTTCCCCTCGAGTTTATTTATCCCAAAAACAAAAAAGCCTATTCCCTTTTTTGGAAACAGGCTCTGATATTTCCCGAATACTTCTTGAAATTCCCCACACCCCTCCTCAGGATGCTGAGGTAATATAGCTCAAAATATAAGCGGTTTGCAATAAATAGCCAGCAGCGATCAGCGGACAGCGTTCAGTGATCGAGCAAAGAGCAAAGAATTAAGGGCAAAGAAATGAGCGAGTTTTTTAACGAGCTGCGGTAATTAATTCTTCAATTTCCTGTCCGAACTCTGAAAAATTAAGGACAGTAAACCCTGTAATTTCAGCTGTGACAGGATCAAAACGAATCAATAAATCTTCGCCAGTGTCGAGGGTTTCACTTGACTTAGGTTCCCCAAAGGATACGTAAAGAACATCAGTCTCTTCATCATAATAGCTGTTGACAGTCTTACCTTGTGGAAGTTTTATCTTTTCCATATCAGTTTCCTCCTGAAAGATGGTCTCCTTGTGAAATATGCTGTGGTGAAAAAACCATCCTTATCTAGTAATTTATAGACTACAACAAAATATTTATTGTTAGTAATTGGCGTTTTCCTATACTTTTTAATCGCTAAGAACTCGCCTTTATTACCTTCCTGCATGAAATCAGGCATCGAAATTGTCTCTTCGATAAATTTTTCTTTGCCTCTGGTTTCAGGATGTCTTTCATTAATATGTTTCCAACGTTCTTCAGATAATCTTATATTCCTACCTTCATAATCTATAAATAACATTTAATTTTTAGGTTACTTCTGTTCAAGTAATGTCTTTGACTCTAATTTTACCTGTCATCAAAGGAGAAAACAACATTTTGTTAAAGAAAGAAGGCGGTTTATGCTCATCTCTTGATTTAGTTATAATCTGAAACATGGACTACTCCCGGAGGATAAAACAGGCAATGAATCTTATTAAAGAAGCAAAAAGGATTACTGCTTTTACAGGAGCAGGGGTATCAACTGAGTCGGGGATATCTGATTTCAGAAGTCCTGGAGGGGTTTGGGACAGATACAGAATTGTTACCTTTCAGGAATTCCTTTCAAGTCATGATGCAAGGGTAGAATACTGGAGCATGAAAAAAGAATTATTCCTTGAGATGAAAAATGCAAAGCCGAATAAGTCGCATTTAGCTCTTGCTGAACTTGAAAAGACGGGGAAACTTGATTGTCTTATAACTCAGAATATTGATGGGCTTCATCAGGATGCAGGAAGCACTAATGTCATTGAGCTTCACGGTACAAACAGGAAAGCAATCTGTGTTAAGTGCGGAAAGCTATGGCCCATCGAAGAAATACAGGTTATTCTTGAGTCAGGGAATCTTGACCCACTCTGTGATACATGCAACGGGTTTATAAAACCAGCCACTATCTCTTTTGGCCAGCCTATGCCTGAAAAAGAAATGCTCAATGCATACGAATGTGCTTCGAGATGTGACCTTCTTCTTATGGCAGGTTCGTCCCTGCAGGTTGAACCAGCAGCCTCAATTCCAAGAGAGGCTTACGGAGCAGGGGCAAAACTCATATTTATTAACCGTACAGAAACACCTTATGACCAACTTGCATCTATTCTTTTCAGAGAGAACACGGGAGAGGTGCTGGGAGAGATAATTGAAGGATTGAAGGGGTAAGGTAAGGGGATACTGGTGGATGTGGAATATTTCAAGCATATTATGGTAGTATTTATTCATACCGAAAAGGAGGTGATATAGTGGCAACCGCTATAAAGAAAACAATTTCTCTTCCTCCCGAGCTTGCCAAAGAGGCGGAGAAAAAAGCCCGAGAAGAAGGCAAAACCCTGAGTGCTGTTATTCAGGATGCGCTTCGCCTTGCCAGAAAAGATAGGCTCAAAAAGGAATTTTACCAAATAAAAGAATACTGGAGCCGAAAGGCAAAAGAAAAAGGCATTCTTACGGAAAAAGACCTTGAAAGATATCTCAAGAAATGAAGGTCGTATTTGACACAAATATTTTTATATCTGCACTTGTTATTCCTCGAAGTCAGGCTGAAAAAGCTATCTCAAAGATTATCGAAGGGGATGACATTCTTCTTATCTCAAAAGAAATTATCGATGAAGTGTTATCTGTGCTTTCATCAAAATTCAACCGTGACCGTGAAGCTCTCAGCCATGTTGCTGTTACGCTGTCAGATCTCGGAGAACTTATTACCCCAACGAAAAGGATAGGAATATTAAGAGATGAGTCTGATAACAGGATACTCGAATGTGCCCTGAGTGGTCATGCTGATGTTATTGTTACTGGCGACAAAGATATGCTCAAACTGGGGATATATAAAAATGTGAGGATCATAAGTCTGAAAGAATATCTTGAGTCTTAAGAATAAATCATTAACAAAAACCATCCTCCTCTGATTAAAAGTCAATAGAGATAAAAAAGCAAAAGAAGATACTGAGAGAAAAAATCTGGAGATTACTGGAAGAAAAAAGCGTAGCAAGATTTCCTTTTCCTCTGAAAGATCGAATCCCAAATTTTGAAGGTTTTGATCAGGCAGCTAAATTGGTTTCCACTTTACAGGAATGGAAAAAGGCAAAGGTAATTTTCGCCAACCCGGATTTTGCACAACAAAAGATAAGGGAGTTAGCCCTGAAAGAGGGAAAAGTTTTGGTCATGGCTACTCCAAAGTTAAAAGAAGGTTACCTCAGGATTGATCCTGAAGAAGTAAAAGGTAGGGAAGAGGAGGCATCAACTATCGCAGGGGCTTTCAGATTGGGCAAGAAATTGGGAAAGCTTCCAAAACCTGATTTGATTATCACTGGCTGTGTAGCAGTAGACAGAAAAGGCTGGAGATTGGGAAAGGGCGGTGGCTATGGAGACAGAGAGATTGCTACTTTCATAAGGGAATTTGGCAAAATCACAGTTGTAACAACCCTTCATGATTTACAGGTTGTTGAAGAGGTTCCCCACCAGGAGTTTGATACCCATGTGGACTATATTGTCACTCCGACAAAGATCATCAATACTTCTTAATCAATACTTTATCTGCCTGTTGAGAGATTAAAAAGTAAACCTCATTTGAGAGACTAAGCGTTTGTGGATATGAAGTTATAAAATAAAACCATGAGCCAGAAAATCCTGCTTATTAATCCCTGGATATACGACTTTGCTGCCTTTAACTTCTGGGTAAGGCCGCTTGGACTACTTAAAGTAGCAGAGCATCTTAGTAGTTTTGATGTAGAGCTTTCATTCATTGACTGCATGGACTCCTTTGAAGTAAAAAGGTACGGTATAGGAAGATTCAAAACAGAGCAAGTCGAAAAACCTCACATATTAAAGGATATACCAAGACTATACAAAAGATATGGGATCAGTATTAGTGAGTTTGTGGAAAGACTTAAGGCCTCCTCTCCGGTTGATGCTGCGATGCTGACATGTGTTATGAGTTACTGGTATCCTGGTGTTCAGAAGGCAGTGGAAATCATAAGGGAGATGTTGGGCAGTGTGCCGGTTGTCCTTGGCGGGATATACGCAACCCTTTATACAGAACATGCCTATGAGAATTCTGGTGCAGACCTTGCTCATAAAGGGAGAATTGATAGTATTGATTCTGCTTTGCATGACCTTGGAATCAGAATTAAAAGGAAGAGAGACCAGATCCCTTATTACAGGCTTAATCTTTACAATAAATACCCTTTTGCTCCACTTCTTACATCAGAAGGATGTCCATTTAAATGCTCATATTGTGCATCAGGACTTCTGATAGATAAGTATTATAGGCTTCCACATGATGAAGTATTGAAAGAGATCAAGGAACTATGTGGAATCGGTGTTTGTGACTATGCTTTCTATGATGATGCACTTCTCGTTGAACCAGAAAATCATATCAAGCCAATCCTGAGGACTCTAATTGAAGAAGGGTTCAAAGGCAGGTTTCACTGCCCAAATGGCCTCCATGCGAGGTTTATTGATGAAGAGACTGCCACATTAATGAAGGCAGCAAATTTCAGGACAATAAGATTAGGTCTTGAGACAGTAAATCCTGAAAGGCAAAAAGGCACAGGAAATAAAGTAAACAATAATGACGTAGAGAGGGCTGTAAGGTTATTAAAGAAAAAAGGGTTCTCGAAAAAAGAGATAGGCGTTTACATAATGTATGGGCTTCCGGGACAGGATATCAAAGAGCTAAAGGATAGTATCAATTTTTTGAAATCCCTTGATGTGAGGATACACCTTACAGAGTTTTCTCCAATCAGGAGCACGCAGTTATGGAATAAACTTATGCGAATGGGTCATATAAATGACAACCTTGATCCCCTGCTTACGAATAATACAATCTTTTCATACCTCTATTCAGGTTATGATATTGATGAGATTTACAAAATAAAGATAGAGGTCAAGGAGTTTAATCTTAAAGTAGAAGCATATCCAAATCACTTATAATAATCCCAGACGTTAATATCACTGCCTGATGTCTTTCCGTATTTGCCCTTTGCCGTATTTAATACAATCTGGGCAACCTGTTCAGCAGGCCGCCCCCGAAAACCGCTCATCCTCGTTTTGGTCATGTCAGGATTGACAGCGTAGATCTCTGGTCCTGATATCTCCTGCGCAACTGCCTGGGTAAAGCCCCGCACACCAAATTTAGCGGCGCAATAAGGGGCGAGTTCCGCAAAGCCTGTCTGGCCAGCACCACTTGCTATGTTGATTACCATGTCTTCTATATGGGGCAGACATGTCCAGGTCATCTTGATAAGCCCTTCAAGGTTTGTCCTGATCTGATCTTCAATTTCAGCAAGGCTTTGTTCCTTTAACGGCTTCCAGACCGCGACACCAGCGTTATTTATGAGAATATTGATCTTTCCAAACGTCTGAACAACTTTATCAACAGCGTTTAATATGCTTTTATTGTCCCTGAGATCCAACTCGACAAGTAATGTTTCAGGGGCCCCAAGCTCCCTGCATCTTTTTTCTGTATTCTGTCCGCTCAGCCTGTCATTACAATAAGTTAAGACAACCTTTGCCTTTTCAGAGGCAAATTTGAAGGCAGTCTCCCTGCCGATCCCGTTACTAGACCCTGTTATAAGAACAACTTTGTTTTTCATAATTTATATGGAGTAAATTCTGTCTTATTTTATGCTTATTAAAAAGTAACTACTTTATATAGTAGCCTGATACCCTCCACTTTCCATCTTTATCCAACATCGGTGTAATGGTCTCTATCGCATGCTGTTTATTTTTAAAAGATGTCTCATATTGGATAACAACATATTCGCCATCCGGGGCACCGGGGAGAGTCTTTGTGTATTGTTTAGATTTAAGGTTTCTTGACAGGACCTTACCAAGAGGACTTCTGACAGATTTCAATGATGTCTTCCACTGTTCTCTGGTAATAGCATTCTTAAAGTATTCTGTAGCTTTGTCCCAGCTCTCAGAGTATTTGCCTTCATCAACTAATTTCAGCCACGCCTTTGAAGCATCTACTGCAGCCTTTTCTTTGTCCTGATCTGCCATGAGAAACCCAAGAAATGCAAGTATGCATATGAACACTAATGATAATACTATCCTTGATTTACCTTTCACCGTAACCTCCCTGAATCATATAACATTAAATATTAACCCGAAAAATGCATCTACATAATGCAGATTCGGAGATACGATTTATCGTGTCGAGAATGAGCGAAAATACTATGCCCTGCCTAAATGTCATGTCTGCAAGTAATTTGAGTTAAATAAATTTTTGAACAATGTCTGCACTATTTGGGTTAACTAATTTTCCTTATAGAGAAAAGAGGTTCCCGTATTACCTCATTACGGCACACAGGACATTTACTCGGCTTTTTAAGCCTGTCCCTCTTTTTGAATACAAAGCCACATTTTTTACATGCCGAAGGAGTAACAATAAGATTATGTTCTCTTTTGTTGATTGTCCTCTGGATATGTTCAAGGTGTTCATATACTTCTTTCTCGGAAACACCGGCTTCAATAGATATTTCTCTGGCTGAGAGGGTCCTGCCCTCAAGTAAGGATATTATTTTCTGACGGATGGTCTCCTGTCTTTCAACAGGTACAAAAGGCTCCCTGGATTTCTTTTTCACATCTTTCCTCTTAAATATTTTATAACATCCCTTAAACTACCTGAATACTTTTTTGGTTTCTAATATCCTGCACCCAAAAAAGTGCAATTAATATAGAAGGCAGGGCATAGTATTTGAGCGGTTTCTTTTGCCCTACGGGTCGTAGACCGATAGTCAATAAAAAATACTCTAATATAAAGAGGCAAGAGCCTCGGAGCCCCGATCTTATCGGGGCGAGAATGAGCGAAGATACTGTGCCCTGCCGGTAAGTTATTGGATTATAAAATTTGAGTCTAACAAATTTTTGAGCAATATCTGCATTATCTGGGCTAAACCCTTAGAAACTTTTTTATCCTGTCGAGGAAAGGAATGCGGATTTTGACCCTGAGGTAAA
Organism: uncultured Nitrospiraceae bacterium; assembly: GCA_964639385.1. Classification (GTDB taxonomy): domain Bacteria; phylum Nitrospirota; class Thermodesulfovibrionia; order Thermodesulfovibrionales; family SM23-35; genus CAZXCW01. The sequence goes on from CAZXCW010000099.1 coordinate 6,539, forward strand.
GGTCACCGGGCTCTCCACCATGACTTCCGTCCCTGCCCATGCCTTTGAGCCTTATTCTCTGGCCTTCCTTTATTCCATGTGGAATCTTAATCATAAGTTCACGTGAGTCACCGGGTTTCATATAGTGATATCGAACCTTACCACCGGAGGACGCAATTTCAGGAGTAACCTTGATCTCATCCTGAATATCCTTCCCCCTCTCAGGCAATTCCAGTCCATATTTCTTTGCAACATGCCTCTGGAATGCCTCTAAGCCCTTGAGGAGTATTCTGGAAGATAGAGAAGGTTTATAGGCTGGCGCCCGGCCTGTCTGGGATGTGGATTCTTTCATAATGTCCTGATAGACCTTTGACATCGGCCCGAAAAAGAAAAAACTTCTCCCCGAAAATCCAGGACCTTTGAATTCAAAAGTTCTATACTGTGTCCCGTAGAAAGAGTTACGACTGAAGATATCTTCAGGTCTGGTGAAACCGAATACCTTACTGAGTTCTTCAAAGATGTGATAAATATCCGAGTCCCTGAAGATATCCTGCTCTGTGTACGCCTGCCTGAACCTGTCTCTTGCGAATGAACCATAACTCTGTCTATAGGAATCATACTCTCTTCTTTTTACGGGATCTGAAAGGACAGCGTATGCCTCATTGAGCTCTTTCATCATCTCTTCATTGCCCGGGTTTCTGTCAGGATGATATTGAAAGGCTAACTTACGGTAGGTCTTCTTAATATCCTCAGCAGTAGCATCTTCATTCACACCCAGTGTCTTATAGTAATCCTTGTTATTCATGTATTTTCCATAGGTATTTAGGATACCACTTTTCTTCTATCCAAAAGGATTATATCATTATCTATATGTTCTCAAAGGGAGTAAGAAAGTAACAGATCTTAAAGCCCAAAAAAATCCATCTATATAATGCAGATGTTGTGAAAAAATTTATTTTTCGATACCTTAGTTATATCAATTATAAACTAAATAGAAGGCAGGGCATAGTATTTGAGCGGTTTCTTTTGCCGATATTCAATAAAAAATACTCTAATATGAAGAGGCAAAAGCCTCGGAGCCCCGATTTTATCGGGGCGAGAATGAGCGAGAATACTATGTCCTGCCTAAATACTATGGGTTTATAGTAATTCATGTTAAATAAATTTTTGAGCAATATCTGTATTATTTGGGTAAAAAGGTCTCTTTTAAAGAGAAACTCCGGAAGGCTGACCTGAATCTGCCAGTCTTATTTTTTTAATGTTGTCCTCTATCTCATCTATAAAATAATTTCGTGAATCCTTAAAATGGTGAGCAAGGTATTGATACACAGAGCCCATTTTTTTAAAACGCTCCCTAACCGTTGCCTCGTAAAATTGGGGAGTATTCCTGATCAAATCATTCATGCTGTTGAAAATTACTATCCCTTTTTCACGGATTCTTTCTCTCCCCTCATAATTATACGCCTCTTCAAATTCATGATAGAGTGCAGGAAGTTTTTCGGTGTAGTCGTCTGCTGACATCTGTCCTAAAAGATCAGCAGTACCCAGGGCATATCCTGTCAAACATTCCTCTTGAGAACCAAAGGGAATTTTTCCATGATCTGCCAGTACGCCGGTGCACATGATAATATTTTTTACGCTCGCTATCTTATTTCTTGCAAAGCCCATCGGCGAAAGGTAATAATCTGCAAACTCTGCGCTTCTCTGGATATGAACAAAGGTATACTTACCGCCCGTGCCTTCAATGTCACCTTCTGTTTTTATATAACCGGTATCATGGAGTAGAACTGCTATCATTCCTAAATTGAACATTTCTTTAGGGATCTTTGGACTATTTCCGCTTTTGTTCCATCCGTCTATTATGCCTACAAAAGGATGGATAACCTGCAGGGTGTGAAAAATGTCATGGTATTTTGTGTCGCACCTGAGGAAGCCTTTCCTTTTGCCGTCAAAAAGATCTCTGACATCTGAAAGGACTTTTTCGATAAGCTGGATATTGTCATCCTGATAATTCTCTCTGTAAACCTCTCTTATAAGATCCAGGATATTTTCGTCGTTGAGATTTTCTTTATTCTGCATATTCATGAATCTCATTTCTGTGCTGTAATTCTACCCTAAATACCTTCCACATGAGTAACTCTCAGCACAGCCCCTATTTTTGAAACGTTATTATTAAACGTATCTATTAATTGATTTAGAGCTAACTGGTGCCTATCCTGATAAAATAGAAACAAACCCATAATCTTGCCCTTTTCAGTTTTTTGTGTATGAGGTTTTAATCCTAATTTTTCTGCCAAAGGTTTCAGTTCACTCACAGCTTCAGAAATATTTTGATACCTTTCAGCCGGTTTTTTTCGGGTGCTCTTCATGAGAAATCTGTGCAACTCAACGGGCAAATCAGGCACTGATAAATGCGGGTCCGGAATTTCTTCATTAATATGTAACTCCATTAACTTACCTATATCGTCTTCCATAAACGGTTTCTTCCCTGTAATCATCTCATAAGCTGTGATGCCGAGTGAATATATATCAGTGCGTTCATCAACTGGGTCAGCCTGTATCTGTTCAGGCGCCATATAGTAAACAGTTCCAGGGAGGCCAAAATCTATATTGCCCGGGGGACAGGCTAATCCAAAATCAACAATCTTTACGCTGCCATCAGGTTGTAAATAGATATTGGCTGGTTTGATGTCTTGATGTATGATTCCATGTTGATGAGCGTAAGCCAGGGCAGAACATACCTGCAGAATTATATCTAAAATGCCCTGGGGTGTCATCTTCGGCATACGTTCGAGAATATATTCCAGAGATACACCCTCAAGATATTCCATTACAATAAAGACTGTCCGGAAAAGTTCCTCTATGTCATATACTTTTACGATGCCAGGATGATTCAATCGCGCTATAGTCTTTGCTTCGTTTTGAAACTTTTCCATAAAATCAGGATCCATGGCCATATTATGTTTAAGCATCTTTATGGCAACAGACAGATTCAGCTTTCCATGAATTCCCTTGTACACAATGCTCCAGCCTCCACGGCCGATTATATCACTTATGATATATTTCCCGATTGTCCTTGAGGCAATCAATTTTGAACTTGAAAACCTGTGTGTAACTATCTCAGTTAGAAAAATCCTCAGGTCCGGATATTTTTGTGACAGGACATCAAATTCTGCACGGCTCAAACTCCACAATTCCATATCTGTCTCTGCATCTACATGGGTGCTCCTGCGTTCGCCAGTCAGAACCGCCATTTCTCCCACAACATTACCTTCTTTAAGACGAGCAACCGGATAGAGTTTATTGTTTTTTTCAAGATTTACTATGCATGATCCGCTGCGTATGATGTATAACTTGTCACCTTTATCGCCCTGTGAAACGAACCTTTCCCCGGATTTACAGAATTTAAATTTCAGACTGTTCAGCAAAGGACATATAGATTCCCGGGGTATAGCGTTAAAAAGCTTTGTGTTAAGGAAAAAGTCAATATCAGAGGGGGTAATCATTCTTTTTTGTCTGTCTTGAAATGCTTTTCTGGGGATATCCATATTGAGCGACTGTTTGTCAAATTCTACCCCTAAAGGATAGTAACCCCGTTTGGGATGATAACCTTTTATCCATTTCACCTTTCCTTTGACAGGTATCCAGACCTTTCTCTCAGAGTCTCTTATGAGCAGATCAAGCGATGAAAGAGCCCTGAACCTAAGAGGAGATTGAATAAAAACTCCTGATTTACTCTTGTTTAGAATATTAACAAGCAGGGTATCGGCCCCAGTTTTTGGTAAAGTATGACAACCCTGTTTACTTTTCAGGTAAATGATCCCGAAATCAGGCGATTGCAGGATTTCTCTCGGAACATGCCTCCTTTCTTTTTGCCTTTTCATTGCCTCCCCCCTATATGTCTTCTTTTTGATCTTCAAACCAGTTTCTCTCTGAACTATCTTATCATTAACCCAATTAATGCAATTGAGAAAATGCAGATATTGTGAAAAAATTTATTTTTTGATACCTTAGTGTACATCAATCATAAACTAAATAGAAGGCGGGGCATAGTATTTGAGCGGTTTCTTTTGC
>CAZXCW010000100.1:0-10575 GCA_964639385.1 uncultured Nitrospiraceae bacterium
ACTACTGCTTTAAAGAGGAGTTTTACCTGTGTCCAATTATTGAGGCTTCTTCAGCAAAAGATGAACCAGAAAAGCACAAAGAGAAACAGACATGGCTACATGACATATATTCCGAAACCTTATATTCTTTATGCCAAAAAGCAAAAACAGAATCAAAATAAATCATTTACATAGGGGTCAAACAATATTTTGCTGTAAATAAATGAACAACCTGTAACAAGCAGCAGGATACCCCTCTCTTGACGGTCTTTGACTCGTAGGAGAAGGGATGAAATCCGCCTAAGGCGGATAAAGGGGAGGGTAAAAATCATACATAACCCACCCCTAACCCTCCCCCTCCCCATTTTTCCTCAGTTTATTTCACTTTAGGCTATTTGCATAAAGTTTGTTATGAAATTTTACCAACTATTTAGTATTATTTAATATTCCTGTGCTGTAATCAGCATTTAAGAAAACCTTTAAAAGGAGTGAGGAAACCATGGGCAATATCTGGAATATTTTCTGGATCTTTATCATCCTTGTTTCTGTTTTGCCAATACTCCAACAAAAATTAATGCAGGCAAAGCGTTTCGGATTGATCAGGAAGCTTGAAAAGAAACGGAATTCTAGGGTTATAGCCCTTATTCACCGTCAGGAGACGATGAGATTTCTTGGTTTTCCAATTATGAGATATATAGACATAAATGATTCTGAAGAAATCCTTAGGGCTGTGAGGCTTACTCCTGAAGACATGCCAATTGATATTATCATACATACGCCTGGCGGTCTTGTTTTATCTGCTGAACAGATTGCTTTGGCTCTCAGGCGGCATAAGGCAAAGGTAACAATCTTTGTTCCCCATTATGCCATGTCTGGTGGTACCCTTTTATGCCTCGCAGCCGATGAAGTCATTATGGATGAAAATGCTGTATTAGGACCTATTGACCCTCAGTTAGGTGAGTACCCCGCAGTATCGATTCTAAAGATTATAAAAGAGAAAGAGCCCAAGGACATAGATGATAAGACGCTTATTCTTGCTGATGTAGCACAAAAGGCATTAGACCAGATGAAAAGTTTCGTTAAAAATTTATTAATCGAGAGAATGGATGAAGAAACTGCAGAAAAGGTAGCTACTACACTCACTGAGGGCAGATGGACACATGACTATCCCATAGTATCTGAAGAGGCAAAAAAATTTGGTCTCCCCGTAGCTGTTGGATTGCCTGAGGAGATTTATCAACTTATGGATCTGTTTCCACAGGCCATGCAACGACGGCCATCGGTTCAATACATACCAATTCCGTATAAGAGAATGGATGAAAAAGAAAAGGCATAGTTTTTTTCTTATGTATAATCAGTATTGTCCGATAATGATACAGATAAATATTTTAGCCTGTCATTCCTGTGTAAGAGAGAATCCAGAATCAATTTTAGAGAGAACTGGATTTATAATACTTATTTGGAAGCAGAAATGATTTACACGATAACTCTTAATCCTGCTTTAGACAGGACATTGTGGATCGAGAAGATAAAGCCTGATCAGTCTAACAGAATTGCGAAAGAGGAAAGGTACGCCGGCGGCAAAGGGATAGATGTATCCAAGGTGTTAATGACCCTGAGAGTTGCTAATAGGGCGATTGGATTTGTCGGTGGATTTTCTGGAGAAGAACTCGAGGGCCGACTACTTAATGAAGGAATTACCTGCGACTTTATAAGAATTCCAGGCGAGACCCGCACGAACATTATTGTCAATGATATCAGCACACACAGCCAGGCAATATTCAGTGCCAGCGGGCCTGAAATCAAACCATATGAAATAATGCAGATAATTCATAAGGTCGAAAAGCTCGAGAAACCTGAAATAGTAGTCATTAGCGGGAGCCTTCCTCCCGGGGTACATCCCGAAATTTACCGCAAAATCATTGAAATAGCTAAAAATAAGGGAGCCAGAGTTATATTGGATACTAATGGAGATGCCCTAACGGTTGGAATTGAGGGCTTTCCTGATGCTATTAAGCCGAATGTCCACGAATTGAGCCGATTGGTAGGTAAAGAATTGAAAGGCATAGAAGAAATCATCTGTGAGGCATACAGCGTTCGTGAAAAAGGAGTAAAAAATGTCCTTGTTTCCATGGGAGCAAAGGGTATCCTTCTAATTGGAGAAAAAGAACAATATCTGGCTTCTCCTCCCGAGGTAAAGGTGCAAAATACAATTGGTGCTGGTGATTCTGCTGTAGCCGGATTTGTATATGGATTAGCTCATGGCAGGACTTTTAGGGAATCCTTGATATATGCAGTAGCTGCTGGAACAGCTACAACATTAAGGCCTGGGACAGCGCTGTGCCAGAAGGATGATTTTCTAAAACTCATTCCAGAAATAAAGCTGCACAAAAAAGAGGAGATAAGAAAGTTTTTTACAAAATCAAAAAGAAAAAAGGCAAAATAGATTAGCAGTTTGCTTTGAGATTATGGTTCTTTCTTTATTTTGAATTTAGTATTTCTTGAACATCAGACCCTTATGCTCTATCACATTGAAAATAATGCAGGAATTATATTACATCAGTCAGTCTCAGCTTTGCCACAACAATAAACCTCCTCACGTTTTTCTCCAATTGTTAAAAAGCGAGAATAGCGGGATAATTATATTAAAAAGAGAGAAGACTCAGAATAGAAAAACAATTCCTAAGTTCGAGCGTTGTGAGGCAAAAGCAAAAAACCAGTAGAGTATTCTCACCGGCTAAAGCCAAAGAATTCTATGACCGCTTCGGCCCAAAGCAAGATTGGCAGATCTTTTACGAACACGCAGCGATAAAGGATCTTATCGCCCATGCAGACTTAGAACATTCATCTGCAGTCTTCGAATTCGGTTTTGGAACCGGAAAGCTTGCAGAGCAATTACTCTCCAGCTATTTACCACAAATGTGTACCTATTATGGTATAGATATCAGTACCACAATGGTAGAACTGGCACATAAGCGTCTAAGTCACTGGGGGCATCGAGTCGAATTAAAGGTTTTTGACGGCACAAAGAATCTAAATGTCCATAAAAAACTGTTTGATCACTTTCTTTCGACATATGTTTTTGACCTTCTGGCTCCTGATGACCTCCTTCATGTTCTTTCTGAAGCCCATCAAATTCTCAAGCCTGATGGACTCCTTTGTAATGTCAGCCTCACCCGAGGCGAAAATTTTTTAAGTAGAATAATCACATGGATATGGGATAGACTATATCATTTGAATCCTAAATTTGTAGGTGGATGTCGCCCTATTAGATTAATCGATTATATCAGTTTAGAGGAATGGCAAATAATATACCACAATACAGTCACAACCATAGGAATAACGTCCGAAGTATTGGTAGCAAAAGCGTTGTTTTCTGAGAAGCATTGAAACCAACTTCTGGATCGTAAATTTAGGAAAGGAGGTACATTAAAAATGAAGAGGTTACTACTTATCATATTCATTTTGTCAGTGGCGGCATATCCATTGAACAAGGTCAGTTCTGCAAATGAGGAAACAAAGAGCAGTATGGGGAAAAATCTGTTTAACCAATATTGTATTATGTGTCATCCTGATGGCAGTAACATATTCAATGCTAAAAAATCTCTACACAGAAATGACTTAAACTCTCATAATATTAAAAAGCCAGAGGATATTATCAATATTATGAGAAACCCTGGTCCCGGTATGCCAAGTTTCGACAAGGATAAAATTCCAGATGATTTCGCAAAGCAGATAGCAGAATATATTCTCGATACATTCAAATAATAAAGCGCTCTATTTCGCAAAAGACTACCATATTATGTAAAATTAAATCTTTTATCAATAAATTATAACTGTATTGAAAAAGCGAGATAGAGCGTGTTTTTATAGGATGCATCTCTACCTGATCCGTCATAATTTGAAGGTAAGCCGTTGAACTTGTTATATATCGTATACTGTTGATCTCTTCTATTGGAAGGTAGTGCATCTCTATTATAAAGCGTTGCTATCAGTACTACCATTCCTGCTTCCCTTTATCTCGCTAGGAGAATAAAGTAAATTATCCGAATCTCCAGTAGTCAAAAAAATAAGCAACTGTTCCGCCCATGTGTCCGAAATGACTTTTATCGTAATTGAGATTAATCTTAACCCAGATTATTCATAAATTATTCTGGGTGCTTCCAGAAGGAGACTCATTTGAGCGGTTTTATTTTCTTGAAAAAACAAAATGTTTTTTCAAGAAAATTCCTCGAAGGTCGAAACGACCGAGAATGAGCAATAATGCAGTCTCCTTCTGGAAATATAGCCTGTTGTATGAATAAGCTGGATTAAATGTATCGAGAGAGTCAGAACTATTATGTTGTAGGTATTCATTCTACAAACAAACGTTATAAAAGTCTTTTAAAATACTGCTAAAATACTGCAATGATTGTTATAGTTGAATAACAAAGATAATTTATAAAAGGAGGCTTTATGATCTCAAAGATACTTGTACCAACGGATGGCTCGAAAACGGCACAGAAATCAGTTGAATACGCTATTGAACTCGCAAAACAAACCGGTGCAACAATAACGTTACTAAGTGTAATCGACAAAAGTTTATTTGTTACCAAATCTATTCCTGCCGTAGCTGCTCCAACACATCTCGCAGAGCCTATTGAAGATTATCTCAGGCAGGCTGCTGACACTTATATCGAAAAGGCTGAGAAATTGTGTAAAGAGAATAATGTCAAATTAAAAAAGGTTATCAGATCGGGCCATCCAGAGGAGGAAATTATAAGGGAGGCTGAAAAATCGAAAGTTGACCTTATTGTTATGGGATCTCATGGTAGAAGTGCCATAAAGGCAGCAGTTCTCGGAAGTGTTACATTTGGAGTTATACATAAAGATACAAAGGTCCCTGTCCTTGTGGTAAGAAAGTAAAATAATCGAAAGGTAATCCAAAGTTTTGCAGTTATATTCAGGAATATTCGTTTTGAGGTTTGTACTTTATTATAATATCATCTGAGGAAAGGGTCCGCAAAAAAACATAAAGAGGCGAAGCTCAGATCTTAATTTGCTGCAGAAATATGTCAGGCAGGAGAAAATTACAGAAGAGATGCTCGAGATACTGGGAAGTGGAATATTCTACAGAAAATAGAATATGGTTGGAAACTTGTTCTGTTTGTCTGGAGATAAGCACTGGCAGCTTTTATAGTAACAATTTTTAAGAGGTGCTATTCATGACAACCAACCCAAATAACAGTACGCCTCAAAAAGAAAGTAGCGTCCAGTCCAGTTGGAATGAGCAGTTTATTGAGGTCTCTGTCTTCCTTTTTCTTATTGTACCTTCTATGGTCTTTTCCTTTTTCGCGGTTAGGCAAGGCAGTTTGAGCTTTGTGCTCGTGGCATTTGCTACTATTCTGCGTGACCTTGCCCTGGTTAGCCTGATTCTATTCTTTATCTGGCGTAACAGTGAACCCATAGATTGGATTGGCTGGACATTCAAAAACGTCTGGAAAGAAATAGCCCTAGGCGTCGGGCTGTTTATTCCCCTATTCTTTACTTCTGGTCTACTCGAAAGCGCCTTGCTGGCAGTCGGGTTTTCCAGCCCGTCCACGCCACTGCCTTCATTATCGGCCACTGGAGGCATGGCAGAATCTCTGCTGGGTTTCATCCTGGTCATTATTGTTGCCATAGCGGAGGAGACCATTTTCCGTGGGTACCTCATACTGCGTTTAAAAGCCATCACTGCAGGCCCGGCTACGGCTGTGCTGCTGTCAGCGGTAATTTTTTCGCTCGGGCACGGCTTTGAGGGATCGGCTGGGGTAGTAACCGTCGGTTTTATGGGTTTAGTTTTTGCTCTCGTCTATATGTGGAGAAAGAGCCTAATTGCTCCCGTTGTGATGCACTTCTTTCAGGACTTTATCGGCATAGTCCTCGTCCCTCTGCTCAGTATGAAGTGACCTTCATACTCTTCTCTTGAGGAATAGTGGAGGTATGATGTTTTGTTTGCACAAGGCTGAATAAAAATGAGAAAGACAATCAAAAAAAAGAGGGAGGAGATAGAGGAAATGAACCGAAATACGGTTCCATTAGGCCGTATTCTGGGAATCCCCATTGTCTGGAGTATCAACCATAACATTCATTCTACTGTTTGGGTTGAATCAGGAATTTTCTATGAAGCCTGGTTTTAGAGTCAGGAGCACATCCGAATATAAAGAAATCCCCCCAGAGGAGACTCTCAGACTTTTAGAGACGCCAGGAGATGGCCTCGCAGAGTCCGAAGTCAGGCATCGTCTTGAGATATTTGGATACAACGAAATAAGAGAGAAAAAAAAGAATTCCCTCCTTGAGTTCTTATTACGTTACTGGGGCCCCATGCCATGGTTATTGGAACTGGCAATGGTACTTTCACTTGTATTGAGACATTATTTTGAAACAATAGTAATTTTTTCACTCTTGACGATAAATGCCATTATCGGGCAGATACATTCCCTTGGTTCACAGAAAGCAGTCGAACTTCTCAAGAAAAAGTTAGCTATGAGAGCGAAAGTATTACGGGAGGGGAAATGGGTTATAGAAGATGCCCGGGTAATTGTGCCTGGAGACATCATTGTTACAGGACTGGGTGATATCGTGCCTGCCGATGCCAAGATTATGAATGGTGAGCTTTCTGTTGATGAATCAGCCCTGACAGGAGAATCCCTTCCTGCGAAAAAACATCAATCGGACATTATCTATTCAGGTTCCCTCGTGAAGCGTGGAGAAGCCAGGTGCATAGTAGTCAACACCGGCATAAATACTTATTTTGGTAAAACAGCCGAATTGGTAACAATAGCAAAACCAAAATCCCATCAGCTGGAAATAATGCTTTCTATAATCAAATATATGATGTATGCGGGTATCGCTGCGCTCATTCTTGTTCTCCTATACGGTGTGCTAACAAATATCAAAGAAAATATCTTGATGATCCTTACTTTGGCCACAATTTTCCTTATGGGATCCGTACCAGTAGCCCTTCCAGCCTTAGTCACTGTCGTACAAGCCGTAGGCGCAATGGAACTTGTCAAGAAAGGGATACTCGTTACTCGGCTCGATTCAATTGAAGATGCAGCCTCGATCAATGTCCTTTGCCTCGATAAGACCGGTACGTTAACGCAAAACAAACTATCAGTTACCGAAACCGTCCCATTCTCGGGATATAAGCAAGAGGAAGTAATAATAACGGCCTGTTTAGCTTCACAAGAAGAAAGCATGGATGTAATAGATCTCGCAGTCATCGAATATGCAAAGAATACCGAGGTAAATTTTCATGCATACAAACAGCTATCATATACACCCTTTGATCCTTCAATGAAGAGAACAGAAGCGACTGTTGAAGGAAATGGAAAGCAGTTGAGGGTAACAAAAGGTGCGCCACAAATAATTCTATCTCTGTGCAAAGGAATTGACAGAGAGACCCAGAAAGAGATCAACAGGACAATAGATGCCCTATCCAGGAAAGGATACAGGACACTTGCAACTGCCATGGCAGACAGCGATGACTTAGATAATCTTCGCTATGTTGGTTTGTTAGCACTGGCTGATTCGCCCAGGCCGGATTCAAGAGACATGATAGAAGAGGCAAAAAAGTTAGGAATAAAACCGCTGGTGCTTACGGGTGACAATATTGCTATAGCTAAGGAAATTGCCTCTCAGGTAGGGATCGGAAGTAACATTATTCGAATGGCAAATCTCGAGGGCTTACGCGAAGATGAACAAATAAAAATTGTTGGAGAATGCGATGGTTTTGCTGAAATATATCCTGAGGACAAGTATAAAATAGTGAAATTTTTGCAGTCCACGGGGCACATGGTAGGAATGACAGGAGATGGAGTCAATGATGCACCAGCATTGAAACAGGCAGAAATGGGAATAGCAGTGAGTAATTCAACGGATGTGGCAAAAGCATCTGCAAGCGTGGTACTGACTGAACCGGGCATACGGGTAATTATTGACGCGATAAGAACGAGCAGGCAAGCATATCAAAGAATGTTGTCCTGGGTCATAAATAAGGTTGCCAAGGTTATACAATTTATCGGTTTGCTTACCTTAGGATTTTTCTTATTTCACAGGATGGTTCTTACCCTACTGGGCATGACCCTTCTTGTATTTGCAAATGATTTTGTAACAATGTCCCTGTCAATGGACAATGTCAAATATACAACCAATCCAAATAAGTGGGATGTGAAGAATATCACTTTAGCATCGTCTATAATAGGATTGCTCTTAGTGGTAGAGGGTACAATCGCAATCCTCTTCGGGGTAAACTACTTCCGTCTCAATTGGCAGGAACTACAAACCTTTACCATGCTCTTGCTCGTTTTTACCAGCCAGTTTAGAGTATTCATTGTAAGGGAGAGAAGATACTTCTGGTCATCATGGCCGGGCAAGGCACTCATTCTCTCTACCGGTGCTACTATCGTCGGATTTACCTTATTAGGTATTCACGGGATCTTCATTCCACCTCTCAAATTATCCCAGGTCTTTTCTATCATAGGGTTCTCGGCTTTGTTCACCTTCGGTATCGATTTTCCAAAATACCATGTATTCAAAAAGTTCGGACTGTAAATGCTCACTTTTGTTGATAGCTTCTTAGAAACCAATTACTTTCTTCTACAACATTGCAATCGGGCAGAGCCGATCTTCGGTTTTAGTAAGATGATATTTCTCGTACCAATACTCCTCAGAATAACAATCCTTTTTTCGAAATGAAAGAAATACCGCAGACAAAAGCACTTGGCCCAATTAGCCTTTTCTTATTGTCAATCCCGGTCGGAGCGGTTGCAGGACTGGGTGCGGTAGTGTTCCGCGGTCTCATAGCATTCTTCCACAATCTGTTTCTCTTAGGAAAATTTTCTGTACTTTATAATGCCAACGTCTATACTCCGGTCAGCCCGTGGGGGCCTTTTGTAATCCTCGTACCTGTGCTCGGTGCCGTAGGCGTCGCCTTCCTTGTCAAAAACTTTGCCCCAGAGGCAAAGGGACACGGCGTACCCGAGGTGATGGATGCGATTTACTATAACAACGGCATCATTCGGCCAATTGTCGCAATAATCAAGTCGTTTGCGTCTGCACTTTCCATTGGTAGCGGAGGGTCGATAGGTCGAGAGGGTCCAATCATCCAAATCGGCTCTTCCTTTGGTTCGACTGTGGGCCAGATTCTTCGCATGCCTGTATGGCAACGTATTACCTTGATTGCTGCAGGTGCTGGGGGCGGAATTGCCGCTACATTTAATACCCCGATCGGGGGGGTACTATTCGCTGTCGAAATTATGCTGCATGAGTTCAGCGTAAGGACTCTGGTTCCAGTCGCGATCTCCACAGCCACAGCCGCGTACATAGGGCGAATTTTCTTTGGCCCACATCCGTCCTTTGTGGTACCAGGTTTTGAGACGCCTTACTTTCATATTACTAACCCGCTGGTACTATTTTCTTATGTAGGCCTCGGTGTGATTATGGGCGTCGTTTCTGCAATCTACACAAAGTCCATTTACAGATTCGAAGATTTTTTCGAAAAGCGAGTAAGAGGAAACTACTACACGCGTCATATGATCGGCATGTTCCTGGTGGGCATCACTATGTATCTTTTGATGAGCACTAAGGGACACTACTACATAGAGGGTGTCGGCTATTCCACTATTCAGGACGTGCTTTCCAATACCCTTTCACAGCTCGACCTGCTCCTGATCCTTTTCATTCTCAAGCTGATCGCAACATCTCTGACCCTAGGTTCTGGCGCATCAGGTGGAATTTTCTCACCTGCACTTTATATGGGTGCAACCTTAGGGGAAGCTTACGGGATCATCTTAAACCAGTTGCTTCCAGGGCTTTCGATTGACCCGCCAGCGTTCGCCGTTGCAGGAATGGCGGGCGTGGTCGGCGGAGCAACTGGTGCGGCTATGGCGGCGATCGTTATGATCTTCGAGATGACCCTTGATTACAGTGTCATCATTCCAATGACCATTACTGTAGCGCTCAGCTACGGGATTCGAAGGCTGTTATCTAAAGAGAGTATATATACTCTTAAGCTTGTTCGGCATGGCCACTACATGCCTGAAGCGATGCATACGAACTTCCACCAGTTGAAAAGAGCGGGGGACATGATGGATACCCAATTTGTGGCAGTGCCGGCTTTGAATACACTCGACGAATTTATGCGCATTGTATCCGAACAGCCATCTGCGTCATGTTTTCTGGTAAGTGACATCAACCGGATAATTGGGGTCATCACAAAGGACTCTGTGCTAAAGGTTATCGGGCAGGTTGGCAAACCGATCAAACTGGGCGACATTGCGAATAAGGATTTCATAACAGTGGAGGAAAAGACAACGCTTTCAGATGTCATCGCCAGGATGCAATCCAGTCAGGTTTCCGTTGCTCTGGTCACACATGGTACAGGTAGCGCTTCGGTTGACAATGTGAAGGGATTGATTACAAAACAACAGATAGCAGATGCCATGGTCCAAACTGTGGAGATGTTCTCAGATTATCAGGGGTAATTTTAGTACCAATTTGGGTCAACACTGAATACTACATACAAAAAAATACAAAATTTGCTGATACCATTTATCTGGATTTCGTGATAATGTT
>CAZXCW010000101.1:0-10509 GCA_964639385.1 uncultured Nitrospiraceae bacterium
CCTTCATCCCCCCTTACCAAGGGGGGATATGAGGGGGGTGAGGCAAAAGCCTCGGAGCCCCGATCTTATCGGGGCGAGAATGAGCGAAGATACTGTGTCCTGCCAGTAAGTCATTGGATTATAAAACTTGAGTTAAATAAATTTTTGAACAATGTCTGCATTATTTGGGTTAAGTAATCCCCCACCCTTTAGAAAAGGAGGCTGGGGAGATTTGAAATGTCATTTTCGGAGCAACCATTGAAAAGGTATTATGATGTAATAATCGTTGGAGCGGGTCCTGCCGGCATATTCTCTGCTCTTGAAATCCTCGAGCATAAGAAAGATGCAAAAATCCTTATCATCGAAAAAGGTAAGGACCTTGAAAAAAGAATATGCCCGATGAAGATAAGGGAAATTTCATGTGCAGCCTGTCCTGAGTGCGCACTTCTCAGTGGTTGGGGTGGGGCAGGTGCCTTTAGTGATGGTAAGTTGAACCTTTCTCCTGAGGTTGGTGGTTTTCTCACGAGATACATAAGCGCGGATGAACTCATATCTATGATCAAGTATGTTGATGAAATCTATGTGAAGTACGGTGCACCAGAGGAGACATACGGTGGAGAGAGAGCAAAAATACTCGATATAAAAAGACTTGCATCGGAAAATAATCTGCTTTTTGTATCTTCAGAAATAAGACACATAGGTACTGATCGATGTAAGGCCCTTCTGAAGAATATTAAAGAAGACCTTAATCGAAAGATAGAAACCCTATTCAATCTAAAAGCCGAAAAGGTGATTACAAAGAGAAAGAAAGCGGTTGGTATCAGGCTTCAAAACGGCAAAAGTATTTATTCTGAATTCCTGATCCTTGCCCCGGGCAGGGAGGGTTCGAGGTGGCTCGAGAAAGAGGCGAAAAGACTGCGCCTTACACTTTTCAGAAACCCCGTTGATATAGGCCTCAGGGTTGAGGTGCATGCTTCTGTGCTTGAGCTACTAACAAAGATAACGTATGAACCGAAGCTCATATTCCATTCAAGAAAGTTTCATGATAGAGTGAGGACATTTTGTGTGAATCCCTACGGTGAGGTTGTCAAGGAATACCTAAAGGGTATCTGGACGGTCAATGGTCATAGCTATGCAAACAGGAGTACGGGCAACACAAATTTTGCATTGTTAGTTAGCACATCATTTACAGAGCCCTTTGACGAACCCATATTATATGGGAGATATATAGCTGAGCTGGCGAACCTTCTCGGTAAGGGTGTACTTGTCCAGAGACTCGGGGATCTAAAGCAAGGGAGGCGATCAACGATTGAGAGGATCTCAAAAGGAAGTATAAAACCAACTCTTAAGGATGCTACCCCAGGAGATTTAAGCTTTGCCATGCCCTACCGTTATATGTCTGACATCCTGGAGATGCTTGATGCCCTTGATAAGATTGCCCCTGGCGTAAATTCAGAAGATACTCTTTTATATGGAGCTGAGGTGAAGTTTTATTCGAGGTATCCCAAACTTACAGGATCTCTTGAGACAGAGGTAGAAAACCTTTTTGCAGTCGGCGATGGTGCCGGAGTGAGTAGAGGTCTTATCCAGGCATCTACCTCAGGGGTTATAGCTGCAAGGGAGATATTAAAGAGGCTGGAATAGTGGGTTTTGAAGAATTGAGAGATTTTATGGTCAAGACCCAGCTTATCCCAAGAGGGATTAAGGATGAGCGTGTCCTGAAGGCAATGAGAAAGGTTCCAAGACACCTCTTTGTTGATGAGTCAATACAGTATAAAGCTTATGAGGATATGGCCTTAGAGATTGGTGAAGGGCAGACAATTTCACAGCCTTATATGGTTGCAGTTATGACAGAACTTCTCGAACTTAAGGGAAATGAAAAGGTGTTGGAAGTAGGCACTGGTTCAGGATATCAGGCAGTTGTCCTTGCTGAGCTTTCAGAAGAGGTTTATACAGTAGAGAGGGTTGAAATACTTGCTGATAAGGCAGAAGAAAAATTTCACTCTCTTAGATATCAGAACATATATGTAAAGGTTGGCGACGGGACTTTAGGATGGCCAGAGAAGGCCCCCTTTGACAGGATTATAATTACCGCTGGAACTCCAAGGATTCCAGACCCTCTTATCCATCAACTGTCTCAAGGAGGTATAATTGTCGCCCCGGTTGGAGAGCGCTTCTCACAACAACTTTTAAAGGTAAAAAAATCCGAGGTTAAACTCTTTGAGGAATACCATACCCCGTGCGTTTTTGTTCCCCTCATCGGCGAATTTGGATGGAAAGGGAATATAGAGAAATGAAACTATTTCTTTGACCTCTTTTTCTTTATGATATCATCAGCCCAGCTTAATGCAGCAGCTACTGTAGGAAATCCTGTGGTGCTCGTAAGAAGGATTAATGCATGATGTATTTCCTCAGGTTTTGCACCTGCTGCTAAGGCCCTTCTTGTATGGGAATGAACAGATCCCTCTGACCTTATAGTAGCAGCGGCTGCTAATTGTATAAGGTGAGATGTCTTATCATCGAGAGGGCCAGCCTCCCTTGCAGCCTTTCCAAGGTTAATCAAGGCACTGGAATATCTTTTAAACCTCCTGCTTATGCTCTGGTAGTGGTCAGGTAATTTTGAAGCCATTTTGCCCTCCTTTATTTGTTTGGGATAATCAGGTTTTTCCCTGCCATATAAGCTTCACTCAATGCTGTTGGGTGGTTTACAATTTCACCTTTTGAGTCAATACCTAAATAGCCAAGGGTCTTATGTTCAGGGACGTTAATTGTCCTGAAAAAGGCCTTTGCTGTTGCCTCAGCACATTGAATGCCTATCTCCTTTTTTTGTCCGCCGACTAATAATAAAAGGCCCTTTCTACCATGTGGACCTTCAGGGATCGGTTTTTTCAGGAGGTATTTTTCACACCAGAAGCACTGACATCTATCTATCATTATCTTTGCCTGTGCACTTACACTAAAAAAAAAAGATAGGAGATGCAAGGATTATCCTGTCTGCTCCCCTGATTGCATCATGGATTTCAACCATATCATCTTTAAAAATGCATATACCTGTGTCTTCGCATCCTCCACAATTCTGGCATGGTGACATTTTCAAATTATTCAGATTAAAGACATTGACTTTAAAACCTGAGTCTTCTATCCCCTTTATTGCCTCCTTAAGAAGAAGCTCTGTATTTCCATTTTTCCTTGGGCTTCCGAGAAATGCAATTATCCTCATTTAGTTCTGGCCCTTTTTCTTTTTTTCTTGCGCTCTATCCGATTCTTCTTGAACTTTATCCAGTCCTTCATATGCTGAAGGTTTTCATTAAGATACCACCAGCCATTTTTAAAGGCCGTGTAATCAGGGGCACCAGTCATGGCAGAGGCATACCGAATTGAATTTGAATAGAATAACCATTGTCTTATCCACATCTGTTCAATGGGTTCATCAAAGGGATTGCTCTTATCCTCTATTCCTTTTTCCCAGGCACCTACCATAAGTTTTGTTGCTGCGAGGGTCATCTCATCCGTTTCTTTTATTGTATTTTCAAGCTTTGAAAAATGACCATTTATCCAATCAATGGAGTGACAGCCCTTACAGACATTCTTCATAGTAGCCAATCTTTTTTCTTGCTCAGGTTTATCAATAAGGTATTCAGATGCAGGTTCTCCAATGAATGTGGTAGGTAATGGCAGGCCATTCTTATTTCTGATTATTGTAGTATTGCCGGATTTGGGTTGGGGATGACTATATACTAAACCAAAGAGTCTGACCCATAGTCTCGAGCCAAAATCATGAGTCCTCTCAGCTATCACACCACCTGTGGGGGAAACTATCAGGCTGTTATGGCATGTTGCACACGAGGGCGTCTTGAAGTCTTTTCCTACAATCCACGGTACCGAATCGAAGTTCCATTCATGATCTTTTGAAAAAAGGATATCTCCATGTTTGCTCTCGTCATAGACATTCCATGCAGGCACATCAGGCTCAAGGTGGCACTGTGCACAGGTGTAAGGTTTCCTTGCCACCTCTATCGAAAAGCTGTGTCTTGGATGACATGCTGTACAGGCTCCGAGACTGCCGTCAGGATTTTCTCTTCCGATTCCTTGACTTGGCCAGTTTGTTAGATTGGGAACTACCATCTCACCAGTTTTAGTGGTGATATGCTTTATACCTTTTGCTTCTACTTTCGTACCGTGGCATCCGAGGCATGTCTCATGGAGAGTACTTTCAGAAGGCTTAGTGGAGATCATCTTTCTATTCTCTATCTTTCTAACAGCTGTTATAGTACTCACTAATGTTTTATAAACAGGGTTTTCCATGAGGTTTTTGAGGGCATAAGATTTTTTGCTTCCTGAAAATTGCTTGACCTCTGTTGGATGACAGATCTTGCAGTCATTAGGAGTAACAACGACATGTATCCTGAGACTCTGATGTTCGAAGCTATCTGGATGGCTTTCAGGGTTAAGGCTATGGCATTCGTAACAACCTACAGCGCACTCCGATAACCCTTTTGGAAGATTGTCAACAGAGATCCTTCTCTCCAGAGGAGGTTTTTTGAGGGCTTCTGCGAGAGTTATCTTTGAATGTCTGCTTGAAAACCAATCCTTGACTATTCCCGGGGTATATTTGATATGGCAGCATATGCACTTTTGGGTCTGTGTACTTATTATAGTCTGTGAGGTTACATTCCCTTTCTGTTCAGATAAAACTATGCCCCTTAAAAAGAATATGAAAAGAAGAGATAGAAAAGGTATCTTCCACCTTGATAGCTTTTGCATATTTTCCGTCCTTTTCGATTTAAAAGTTTTTACCTGAGATCTCTTTCTGCAATAATAATGATCTCATCAGCCCGAATAATGCAGATATTGCTCAAAAATTTATTCAACAACTTTTTGGGTCAATAGAAGGTTACATAATTATTCGATCTTTTTAAACATCTTTTTTAGAGAGCCGCAGATAGGACATTTATCCGGCGGTTCTCCTTCAACAGTATTACCGCAGACCTGGCATACATAATAATCTACTTCGGGGTTTCTGCCCAAATTTTCAATGGCCCTTTTATAGAGGTCAGCATGGATCTTTTCTACCTCATTTGCATAATTAAAGCTCAAAACTGCACCCTTTTTGTCTTCGGCCTTTGCATCTTCAATCATCCTGGGATACATTTTCTGGAACTCATAGGTTTCACCACTTATTGCTGCCTCAAGATTCTCTCTTGTGTTCTTAACGCCACTGAGTAACCTGAGATGATTATGCGCATGGACTGTCTCAGCTTCGGCAGCAGCCCTGAACAGCTTTGCAATCTGCTTATATCCTTCCTGTTCTGCCTTCTGCCCAAAGGCAAGATATTGTCTATTTGCCTGTGATTCACCTGCAAAGGCTTCCTGAAGATTTTTTTCAGTCTTTGACATCTCCTACCTCCTTATCGTATTTTTTCGAATGCCTCTTTCGGAGCATTACATACAGGGCACTTCCAGTCAGCAGGAAGTTGTTCGAAAGGGACTCCTTCAACAGCTTCGTCATACTCATAGCCACACACCGTACATCTCCACATCTCTACACCTCACTGATATTTCGAATGGTATTCCTTTAACCTTCTGGCAAATTCCCTGCCGAAATCATAACATTTTTTATCATCATCTGAAGATGGTTTGTATAGGATCTGCAGCCCAGGCTCAAATGTCTCCAATCCCATCTTCTTGAACTCTTCATAAGCCTCTCTCACCGAACCACCTCCCCAACCATATGCCCCAAAGGCACCAACAATTCTGTTTTTTGGCCTCAGACCTCTTAGCTGGTATAGAAAACGGGCTACACTGGGGAGCATTAGATTATTTAGGGTGGGCGTGCCAATAAGAGAGCCCCGCAACTTCCAGAACACTTTAATAGCGGTGCTAATAGGTGTTGACCTCAACTTAATGACCCTACATTCAACACCCTCTTCTTTTAATCCTTCCGTCATGGGAAAAGTCATCAGCTCAGTCCCATGCCACATGGTATCGTATATGATTGATACAGCCAAATCTGCTTTTCCTTCTGCCATATCCAGATACATCTTGAGAACTTTTTGAGGGTCTTTCCTCCAGATTACCCCGTGGTCAGGGGCAATTATTTCAATCTCTAATCCGAGTTTCTGAATCTCCGCTACCTTTGCCTTTATTAAATTCCCGAAGGGCATAAGGATATTAGCATAATAATCTACAACAGCGTCTTCTAATTCTGAAACGGATCGGTGTAGAATAAATTCATCATCGAATCTCTCTGCTGACGCCACATGTTGACCGAATCCGTCCTGGCTGATAAGGATCTTCTCCTCTTTTATGTAAGTCATCATTGAATCAGGCCAGTGAAGCATGGGAGTTTCAAGAAAAAGGAGGGTTCTTTTCCCAATATGTAACATATCCCCTGTTTTAACAACTTTTATATTCCACTTGGATATATCGAAGAATCTTTCGAGACCTTTTTTGCCTCTTTCTGTTATATAAATGGTAGCATTTGGTGTTAGCCCCATTATTCTATCAATACTTGTAGCATGATCATTCTCGATGTGGTTTATTACAATATGCTTAATTTTTGAAGGTTCAACAAGGCTCTTTATGTTTTTAATGGTTACCTCTGCAAAGTCGTATTTAACAGTGTCTAAAAGGGTTATTTCATCATCTACTATCAGATAGTTGTTGTATGTTGTCCCGTGAGGTACTTCATACCCGTGGAAATCTCTTATAGCCCAGTCAATAGCACCTACCCAATATATATCAGGCTTTAATACTATAGCACTCATAGAATCTCCTAATTTAAAGAAACAAGCCTATTTTAGCTCCTTATTCACACTTAAATCCATCTCCAATTGCTGCCATCGGTTGTCCACAACAAACAAGTTGTCCAGCCCCGGCATGCGTGACAACAACCTCGTTACCGCAGATATTGCATTTATACTTTCGCCCCACCTTTGTCATTTTGTCCCTCCTTGACTTTTTCTACAATTTTGACATATACCGTAAAATTCGCAAATAAATATTATTTTAAAAGAATTGTTATTGTCGAGTATTTTTAAAAGTGGAGAAACAGGCTGTTATTGACAGTCCTCTTCTTACTCGATATTATAGAGTTCAATTTATGCTTAAGACCTTAAGGATTAAAATAGGTCTTTACAGAGGGCTAAAAGTTTAAAAAGGTTTCAAAAAATGATATGAAAAAACCTTGGGCAGGAAGATTTAAAGGGAAGACATCAAAGATAGCAGAGCAATTTACAGAATCTATATCTTTTGATAACCGCCTCTGGAGATATGATATTGAGGGAAGCATTGCACATGCAAAGATGCTTGGCAAACAGAGGATAATTAATAAGGAAGATTCTGAAAAGATAGTAAAAGGGCTTAAAGAGATTGCAGGAAAAATAGAAAGCGGAAAACTCAGGTTCAAAAAAGAACTTGAAGATATCCACATGAACATCGAAGCTGCCTTGATAAGAAAGATAGGGGAGGCGGGTGGAAAACTCCATACTGCAAGGTCAAGGAATGATCAGGTGGCACTTGACCTCAGATTATACCTGAGGGAAGAGACAGAAACAATAATTTCATTGATAAAGAAATTCCAGAGAACACTTCTTGATATCGCAAAAAAATATCTTAGCGCCTTGATGCCAGGCTATACACATCTGCAGAGGGCGCAACCTGTGTTGCTATCGCATCATATCCTTGCCTATATTGAAATGCTGCAAAGAGATAAGGAGAGATTTCAAGATACCTTTAAAAGGATAAATACCCTTCCCCTGGGAGCCTCTGCAATTGGAGGTACGGCATTCCCCATAGACAGGACTTATATAGCAAGACTCCTTGGTTTTGATGACATATCCCAAAACAGCATTGATGCCGTATCTGACAGGGACTTCGCTATAGAATTTCTATCAGACGCAGCCATGCTTATTATGCATCTCTCAAGGATTGCTGAGGAGCTTATATTGTGGTCAACCGAGGAATTCAGATTTGTCGAATTGCCCGAGGCCTTCACAACAGGGTCAAGTGCAATGCCACAGAAAAGGAACCCGGATGTAGCGGAGCTCATTAGAGGAAAGGCTGGCAGGATCTATGGCAACCTCCTTGCACTTCTAACTGTAATGAAGGGATTGCCCCTTTCATATAACAGGGATTTACAGGAAGATAAGCTACCCCTTTTTGATACCTGTGACACTGTAAAATCTTGCCTTCATGTCCTGAATGAAATGTTCGTGGGTATAAAATTCAATATTAAAAGGATGTATGAAACTGCTTCGGAAGGATATTCGACAGCGACAGATATGGCTGAATATCTTGTAAAAAAAGGCCTGCCTTTTAGAAAGGCACATGAAGTCACCGGCAGGATTGTGCTCTATTGCATCCGAAGAAATAAAAAACTTGATGAACTTACACTGAGGGAATTGAACAAATTTTCTCCGTTAATATCAGAAGATATATATTCTTTCCTGAGGCCAGAGGAGTCCGTTAAGAGGAAAAAATCTTTAGGTAGCACATCGCCTGAAGAGGTCAAAAGGCAGATAAGGAATTTTATGCGGAGACTCGGTGATACGGAGACCCGGTGACACGGTAATGCTCCGTTTTTCCCTTTCCCTCCTTCTTTCCTTCTTTCTTATTTCTTGTATTTTGTTTGCTTCATGCGGTAAAAAAGGTGAACCTACACTAAAGTCTTATGAAAAGCCCGATCCACCGTCGAATCTCAGGGCAATCCACAGGGAATCAGAGATTATCTTATTCTGGGATTTTCCAAAAAATAAAGAGCAAGAAATAAAGGGATTTTATTTGATGAGAATAATCTCGCCGCTTCCCCTCTTAGAAAAGGGGGGCAAGGGAGATTTTAAAAAGATTGCCTTTCTTAAGCCTGATATACGGTCTTATGTAGATAAGGATTTTACTATTGGATCTAAATATAAATATAAAATTGTCTCTCAGAGTCTGAGAGATATAACAAGCATTGACTCAAATATTATAGAGGTTGAACCAAAAGAACCACCGCTACCTCCCAAGAAGCCCTTGTTTAAGATCGAATATGATTTATTGACGCTAACCTGGGAAAGTGCGGGCGAAGGAGTCTTATACAACATATATAAAACTGATAAGAGTGGACTGTACTATTTAACACCCCTGAATAAAGAGCCGGTTAAGGGTAATTCTTTCAGGGATAGCTTTGATATAAAGAAGGTTGTTTATTACACCATAAGGAGCCTTTGGGGAGGAGCACTACGAGATGAAGGACCAGCATCAGAGGAGCTTGAAGTTAACCCTTCAGAATTCGTGCCATCTCGTCCTGACGGACTCCAGGCTGTCGTAACAGAAGAGAACGTATATCTTATTTGGAAAGAGAATCCTGAAACATGGGTAGAGGGTTACAAGGTTTATAGGGAGATAGATGAGAAAGAAGGTTTTATATTAATCGGAGAGACAAAAATTCCTGCATTCCTTGACAACGAAAAGCCATTGACAAAAAGAAGTTATCGCGTGACTGCCCTCGGCCCTGCAAAAGAAGGTCCTGCAGCAGAAATAAAAGATGTAGTTTTTGTTCCCTTTAGATAATAAAATTTGATACAGGAAAGGTTGGCAAAGAATTTTTATTCGACACCTTAAAGTAAAACCTTTTCAGCGTAAACAATTTTTGCCTCTTCATAATTAAATATTTTTATTGGACTATTAGCAAAAAAGCCGCTTAAATACTATACTGCCCTTACTGAATTGGATATCCTTACAATAAGGGATATTACTGATTGACATAAAAATTTTCTTGGGTTACCCTAATAAAAAATAAAGCCGACAAGCCGCAACCTATATGAAAGACAAGATACTAAAGGCATTCGAGGAAAGTAGCGAGGTAAAAAGAAAGTTTGTAGAGGAAAATGTTGACACAATTATAGAGGTTGCGAATGTTATTGCCAATGCCTTCAATAAAGGAAAGAAGTTAATCCTTTTCGGTAATGGCGGAAGCGCCACAGATGCCTCTCACATCGCAGCAGAATTTGTTAATAGGTTCCAGAAAGAACGCCCCAGCCTACCAGCAATAGCACTCAATACGGATATGGCTGTAATTACCTCTATTGCTAATGATTATGACTTTTCTGAAGTTTTTGCTAAACAGCTTAAGTCTTTATCCAACGAAGGAGACGTAGTTATTGCAATCAGTACAAGCGGGAATTCACCCAACATCCTCAAGGCGATGGATGTCGCAAAAAGGAAGAAATTAATAACCGTTGCTTTCACTGGCATAAAAGGGGATAAGTTTGCATCAAAAGCTACCCATGCATTTATTGTCCCTTCTGAAAAGACCCCTCGAATACAGGAAACCCATATAATCCTTGGACATGTCCTCTGCCGGATGGTGGAGGAGATATTATTTGAAGTACCGAGAAAAAAATAGCCCTGCATAAGCATTGCGGATAAGTTCCCTAATCTAATCGCTGCATTAAAAAACAGAACGTTAATACTGCTGATATATTTTGAATTTAATTAATGGGACTAAACCACTGACATTGTCAGTGGTGGGGTGTGGGGGCGGAGGCC
>CAZXCW010000102.1:0-10484 GCA_964639385.1 uncultured Nitrospiraceae bacterium
AGTTGATTACGTATAGTTTAGAGGAGTACGAATCACTTGCTGTGCGGCTGGCCCACAATCCTGCTGAACTTCAAGAGATTCGGCAGAGAATTGCAGAAAACCGCTTAGTGACACCTCTTTTCGACACACCACGATTTGTAAGAAACCTGGAAACTGCTTACAAGAAGATGTGGAAAATCTTCTCAGCAGGGGAAGCGCCGCGACAGATTGAGGTGCTGGAAAGCTAAACTCATTTTACTATCACATTCTTTCGAATCGGGCTTGCAAACATGCATGAACGAAAGCCAAAATTAAGACTTAAAAGCATTAGGTTTTCTGGCTGATTTTATAAAAATGAACATTAATGAGGCAACAAAATTAGCTATTGAACAGATCAAAACAGGGAATTTACAGTCCGCAGAACATATCTTAAAAGATATTTTAAAAATACAATCTGAGAATGTTACCGCTCTTCATTTTCTTGGTGTAATATATTATCAACTCAAAAAATACGATTCTGCAATAGAATTTATTAAAAAAGCAGTATTACTGGAGCCAAAATATGTAGATGCCCATAACAACCTCGGGCTTGTATTACAAGAAACAGGACAATTAGATGAGGCAATAATCTATTATCAAAGAGCTATACATGTTAATCCGAGTTTTGCTCCTGCTTATTATAATCTCGGATTCGCATTGTATCAACAGAGTAAGCTTAATGAGGCTATTAAGAATTATATCTCTGCATTAACTTTAAAACCCGATTTTATTGAAGCATATGTTAATTTAGGTAATATATTTAGAGATCTTGGGAAGTTAGAAGAAGCAGAAAAATGTTACAGATGCGTTCTTCAAATAAAACCATCTGACTTAATTTCACACCAGGCCCTTTTAATGATAATAAATTATAATTCTCGCTATGATCCACAAACTATTTTCTCTGAACATCTACAATTTGCGAAACGCTTTGCAGCCCCTTTATCTGATAATATAGCTCCTTATACCAATACAAGTGTACCCGATCGTCGCTTGAAGCTTGGTTATGTTTCCCCCGATTTTAAAAGACATTCTGTTGCCTATTTTATTGAACCAGTAATCATTTCGCACAATAGGGAAAATGTTGAGGTATTTTGTTATTCAGACGTTTCAAATTATGATGAAGTAACAAAGCGCGTCCAAAAAAATGCAGACCACTGGCGAAGCATTGCGGGGATATCTGACGAACAGGTTGCTGAATTAATACGCAAAGACAGAATTGATATCCTCATTGATCTGGCCGGACATACTGCTGATAACAGAATGCTCTTATTCGCCCGAAAGCCGGCACCTGTTCAGGTAACTTGGATAGGTTATCCTGCTACCACAGGTCTTTCAACTATCGATTATAAGATTGTAGATAGGTATACTGATCCCCCGGGAATGACTGAACATTTATACACCGAAGAACTTATACGATTACCAGATAGTTTTTTATGTTATTTATCTGAAAGAGATTGTCCCAAGGTTGGCTATCTTCCAGTCTCGAAATCAGGGCATGTCGCTTTTGGTTCTTTTAATAATTTTACCAAGGTATCACCTGAAGTCATATCACTTTGGGCAAAGATATTAAGGACTATTCCGAATTCACACTTGATAATCAAGACACGAATTTTTTCGGATAAAAGTACCCTTCAATATGTGATAGGCCTATTTACGCAAGAAGGGATTAATTCTGAACGGATCGAATTGTTATCTTCTAATCCATTATTCCGAGAACATCTCGATACATATAACCGCATAGACATAGGGTTGGATACATTTCCTTATAATGGTGTAACAACAACGTGTGAAGCATTATGGATGGGGGTCCCTGTTATTACACTTGCCGGGAACACTCATGCCTCACGTGTAGGAGTAAGCATTTTATCAAGTATTGATGCAGTGAACCTTATTGCCAAGACGAAAGAAGAATATGTAGATATAGCCGTGAATCTAGCAAATAATATTGAGCGGTTACACTTGTTACGCAAAAGATTACGGGATATGATGGCAAACTCGTACCTTACTGATGCGAAGCGATTTACTTTCAATCTGGAAACGAGTTATCGCTGGATGTGGCAGAAGTGGTGTAAAGGACAGAGTACAAGCTTATATACATGATTTGTGTCATTTACGCAATACAAGAATATTGACTTAATTTCGTTAATAGCATGAATAGTCAGGACATTTTTCCAAGACCTTTTCAGTATCACAGGATATATAAAGAAAATATTCATTCTCTTGATAATTTCAATTTCATTATG
The DNA here is from genome assembly GCA_964639385.1 of uncultured Nitrospiraceae bacterium. Classification (GTDB taxonomy): domain Bacteria; phylum Nitrospirota; class Thermodesulfovibrionia; order Thermodesulfovibrionales; family SM23-35; genus CAZXCW01. The sequence continues at coordinate 2,262 of CAZXCW010000102.1, forward strand.
TGTACAATGTTCACACCACACAAGGCTAAATTTTGTGAGCATGCCAACCGCTTAGCATTATCATGTGACATATATAAACTGCCTTATATCATTTATGAAATACCCAAAATTCATTACTCTATAAGCCTCGACGGTCAGGATGATCTAACTTTTACGAAAGCAAATTTTATTTATTACAATATGCAAAAATTTCCAACCAAGGATATCCTCTATGTCGATATAGACCTCTTCTTTATAGACGATCCAAAGGTTATTATTGAGATCAGCGGGTCAAACTATGGCTTTGCAATCTATAATTGGTTAAGCGATGAGCATAATGAGGCGTATATACCCATAAATGAAAAACTTGAGGCAGGAAATATCAATTCTCATCTTTATATTTTTTCACATTCTATTGACCTTCATAGCAGTAAACAATTAATCTGCAGTGGAGGAGTTCAATTTTATAGAAACTCTGATAGCTCTAAATATTTACTGGAAGCCTGGCAAAGGGTTATAGCTGATAACCCTCTTTCTGCAGATGATCAATGTTTGGACTTTGCATTCAACAATTTTATTCTTGATTTAATAGACTTAAAACCTTTCTGGTTAAACAAATCATATTTACGACTTCCCTGGTGGCCACATGTTAAACCTGTCATTTTACATCCAGAGCTGCCGAGCCCGCAGCGACGACCTCTAATTGCTGAGAGACAAAATCGTAAACGGTTTTATCCTGAACTATGTCAACAAAGATCGACTCCATATTATTTCCCGATTGATTATGTAATTGACACAAAAAATTCTTTATTAATTAAAATTGAGAATCAACAGTTAGTTGACGTAAAAAGGATAAACCAGCAATTCTGGATTTATCCAGAATGAGCGTAAGAGAGATCTCCTCCGGTAGATGAGTATTACTTATCTACGATCTTAAGGCTTGATTTTAGTGAACGATTAGTTTTTGTTATCTATTTTTTATAACCATAAAGTCTTCTTTAAGAAGTCGGGCCATTAGCCATTCAATCTTCCTTGTCTGTCAATAATCGACCAGAGTTGGAAAAAATCTATTCCTCTTTTCTTTCTGATTTTTAATCTTAATAACAGACCTAAACCACCCCTTAGCACCCCTTAGAGGTTGCATGTCACAGCACAGAATATCAAACTTAATTCTTATATTTCAAGACCTGACCCTTAATGTGTGCTCTTCAATCTTCCTTGTCTGTCAATTATAGACCCTTAATGTGTTAAGTAGACTTGCACCATTTTTCCCAGATCTCGTGATAACATTTTTCCAAATTATTAGTGAATCGGGCAGCATCAGTAAGTGGTGAGTGCACCATCATATCTCTAAGATTTCCACGTAAAAAATTTAGCCTGGTTATATTATTTGCCAGATTTATAGCTACCTTGACATATTCCTCATGTGTCTTCGCACTGAGCTCTTTTAATCCAACATTTGATAGCAGACTGGCTCCCACACGAGATACGTGAGTATTCCCCTCAAGAGTAATAACAGGCACTCCCATCCACATCGCTTCACAAGTTGTAGTTGTACCATTATAAGGAAATGTATCCAATCCAATATCGATTTGATTGTATAAACTCAAGTGATCTTTTATCGAAGATACAGGTTGTAATAATTCAATCCTTTCAACTTTAATGCCTTCATTTTTAAATAAGTCCTCTGCATAAGAGCGAGTTGTTTTATCGAAAAAACTATAGGACTTCATGATTAGACGTGAGTTTGGAACTGCTTTCAATATTCTTGACCAAAGTGTTATAACCTCAGGTATAACTTTAATGAAATTGTTAAATGAACCAAAGGTAATGTACCCTGAAGTTAATGCTGGCAGAGTGTTAACATCAGGACTATCTTTATCGGGGAGAAAGCATGAGAAAATCTCCGGGAGCCGTAACAGTTTCTCACTATAAAATTGTTCCGTCATTCCCGGTGGATCAGTGTAACTGTCAACAATTTTATAGTCAATACTAGAAAGTCCCGTAGTAGTAGGATACCCTATCCAACTTACCTGAACAGGAGCTGGTTTATGAGCAAATAATAGTATACGGTTAACTATCCCGGTATGACCTGCAAGATCTACGAGTATATCAATTCTTTCTTTACGTATTAATTCTGCAACCTCTTCATCGGATGTGCCTACTATATTTCGCCATTGATCTGAATATTTTTTTATACGATTTGTGACTTCATCAGATAACGAAACATCTGAATAACAGAATATTTCAAAAAGGTCTCTGTTATGTGAGATCAGCACTGGTTCAATGAAATAAGCCACAGGATGACTCATGAAATCAGGAGAAACATAACCAATCTTAAGCCTGCGATCAAATGTACGTTCATTTGTATGAGGGGGAATTTTTGAATGCAAGGGTTCTTCAAATTGTTTGGCAAATTTTAAATGCTCAAAAAAAATAGTTTGTGGGCTATATTTTGGATAATAACTCATCAACATTAAAAAAAAGCGATATGGTTTTAATTCATCAGGTTTTAATTGAATAGCACGCTTAAAACATATTTCAGCCTCACTTAATTTGCCCTGAAACATCAAAATGTTTCCAAGTCTGTAATATGCAAATAGGTCATCTGCATTAAGTTGCAGAATTTTATTACTAACATTAATAGCCTCATTAAATTGCCAATTACATACAAGAGCAGCTGCTAAACCATGATATGCCTGAATATAATTTGGATTAAGCTCTATTGCTTTCTGATAACAGGTTATAGCTTCATCAAGCCGCTCTTTATCTTGAAGGGCTGCCCCCAAGTTATTATATGCATCCGCAAGGTTAGGGTTAAGTTCAATTGCTTTCTGATAACAGGTTATAGCTTCATCAAGCTGCCCTTTATTTTGAAGGGCTGCTCCCAAGTTATTATATACATCCGCATTAAAGGGATTAAATTGAACCGCTCTTTTACTATACTGTATTGCAGAATCGTAATTTTTAAGTTGAAAACATATCACACCAAGCATATGAAGTACGTTGACATTATCTGGCTGAGTCTTTAGGATTTCTGTAAAGAGATTTTCTGCTTGCTTTAAATTTCCTTTTTTAAAATACTCAAGAGCTAATTGCATTTCATCTTCCGCTTTCTTTGTCTTTTTTAGTTTAATTTTTTTCACTATTTATCTTTTAAATTGTTTATTTAAAATTTTTTCATATGCCCGGGGTCAGTAGTCAGTCAGCAGGGTCAAGTCTTGAAATATCATTTTTAAATTCTTCTACCAGTAAAAACTCTGAATTACGATTAATTCTATCTTGCTTCCAGAAGGTCTAATTGGCTCTTCACTTCAGAGATATAACTTCACTCTCAATAGTGGTTTATGGTTACAATTTTGTATTATTAATTGTTGTTAATTGTTAATTTTGGCTTGATTTGCTTGCCTCTTGCAACATCATTTTACATTCAGCAAGCAGAACAGATGTGTCTTTGCTTATTTCATTGCTTTCCGTGGCAGCCTCAAGTAATGAAATAGCATAGTTAAGCCTTTCAGTTGAGATTAACATCCTTGCAAAATCCGGAAAATAATCGGCACAACTGAAATTCATAGCTCTCAGTTTTTTCACATATACCAGCCCTTTTTCTTTTCCGCCTGTACAAAAATAGGCTGCGGCAAGCGATGCCATAGCAAATGGATATGCGGGGTGTTTTCTCAATAATTCTTCGAGGTGTGAGATAGCAATTTCTACATCTCCAACACAGATCTCAGAGTTTGAGTACATTATAATTGTATCCCTTGTTGTCTTCCTTAAACCAGGGTCAAGCTGCATAGCCTTTTTTAATGAAGAAAGTGCATCCTCATATCTGCCAAGGTTATAATTTGCAATTCCCATACTTTCAAAGGCATCATAGAAATCAGGTTTTAACAAGACTACCTTGTTCAGGTATTCCAGCGCTTCTTCATATTTCCTGATTTCTGCAGCCTGAACAGCAAGGTCATATAATGCATTAACATCCTGCTCGCCCTTTTCTGCAAGCCTCGCCTTTCCTAAGTTGTAATAATACTCACTCTTGGCAGCAGTCTTTTTTTCGTCCAGCATACCATAATGGTGTATGGGTATATCACAATGCTTAATTTGTATCTTAGCTTCTAAGAGAGAGGAGTCAATACGTTCATGTATCGGATCCTCAAAGCGAATATGCCCGTCATTCGGGAACAATCTTACTTTATCACCGCCGAACCAGCCAGTACCGGCTTCTTCCTCGTATTGTCCATTATTGCCAGTCCATCCAGCTACATTTGTTCTCATGACATAGTTTCTTGTGATAAATGAATAGGCTACCGATCCCCCCTTCCCCCCTTTAAAATCCTCCCTTGTTAGAGGGAGGTGAGTAGGGACTACTAATTTTTTAAGTTTGTCATGGTCCGAAGGAGAGATCACTTCATCAGCGTCAAGGATGAGTATCCATTTGCCCGAGGCCTTTGAAATAGAGAAGTTTCTCGCATCAGAAAAATTATCTGTCCATTCGAAATCATACACCTTTGCCCCAAGTACCTTCGCTATATCTTTTGTCCTGTCAGTAGAACCTGTGTCAACCACTATTATTTCGTCAGCAATAGGTTTATTTTTCATAAGACACCCCCCTATTCTGCCCTGCTCATTTTTTACTATCATGCATAAGGAAATTGTGTCCTTTAAAGCTTTATCAACTTCTTTAGCCCCAATCTTGTTTCTCATCTCAAGGGCAACAGAAAGTGTATTATCATCAATGCCAAATTCGATCATAGCCTCTTCCATTACTTTTATGGCCTCATCGGATTTGCCTTGTTGTGAGACTATATCTACAAGCATATATTTAAGTCTTCTATTAGAAGGATTAAGGGCTATTGCATCTTTAAAGAGCGCTTCAGCCCGCTCTAATCTTGAGAGGGCAACAGTGGCAGCATGATAATTGATGACAGTGTCTCCAGTAGTGGGGTCGAGGATAAAGGCCTTCTCGAAAAGTCTTAAAGCCTCCTCCTTATCGTCAGCAGCCCACCTTAGTGCACCAAGATTGGTATATGCCTTACCAAAACCCCTGTCAGATTCTATGGCCTTTGTAAAGAATTTTTCTACATCAGCAAGCAAGCCCTTTTTGAAGGCAATGGTGCCTTTCAGACTCCAGGCTTCTGGAGAAGCACTGTTCAATGCGAGCGCCTCATCAGCATACTTATCAGCCTCTTCATCAGCTTCCATACCTTCCTTGCAATAACCAATTAGTTCAAACCTTCTGAAGTCCTGTCTGAGTCCTTCGGGCATGTTTTCCAGTGTCTCGAGTGCATCTTTGAATTTTTCATTCTCGATCAATATCTCTGCAAGTGCATAATACATCCTCTTATCATCAGAAAAAGATTTTAAGCCTTCACGGAGGGTATCTATGGCTTTTTGTATTTGCCCTTTCTGACTTAATTCATTTGCTACAGTGAGTGAATTTACAGTCAATAACTTCTTCCACAGGGGGCTTTGACGATGGATACCTCTCCATTTTTCCATAAATAAATCTCTATTTCTGAGCATTGCAGAAGATTGGTTAATCCTGTTACCAATAAAGCTTCTGCTTCCATAATGATGTATAAAGACATCTGCTGCAATAAGATTCCTGTAGCCTTCTAAGGCAGCCCTGAGACAGTAGTCGTCATCTTCGTAATTGCCTGAGCCAAACCGTTCGTCAAGTAAGCCTATTTTTTTAACTAATTCCCGCCTGAACAGCAAGCAGAAACCGACTATTCTCCTTGAAGGAATACGACGATACCTGTTTAGTTCTCTGAATAATTTTGCGTATTCATCAAGATGTGCTGTAGATTCGTAATCGACGCTTTCAACTTTTTGTATCCCGATTATATAATTGGTCATAGGACCGACAATGCCTATATCAGGGGCGCTGTTAATACACTTGATCATCCCTGAAAGCCATCCTTCTGTTACAACTACATCATTGTTTAAAAGCAGAACGTATTCTCCAGAAGAGGCTAAAATTCCCTGATTGCATCCTTTTGCAAACCCTAAGTTTTTCTCATTTTCAATAAGCCGATAATTGATATTTTCTTTGACTACCTTTCTCAGCCATTTCACAGTCTCATCTTTAGAGCCATTATCCACGAAAATAATTTCGTGAGGCTCGGGCGTATGCTTCCTGATGCTTTCAACACATTCTCTTGTGTATCTGAATTGATTAAATGTCAGGATAACAATACTGACGAGGCCTTTTGTTACCTCCCTTTTTTCAAACAGTGAGGCAGTAATAGGTTCTTCACCAATAAACAAAATGGTTTTTGTGTCTTCGCCAGTCAAACCCATAGGTTCTATGTTGGCGATATGGACAAACATATCTGACAGTTGATATCTGACTTTTTGGGGGGAATAATGCTCCATTATGAATTCTTTGCCTTTAGCAGCCATCATCTGCCATAGTTGATCATCAGTGCATAGCTTCACGATACACTCGGCAAAATCTTTTGGAGAGTCAGCGATAAATGCGTTTTCGCCTGAATTCAGACCAAACCCCTCAGCACCTACAGTGGTGGTAACTACAGGAAGGCCATATGCCATTGCCTCACCAATCTTGCCCTTCAACCCTGCACCATAAAGTAAAGGAGCAATAGAAACACGGGCTTTTCTGAGATAGGGTTCTGTTGAGGGGACATAACCGGTAATTCTAATATTATTACCCTTCAGTGCAAGGATGTCCTTTGGAGGGTTATTTCCAACAATAGTAAGAGATATATCAGGGATTCTCTGTTTCACGAGAGGAAATATTTTACTAACAAAATATTTAACAGCACCTTCATTTGGCGGATGGCTAAAATTGCCAACAAAGAGTAATCCTTTGCGATCATCTATAGTTGCAGGGCTATTATCAACAGTGTGAATATTCGGGATAACAAAGTACTTTTTATCAGGAAGATACTCTTTTATATGATCCCAGTCCTGCTCCGTCACAGTCATCACAGCATCAGCCTTGCCGTAGATAAACAGCTCGTTTTTCCTGGTTTTCTTCGCCTTTTCAAGCAATACCTTGTTATGTTGAAGTTTAGACATCCGCATCTCTCTGATGAAATGGATATCAACACTATCAATAATGATTTTTGTTTTCGGAGAATAAAGCCTGATCGCAAAAAGATACTCTAAGGCTATTTCATAGAAGGAAAGATAGGCGATGTCATAAGAGCGGGAGGACAATATTTTTATGATATTACCCTTTTTCATGTTTAATTTTGAACCATACTGCATTAATTTTTCTGGATCAACAGCATAGACCTCAATCCCCATTTTTCTTAAAATGGGACCATATCTTTCCACCTCCATGCCATTTCTTGCAATAAAGGTAACATGATAGTTCATCTCCTTCATCAAGGAAATGATTGAGAAGAGTCGTAGAGAGCCAGATGCCTTGTCAAACCTTGGCAGAAATGGATCAATTACTAAGATGTTACCTTGAACACTCCGCTCACTCGCAGCAATAACATTTTGGGGATCATAAGAATACTGCTCCTGCAGTACGTCTTTCCATTTTGAGACAAATTTTTCTCGGTTGACAACCTGATATTGTTTCATACCCTCAGCCAGATCTGTCCCGCTGGTGATCCCCTCATGGTGTATGACAATTGAGAGGGGACAGTACATTACTTTGTAACCGAGCGACCTCACAGCGAAGCAGAGATCCGTATCCTCATAGTATCCTGGTGAATATTGCTCGTCAAAATAATTGAGCTTTTGTAAGAGTTCGGTTCGTATAAGAAGAGATGCACCTGAGACATAATCAACCTCTCGTGTGTAATCATACATTGGGTCTTCCGGGTCACCAAACCTCCCATAATTCCAACCATTACCGTCACTGAATATGATCCCTCCTGCCTCCTGCAAACGGCCATCAGGGTAGACCAGTTTTGAACCTACAATACCCACGTTAGTGTCGGACTCTGCAAGCTCAATAAGGCTTTCCAGCCACTGAGGCTGAGGTTCGGTATCATTGTTCAAGAACATGACATATTCGCCATCGGCAATCCTGGCTCCCTGGTTGCACGCCTCGGTAAAACCAAAATTTGTCTCATTAGAGATGACTTTAACCTTTCCATTCAGCGACGTGAGATATTCCTTGGTGCCATCAGTTGAGGCGTTATCTACGATTATGACCTCGTAGGTTCCCTCCGAAGTGTTTTTTGACAATGCCTCAAGACACTTCTTGGTGTACTCGACCTTGTTGAAAACTGGTATGACTATGGACGCTTTCACTTGTTT
>CAZXCW010000103.1:0-10366 GCA_964639385.1 uncultured Nitrospiraceae bacterium
GCTGGGAGATAGGAACTTAATTGAAGTAAGTTATGAGTATAAAGTCAATACAATATCTTCGCTCATTCCCGGTCTATCGCCCTCCAAGGACTATCGGCAAAAGAAACCGGATACTATTCCTGCCATCACGGATTTGGAAACGCATACGTTATTAGAAATAAAAGACGGGAAAATAAAAAAAGGGGACCCGATAAAGGTATTATCATGATAAGTGTTGCTGTTCTAACCATGAGCGATAAAGGGGCAAAAGGCGAAAGAGAAGATGTAAGCGGTCCTCTGATTGCTGGTATTCTGAAGCCGATTGGTGCTAATCTGAGATCTTATGAAATTTTGCCTGACGAGAAAGATTTAATAAAGAAGAGGCTTATTGAATACTGTGGGAAGGTTGACCTGATACTCACAACAGGGGGAACAGGACTTACTCCGAGAGATGTAACGCCAGATGCAACCTTAGAGGTTATTGACAGGGAGATATCTGGAATTACAGAGTTGATGCGGTCTGAGGGGTTCAAGAAGACAAAAAGAGCCGCACTTTCTAGGGCCGTTGCAGGAATAAGGGGAAATACTCTGATTATTAATCTCCCGGGTAGTCCAAAGGCAGTAAGAGAAAACCTCGAAATTATAATAGACGTAATCCCCCATGCCGTTGAGAAAATAAAGGGCGATACCACTGAATGTGCAAAGCCATAGTGCTATGAAGAGGAGTGCACGATTAAGGACATAAGCATTCCTATGGCCTTTCTTGCAGGTTTTTTATCCTTTCTCTCCCCCTGTGTCCTTCCTCTTTTGCCATCTTACATCTCCTTTATTACAGGAGTATCTTTTGAACAGCTTACCTCGAATGAGAACAGAAAGAGGGTAAGGTTCCTTACGATAACGAACTCTCTTGCGTTCGTATTAGGATTTTCAGTAGTCTTTATCTCCTTAGGTGCTTCCTCCTCTTTTATAGGCCGAATTCTCTATAGATATCAGGATTGGGTCAGAATCGGTGGCGGCATCCTCGTAATTATCTTTGGTCTTTTCATTTCGGGCATCATAAAGCCCGATATCCTACTGAAAGAGAGGAGGTTTCGCCTTCACGGCAAACCAGCAGGATATATAGGATCTTTTATTGTAGGGATGACCTTTGCTGCTGCATGGTCGCCATGCATAGGCCCAATACTGGGAACAATAATTCTTTATGCTGCAGCTGAGGGGTCGGCCTCATACGGCTTGAAGCTCCTCTCTGTTTACTCCCTCGGCCTTGCTCTACCCTTCTTTTTATCCTCCCTTGCAATAAATACTTTCCTTAGTTACTCAAAAATTCTCTACAGGTTTATGCGCGTGATTATGCTCTTAAGCGGCTTGCTCCTCATTACTTTTGGAACAATGCTCCTCAGCAATAAGGTCCGAGAGATTTCAAGAGTTTTCCCAGATTTCAATATTCTCTTCCGCTAATTTTCTGAAATGTTCCACGTGGAACAATTGATGAGAAGTAGCCAAGACTCTTTATAGAAAAATGACAGTGAAAACGGGATCAGCCTATTGCAATTCCATTAGCACATTGTTTGATGATGTTTTGAGAAAGCTGTGAGCCACCAATGTGGAGGGCGTTTGAATCCGTATAGATGCGAAGCCCCAGCGGACGTAAATCGATATGAACAATAGCTGTGTCTCCTTCGATGGACAAATGTAGTAACTTTATATCATCACGGCTGATAGTAACAGAACTCTGATCTGCTTTAACCGCTACATTGCCTCTGCGGATTACATTGTCCTCAATTCGAACTTCTGTATCGGCAGGAGGAGAAAGTATATTAAACGATAGTTTTACTCCGTCAGGTTCCACCTTGTATGAAAATAGAGGTGCTCCTGAAATTGTCATTACGGTACCACAGTCTTCAATTAAATTTGTACCAAGGATTACCCGATTCACGCAACCTGCCTAATATCTTTAATATCATACTGAGGCGAGCTGATTATTACAGGTTTGCTTTCAGTCCCGCCTGGACTTGGCAATGGAAGCTTGATTCCACCACCTTTCACAAGAGGGACGCCGCGTGTTACAGGGAAAAGGTGAGAATAATGGGTTATGGTAGCTTCAGGTGAATGGAATATAAACATACAGCGGTGACCTGTCATCTCGCGAATCAAACCTCGAATAGGTCTTATCCGAACCAAAAAATCAATTTGCTCAGAGCTCGGGATGAAAAATACATCTATAGCTGCTTCACGTCCTTCAAAATCCCCTGCAGTAGTTTTTTCATCTACCCAGTGAAGCAGATATAAATAATTTGTGGCTTTTTCAATAAGGTACAATACCTTGGTTCTTATTTCAGGTATCATTCAGGATTCCCTTTATTATCCAGAAAAAATGAAATAAAAATGGAAGCCAACTGAATCGAGTTATCAGCTTCTTCTTTCTCAACCTTGTCCACATAATAGTCTGCTTTTATACGACGAGAGTATAACAATTCAAACCTTTCCATCTGAAGAGGCCCGATAAGTTTGTATTCACCACATAATATTTCCGGAAACAAATTATGGCGCCAGTAACGCTCTCCTTTTATGGTTTCGTGGCCTGGTTGAATTCCTATATTTGATAAGCGGTGCCATGCCGCAAGATAAGCCGCATAATAAGCGCGTGAAGCTGAAGAATCATAAAACTCATTTATTGCTAACAATTGTGCAGCATTTATGTTATCACGCGCTTTACTTTCCATTGCTTATCATTCATTCATCGAGGATTACGCCATTCCTCCTATTTGATTAGTAGCAATATCAAATTATAACAAATTAGCGTGCACTAAGTGCTGGTACGATTAATTCAAACGTTTTAAAACTCGCTCATATCTAAACTGTTTCGGATATATATACCCCAAAAATTGTTCCACGTGGAACAATTTGGAAAAATCCTTATCCCGTAACCTCTTTAAGCCACTTCAGGTAACCTTCGGAGCCTTCGATTATTGGTAGAGCAATTATCTCTGGGACTGTGTAACTATGCAATTCTTTTACCTTTTTCATGAGGGGAACAAAGAGGTGTTTTTGGGTCTTTACAATTATGAGAACTTCTTTCTCGTCCTCGATCTTTCCTTGCCAGCTATAGATGGAACGGATATCTTTGATTATGTTCACACAACCGGCAAGTCTGGCCTCTACAAGTGCCTTAGCGATTTTTGCGGCATCTTCCTCAGCAGAAGCAGTAATAAAGACGATAATCCCTTCCATTCTATCTCCCCTTTTCATCTCGTGGAAGAGATGAGTGGATATGGTATTCGCCCGTGGGGTAGTTGAAGGCAGTTGGTCTTTAATGCCCTTTAATCTACGACCTTATAGACAAGGTCGTGTTCTCTAACCTCGCCGCTTACCTTCAATCCAACGCTCTGGCCCCGTTCTGCTCTTTGGACGTTCTGGTGCTCTACCTGCATAGACTCAACCTTTTGAGTAAGATCAGTATGGCGTCCGCTTATATGTATTGTATCTCCGACCCCCAGGGGCTCTGAAAGTTCCACAATTGCCACCCCTATCTTCTTATAAATGTGAGAAATGGTACCAATTTTTACTTCCATGGGATTAATATTACCAGAATTAAAGAAATATTCAAATCCTTTTTCAGTGAGGTAAGCCTCTCCAATTCCGTGATGGCAGGATAAAGTATTTGAGCGGTTTCTTTTGCTGATAGTCCTGAGAATATTTTAATTGTAAAGAGGCAAAAGCCTCGCAGGGCGAAGCCCGAGAATGAGCGAAAATACTATATTCTGTAACCAACCTAATCTTTTTTTGCTAACTTTACGTAGTATTCAATCTCAAGCAGCCTTCTTTTGATATCAATGCCGGAAGAGTAGCCCCCGATTGAACCGTCAGATTCTATGATGCGATGGCATGGGAAGAGAATAGGCATGGGATTTCTGCTAAGGGCCTGACCAACAGCCCTACAGGCAAAGGGTTTCCCAACCTTTTCAGCAAGCCATTTATAAGTCCTTGTCTCTCCATAAGGAACATCCTTTAAAGCTAACCAGACCTTTCTATCGAATTCTGATCCCTTAGTAAATCCTGTCTTCTGTGTAAACTCCTCCCTGCCATCTTCAAAATATTCCTTGAACTCTTTTTTTATCAGATATGGTGCAACACCCTTTTTTATTACCTCGCCGGGTTTTTTAAAAGCAATCTCTCTAAGGGTCTCTCCAGTAAATATGAGATACAATGTCCCTACGGGGCTTTCAAAAGTATCATAGAAGGACCTGATTAAGCTCGAACTCTTATTTTTCATCCTGCTGTCTGGTCAGCCAGCTTAATGTTTCTTGACCACTTTGTCTTCTTACCACATACAGTAAGGTTTTTACCGTTAGACTATAAGGAAGGTTCTTAATGCATTTCTATCTTTAATCTTCTCTTTTAAAAAAATCTTTGACCGCTCAATTTCAACCCTGCATAAAAACAGCAAAGTTCACTATCAAGATCGTTTATAAAAGACCTTTCTATTCCATCCGCGAATAACACTCTCACAAGGCACAAACCACCTGGAAGGTTCGAATGTTTTTCCTCTACAACTTCACCATCACCCCATCCACCATAATGCAAATGTCTGACAACATCGCCGACTCGAAGATAAAGTCTCGGTTTCAAAATCACCTCATTTCAAACAGTCTCTACCCTGGTAGAAAGTCCCCTTACAGGTCATCAACCATTTATGGCGGGGATGGAATAGATAAAATCTTAATTCCTCATAGAAAGAGCGGGATAAATGCCCGTCCTTTCTAACGGGGCTCAGTCAAAATTTACCTTACATAGTACCCATAAATAGTATATATAAAATGGCCTTCTATTGTATAGCTATCCATTCCCCATTCATTAGGTAGAGGCCAGAATGGTTCAGCATCTCTGAGGGCTCTCAAAGCCGCGTCGTCAAGATTCTTGTATCCCGAAGTCCTGACAAGTTCAATAGCTCCAAGCCTGCCATTTTTCTTTATAGTAAATTTTATAATTAGATCTCCGTAAAGACCCTTTTCTACTGCATCAGGAGGGTAAATCCAAATACTTTCTATTCTTTCCTTTAACCTTCTCAAGTATGCTAAATATTTCAAATCTCTTGCGTCAAAGGAAAATGTCCTTTCTTCCTGTTCTTCTTTTTTAATTTCTTTCTTTGCTATGTCGCCAATGATACTTCTGTCAAAAAGCTTTTCTCTCATAGATGGCGCTACATTAGGCCCACGGAGGCCACCCTTAACTTTTGGATTGCTGGTTTCTGGAGCACTTTTTACAGCCTGATTAGAGTAAGTGGGAGGCGATAGAGGCTGCGAAGGCGTTTGATATTTAGAAGAAGGAGGTTCCTTTTCAGGGATGATATGTGTGCCCTTCTCTATCTTATGAGTCTTATGTGGGAGTGTAGATAACCTTGGCTTTGGTGGTAGAAAAGGTCTAACCTTGGGTACAGCAGAAGCAGGAGGTCTAGTGGGAAGAAATTCTTCAGGGGATACGAGTCTCGCAAAAAATTCTTCTCCCCGTTTCCCCTTAACAGGAGAAACTATTAACAGGGCAACAATGAAGACGGTAATATGTAATGCTAAGGAATAGGCAAAAAATCTCTTTATAGTCAGCACAGGATTTTCCCGAAGAGCTTTAAATAACTCTTTAGGCCTGCTTTGCTACTATCTTTTCTCAACCAGAGTCTCATTGATGCTTCCTGAACTTCAGGTCTTTTGTACATTGCAACAAGTTTTTCGGCGTAGATATCACTCTTTAAAAAATAGTTCCTCAGTTTATCCATTAGGAAAAATTTTTTCTGGAAACTATCTTCCCACATCCTTTTATAATTACCGACCTTCCCTTCTATTATTGCCCTTGCAGCTAACTCTCCAGCCTTCATTGCATAGAAGATGCCTTCATAAGTGAGGGGCATTACCTGACCTGCCGAATCTCCAGCAAAAATAACCTTACTTTTATTATATAAATCTCCTTCCCACATTGGTATTTTATATATCCTCTTTAGACCTTCCTTAGTTATTTCTCTTTTCTCTCTGAATATTTTGTATAGAGTGGATACCCTACCTGCTTCAGAGCTCCCTGTGCCTGCGGAAACTCCCCCTGCAGCAGGAAAAATCCATGAATAAAAGCCTGGTGCATGGGATGAACCAAACCAGAACTCACAGAATTCTGTATTTACTCCTTTTATCTTTTCAGACAATGTAAAGATGGATTTAGGTGGTTTTATACCAAGAGCTGTCCTTACTCTCGAGTTTATGCCATCAGCCGCAATAATATATTCTGCGATTATCTCGGTTTTTATGCCTTTGATATTAGCCCTTATCTTATAATTTTTAGCACCTGTTATAATCCCAATAAACTCCCCTTCCGTTACCTCTACACCCTTCTTCTCTGCTTCACTTCTCATGACCCGGTTGAACTCCCCTCTATCAACGATAGCAAGATACCCCCCTTTTAATTCTATTTCAACTTTTTCAGCAGCCGGCGAGACAATCCTGATACTTTTAACTTCTCTTTTGATTACTACTTTAGGTATGTTAAATTCATCAAAGGCGAATAATGGGATTGCTCCCCCACAGGGCTTTTCAAAGGAAAGGTTTCTTTCAAGAAGTACGACTTCTAAGCCCCATTCTGCAATTGACCTTGCTGCAATCGAACCTGCTGGACCTCCACCGACTACAATAACTTTAGCGCGTGTCCTCATTTAACCAAAGAAAAGAGATGGATTAACAATCCCCAATCATTTTCTAAACTCGGAACCCTGGAGGGAATGGACAGTGTATCTTTGCCCTTTTCGCAGAGGTAACACCGTTACCATTGTTGAGGAAATAGGCTGATATCTTAAAGAAGAACTCACTAATAGAGCCTGATATTGTTCCATCTCTATTTTCACCCCACAGCAAGGTCTTCTGATTATTGTTGATAGCAACAATCAGGTAGACATGACCGGGAAGCATTTCTTTAATATCCTCCTGGCTTGGTATAGGGAGGCCCTTTATCAGACCGAACTGTGTATGAGAATGAAAATCGCCTATTATCTGTAATTTATCTAATCTTGTAAGGATTTGCTCTATTTTTTTGTGGTTCTTTCTATCATAAACAACCCCTTTATGCCTCCTGTTGGCAGTCTGCACAGTAAAAGCGTGTTCAACTATGAATCTGTCTTCAAGCCTGTACCCAAGTAGAAAGCCAAGGCACTCTTTCTTGTACACCTCTGCTGAGCTTAGCAAGAGGTCAATAAAGGCGTTTTCTGAGATATATACACGCAACTGTTTATTTCCCTTTATACATTGGAATTCTCACAGTAAGGACAGGGCAAGGCGAATACCTTACAACCTGTGAAGCGGTGCTTCCGAAAAGTAGCCTCCCTACCCCTTTCCTGCCATGAGTCCCCATTATTAGAAGGTCAATTTTGTTATCATTTGCAAATTTTACTATCACATCGTGAGGTACACCTTTAAGCACACTTTTCTCTACACCTTTAAGGCTTCTCAACTCCTCGAGCCCGTATCTACTGAGCTCCTTTTCGGCCTCCTTTTCAATATCCTTGTAGAGTTCGTCCATTGACGGATGAGGTACATACCAACCGACACTCTCTCCTATGTCGTAAATAACATGAATAAGATAGAGTTTAGCTTCATAACGCTTCGCCATATCAATGGCATACTGTAATGCATTTGATGAGCCCTCAGAAAAATCTGTAGGAAAAAGAATCCTCTTAATCTCCATTATCCTACCTCCCTTAGATATTTTGCGGCCTTTTCAGGCGACGTAGTCAGGATAAACAATCCTGAACCTAATTCAAATCCGTTCCTTCTTATAAGCCTTGGAATTATCTCGAGATGCCAATGATAGTCATCACCTAACGTATGCCACTGGTTTCTCCTTGGCACTCTATTTGGAGCAGTGTGCAGAAAATAGCTAAATGGCAGTTCCGTTTTAAATTCTGCTTTAAATATTGTCCTCATTTTTTTCAATACATTCATTAGAATGAACCCCATGTCCTCGATCTCCTCATCTGAGATCTCTTGAAAGTCACAACTATGCCTCTTTGGAATTATCCATGACTCGAAGGGAAATGTAGATGCATATGGGCAGAAGCATACGAACTTTCTCGTCTCGAGGATTATCCTTTCTCCCACACGAAGCTCCTCCCTGATTATGTCGCAAAATATGCATCTTTCTTTATAGTCATAGTACTGTTTTGCATTTTCAAGTTCGTCTTTGATCTTTTTAGGGATTACAGGTGTTGCTACTAAAAAGGATACAGGATGAAAGAAGGTATCCCAGGGATCGAGTATTGAGTTTTTGGATATAAGTATATATCTCAATCTCAAGTCCTTATTGAGGTCAACTATGCGGTCTCTATAGAGCCTTATGACCCTTATCATCTGTTCAAGCCCCATGTCTTCAGGCCTTACATTATGCTGTGGAGACTCAATAAGGACCTCGTTTGCACCAATGTTATTCATCCTATCATAAATCCCAACTCCTCTTCTATTCAGATCCCCTTCTACCGTAAAAAGAGGATTAAAACTTGGGATGGCCCTAACCCACCAACCAGAGGTATTAGGCAGAGTACCAGGTTTTCTAACAGAAGTTATCTCACGTGGGGTTTCATTCTCTCTGCCAGAACAAAGAATACAGCTTCTTTCAGCCGAACCCTTTCCAATATGTAGATGGTACTCTGATGGCTCCTTAGATTCTGAAAGAACTTCTATCCATCTGCCAAGCAGTATGTCTTTCCTTAACTCATGCATTCCTGTTCCTCGAAAATATTATCTTTAAACCCTCAAGTGTAAGGTTTTGCCTTAGAACATGCTTTCTTTTGAGGAACCTTGAAACCATACCACTGTACCCTCCGGTCACCACAACCTCAAGCCAAAACCCAATCTCCTTCTCCATCTCTTGAATAAGCCTTTCTGTAGCACCAGCGGTGCCATAAAAAAGGCCTGACTGAATACAAGTAGATGTATCCGTGCCGAGGGCTGATTCAGGGGAATTGAAACTAACCTTATGCAACTTAGAGGTGCCTTTAGCAAGCGAGTCATTCATTAGCCCAATCCCTGGCATTATTGCCCCTCCGATATAATTCGCATCCTTCCCTATAACACTGATCGTCGTGGCTGTTCCAAAATCTATAACTGCCACAGGACCTTTAAAAATTTCATATGCTGCTACTGCACTTGCAATTCTGTCTGAGCCCAGTTTCTCTGGATTCGGAATATCAAACTTCAGGCCTGTATTTATCTTGTAGCTCACTATTAATGGCTCTGATGATGTTAATTTTTCAAGAGTCTTTTTCCAGACTCTGGTATGGCCAGGAACGACAGATGATATTATACCCCCTTCAGGTTTTTTGTACATATTTTTTTCTTTTATAAGCTTATTAAGGAGTTCAAAATAGTCTAAGTGAGATCTTCGAGGCTTCGTATCAATCTTTCCAACAAAAAGGCCCGAATTAGTAAAAAAACCTATATTTATTAAGGAGTTACCAATATCTGTAGCAATTAGCATCTATTCCAGTACTGTTAGGTCTCCGACTTTTATTACCTTCAATTCACCTGATGGGAGCCTCAGGAACAACCTCCCTACATTATCTATAGATTCAGCAGTGCCTGTTAGTGTTTCTCTACCAAGGTTTATTTTAACTTTTCTACCGATTGTAGATGTCAGTCTTTGCCATTCGGAAAGGACTTCACCCATTCTTTTCTCCTTAAGGGCCAAATACCAATGGCCTATCTCATTCAATGCCTCAATAATAACTTCTGTCCTTGAATGTAATAAGCCTGTCTCTATTTTTAGGGATGTTGCTAACTCTTTTATGTTATCTGGAAATGCCTCTGAATCCATATTTACGTTAATTCCTATGCCTGTAATAGCGTATTTTACCTTTTTGCTTGCCATTCTCAGCTCTGTAAGAATTCCTCCTAACTTTTTATCCGAGGCCATCAGGTCATTTGGCCACTTTATTGTCACCTTTAGGCCTGTAACCCTTCTAAGTGCTATAGTACACCCGACAGCAGCCATTAACGTTACCAAAGTTATCTCCTTAGGCTCTATTTCAGGCCTAAGAATAATGCTCATATATATGTTTACATCAGGAGGTGAAACCCAGCCTCTACCAAGCCTCCCTCTGCCCTTTTCCTGACTATTAGCAATAACAACTGCGCCTTCGGCTTCACCTTTCTCTGCAAGCTCTGCCGCAATTGTATTTGTAGATCCAACGGTCTCATAGAAGAAAATCTCTCTCCCTATAGAACCCTTGACCTCTGCCTTTATATCATCTATAGAGAGAGCAGGAGATGTAAGCCGATAGCGGTTTTCTTGATTATTCACGCTCTTTTAACCCGAAAAATGCATTTACATAATGCAGATGTTGTGAAAAAATTTATTTTTC
>CAZXCW010000104.1:0-10354 GCA_964639385.1 uncultured Nitrospiraceae bacterium
GTATCTCATAGCTGACTTTTCTACGGAGTTAAGAACGATGCCGAGTATCTTTGCGCCAACAGCTTCGAGCACCTTCTTTGACTCAAGAGCTGCTTCCTTTGTGGTCTTTCCAGATTTAGCAACTACGATAACACCATCAGTCTGAGGACCAAGAATTATGGCATCCGGGATGCCGAGTGCAGGAGGGGTATCAAAGATGATGAAATTATATAAGAACAGACTATTTAAAAGTTCCTTTAATCTGGGGGAGCTTAAAAGCTCTGCTGGGTTCGGTGGGGTAGGTCCTGATGGAATAACATTGAGGTTTGGTATCTGAGTCTCTTTTATCAAATCTTCAGTAAGTTCCTCAATGCCTGAAAGATATGTTGAAAGACCTTTGGTATTATCAATATCGAAAACCTTGTGCAATCTCGGTTTCCGCATATCAGCATCTATGATTAAAACCTTTCCATTTGACTTTGCAAAACTGATAGCAGTATTTATCACTGTAGTAGTCTTACCCTCTTCCCTCTGTGGACTCGTGACTGCCATAATCCTCGGCGGCCTGCCCCCTGTCGAAAGAAGCAGGAATGTTCTAAGAGTACAGTATGCCTCTGTAATAGGGCTTTTGGTATCTACATGAGTAATATATTCAACAGGAGTGTTTTCTTCTTTACTGGTGTAACTTGGAATAAGACCGAGTGAAGGAAGATATACCCTCTTTTCAACATCCTCAGGTGACTTGATGGTGTTATCTATATATTCAGAGAGAAAGGCAAGCCCGATACCCCCAAACAGACCCGTAATCATCGCTAAAATGATATTCAGACGCTTATTTGGTTTGTATGGCATTTTAGGAACTTCTGCCTTATCGATTACCTCTATATTGCATTCTTTCAGGGTCTCAGAAACACCAGTCTCTTTAAGCTTCTGGAGAAGTCCGTTATAAAGTTCCCTATTCGTGTCGACCTCTCTTTTTAGTATCTGGTACTGAACGGAAAGTTCCTTCAGGTTTAGGGCCTCTTTCTTCTGCTTATCAAGTGCTGATCTTAAATAGTTTTCTCTATTTTTTGCAGCGTCATAATCTTTTTTTACACTCGTGACGATCTTTCTGGTTTCAAGGTCTATCTTCTTTTTTATCTGGTCAATCTGTACCTTAAGTTTCATGACCTTAGGATAATAAGGCTTGTAGGTCTTAATATTCTGGTTATATTCAGATTCGAGGGTTGCCAGGGTTTTTTTAAGTTCCATAATCAGGGGGTTACTCATCACCACAGAGCTTGATTCAAGTTCTCCTGATCGAATTGCTTTATAAATTCCCTCCTTTCTCATTCTATCTGCCATTGCCTCTGTAAGGTCGGTAGAGAGTTCAGAGAGCTTTTTTGTAATTATGTTTTCACCCTCAATACCCTTTTCTTTTTCTTCAAGGAAGATGATTCCGTTTTTTGAGGCATAGTCATTTAGCTTTTCTTCTGCCTGTTCAAGCTTTCCCTTCAAGACATCTATCTGCCCCTGAAGCCACTCCCTGGCCTTATGAGTTGCCTCAAACCTTGATTCTATATTCAACTCAATGAAGGATTCACCGATTGCGTCTGCGACCTTTGCCGCAAGTTCTGGGTTCGATGACATAAAGCTTACATTAACAAGGCTAGATCTTTGAACAGGGCTAACATCAATCCTGTCAATAAAGTTACTTACAAGTTTCGGATTAATTTCATCCTTAAAGGGCTTATTATTGACTAAAAAGGTATTGACATCAGACTTATTTCTTTCATTTTTAGGAGCCGGAGCAAATTCAGGGTCAGTATCAAGCCCCAGCAAACGGATGATACGTTTTGCAAGGTTCCTTGATTTCAGAACCTTACATTGCGTCTGGAAATAATTCTCTTCATTTAGATCAACGCCGACAACACCCTCGGAGACAACGAAATTAGGCCTTTCTTTCTCGATCTTTATAGCTATCGTTGATTTATATATGGGTATCTTTAAAAATGTACCAATGGTTACAGTAGCCACTACCACCAAGAAAAAGGTAATCACAATCCATTTTCGCCTCAGCAATATTTGGAGGTATTCTCTAAGGTGTATCTCTTCTTCTCCACCGGGAGAATAGTACGGGGGTTGAGGAGGGCCTACAGGATACTGGCGGGGTTTATCGAGTGCCTTCTCTCTGTCAGTATTTTCTACCATTTTAAATCCTTAGAATAGTGGTATAGGTGTAAAATATATCAATCCTTTGATAGTATTTAAAAAACCGCCGAAAAAGTTTTTAACACCTGCCTTTGGCACAATTACAATATCATTGGCTACAAGTAGAATGTCAGGATTTTTCCCCTTTCTAACAGCATCATAGTTAACTGGAATAACATCTCTTTCTCCCTTGCCGTTGTCCCTTAATATCCTTATTTCATCGGGTCGTGCACCTGAATTAAGGCCTTCGGCCATGGCAATCGCCTGGATCAGGGTTGTCTTACCCTGCATATTGAATACTCCAGGTTTTTTTACAGCCCCATCTACAAAGACAACCCCACCCTTAGGTACATTGATTACATCTCCTGCAAAAACAGGAACATTCAGATTGACATTACCATTAATGAGGAGCTCGTTTAGGTCAATTATAATCGTTTCAGCAGATCTGCTCTGTGGGTTCTGGACTTTAGGCCGAATAACATAACATAAGTTACCTGCTTCTTTTGTAAGTCCTCCTGCCATAGCAAGCATATCAATAAGATAACTCTGGCCGCTAACTGCATATATCTGTGGCTTTTCTACTGCCCCAAAAACAGATATCTTTTGGCTTCTATACTCCTTTACGAATACAGTAACCACCGTTTCTTCCACATACTTCTCGAGTAACTTATCAGTAATTTTCTTCTCGATCTCTGGGATAGTCATACCTTCTGCCTTGATGATACCCACAAGGGGAAGAGCAATCTCACCCATAGAATTAACTCTCACAGTCTTTTTAAGCTCTTCGACATTGTATGCCTCTATCTCAAGCACATCGTCAGCCCCGATACGATAATCCTTCCTTGTACTGACCTTAGTTGCTGTACTGAGCATTATAGTCTCGTTTAATTTGCTTGTCTTGTCTTTTGCAGCAAAATCAACAGTGGATGGAACCTTGGTAGTATATTGAGTAGTGCTACATCCATAAGTAAAAAACAGAGAAATAAAAAGGAATATGACAAGATGTTTTTTATACACTTTTAAACTTTTAAAAAACAGGAATCAAGGTGCAGATGGGCTTGCTACTGTTCCCCCTCCCCCTCCACCATGACCAAAAGCCGCAAGGGCGGCAATAGTGCCTCCCGCGATAACTAATGAACCTATGACTATATTCCTTAAATGATGTGACTTTGATTCTGTTACTTGTGCCTCTTTTGTCTCTTTCTTTGTTTCTGTTGCTGCCTCTCCAACAGCACCTGCGGATGAGACAAAAAGCTTTTCACCAGCTTTAAGAGTTTTATCATCCGAACCCAGAAAACTTACTTTTATATCTCCAGAGATGCACCTGATCTCTGTCCCCTGCCCTGAGCTATGGACCATCCCCTCTATATTAGTGTAATTAGTCCCCGGTACGGCTGAAATAGTTGCCTGGGCTGCAATAATAGAAAAAGGTAGCGATGGTACCGTATTAAAGGAAAGAGCTCCATTTGTGAGATTAACAGAGTAATTTGGGTTTTCTGTAACAATAGAAGCCTCTGTATTTTCTAAAAGTCTTATCTTTAATCCGTCCTTTGTTGCGATAAAGGCTGTCCCTTCCTTAGTTAAAAGTTTTGTGTTTTTTAGCAATGGATAGATATCATTCAACCTTACCCATTCATTAGTCGAGGACCCAACCATAACATCTCCTATGGGCTTGATCTCCCCAAAAGCCATAGGTTCCTGAGCTAAGACCTGTGTTATAAAAATGGAATCCATAAAAGTTAAAGAAATTATGAGTAATACAGAAACAAAGCGATATCTTTCCTTCATCATTTTTAAACCTCCTTTGTGCTCTTTATATAAATCCTATACATATTAGATATGAATACATAGATGACTCCCTGGATGCAGAGCGCACCCATTTGATATATTTCTCACCAGAAAATACCTTTGCATTAAAATTTTGCATTAAAATAGCGTATAGGAAGATATTAGAAGTATCAATAGGGTAAATACCTTAAATTAATTAAGGGAAAATCCTGATATACATATTCAAGAGATTTATATAGACTAATACAGTTCTGATAGAGGAACTGGTATAATTTGAATAAGCATCCCTATGAAAATAGGAGCCAAAATAAAAGATTTACGTATCCGCCAAAGAGTTACTCTGAAAGAATTAGCAAAAAAAACAGGTTTAACTGCGAGTTTCCTTTCTCAGTTAGAAAGAGACCTTGTCTCACCATCAATTAGCTCGTTGGAAAAAGTAGCCGAAGCTTTAAATACAAAGGTGGGTTATTTCTTTGAAAGAGAAGAAAGTAAAGAGTTAGTTTTTATTAAAAAAGGTAGTGGCAAGAAGGTTATTGTTAAAGAAAAAAGGATATCTCTTGAGATTCTGCATTCTGGACTTTTGAATATAAAGATGCAGCCTCAAATTTTCACTCTTGGGATTGGGGCTGAACTCACAAAGGATTTAATTTATACCACTGGAGAAAAATTTGGAATGGTGTTTAAAGGCAGATTAGAATTGCTCTGTGGCAATGAAAAGACAATCCTTGAAGAAGGAGATAGCATTTATTGTGCCTATACGCAAAATCCTCAATGTATAACAAATACTGGTAAGACAGAGGCTAAACTTCTCTGGATTGTTTTCATGCCGCCTTAATAAATTCGAAAATATTAGGAGGTGAAGGAAAATGAAAATAGGTAGTTCCCCAAATTTAGAGAGGAGAAAATTTCCCCGCATAGAAGATAATATTTTTTTCTTCGCCAATTTAAGTTCTGATTCAATTAATTTAATTCCAGATTTAATAGGAGGATTTAAAGCATTTACCCAAAATATATGTACTGGAGGATTAATGTTTGAAATGGACAAAAATATTAGTAAAGAGGGTGATAAATTGGAACTGGAGATATATCAACCGGTAAATCGTGATAAGACAATGATTTTCTCTATACCTGTCTTAGCAAAAGTAATTTGGACCAAAAAAATAGAGAAGGAACATTTTGAGAATGGAGAGAATAAATACAAGATAGGAACAGAGTTTTTAGAAATTGATGCGGAACATAGACAAAAAATTGCCAGATATATAGAAGAGATCGCATCAATCAAATGAGTGGAATCGCAAGATTTTTTGATCATTTTAGTTTAAGACAATGAAAAACTTTTTCTCATGGCAGTATCAAACTATCTAATAATGTTGAAGAAAAGACTCTTGTCCAATGCAAATATTAGAAGATAAAACAAAAGAGCAACTCATCCAGGAACTAAAAGAACTTCACCAACGGATTACTGAATTAACAGAAACCAAACTAGAGCAGGCAGTAAATAAGCTAAGAGAAGAAAGAAATATAGCACAAAACTATCTTAATATCGCTGAAGTTATACTCGTGGTGATTAATGTTGATCAAAAAGTAACCTTTATAAACAAAAAAGGCTGCGAGATTTTAGGATATAGCGAAGATGAGATTGTCAGCAAAAACTGGTTTGATAATTTCATTCCAGAATGGGAGAGGGATAGGGTAAAAGAATGTTTTACAAAGTTGATGGCTGGAAATATTGAGCTTCTCGAGTACTTTGAAAATCCTGTCTTGTCAAAGGGCGGTGAAGAGAAAATTATCGCTTGGCACAATTCTTTATTGAAAGACGAGAAAGAAAATATTATTGCTATTCTAAGTTCTGGAGAGGATATTACTAAGCGCAAACAGACAGAGAAGGCGCTATGTGAGAGCGAAGAACGTTATAGAAAGCTCTTCCAGCAATCAGTAGAAGCAATTTATATGTTTGATCCGGAAACAAAGCGCATAGTAGAAGCAAATAATGCATTTCTAAATTTACTTGGTTATACGGCAGAGGAATTATGCACATTAACATTGTACGATTTCGTGGTACACAAGAGAGAGAACATTGATGTATATATTTATCAAATATTAACATCCGGGGCAATTATTATAGGAGAACTGTTATGGCGTCGTAAAGACAAAACCATGGTAGATGTTTGGGTAACAGCGAGCAAAATCAAGCAGAAAGAGAAAGCTCTTTGCTTTGTTGTTGCCCATGACATCACCAAGCAGAAGCGGGCAGAGGAGGAGCTAAGGCAGAGTGAGAATAAGTACAGGGTACTAATTGAGAATCTACCGCAGAAAATATTCCTTAAAGATAAAAATAGCGTCTATATTTCTTGCAATGAAAACTATGCCCAGGATTTGGGCATCAACTCGCATGAAATAACCGGGAAAACAGATCATGATTTTTTCCCAAAAGAGTTGGCTGACAAATATAGAGCAGATGATAAAAGAATTACGGAGTCCGGAAAGACAGAAGAGATAGAGGAGAAATACATAAAAGATGGTTTGGAGAGCTTCGTACAAACAGTCAAGATTCCTATTAAAGATAAAAAAGGAAACATCGTTGGTGTACAGGGGATTTTCTGGGATATCACCGACCGCAAGCAGGCTGAAATGTACCTGAAGGAAAGCGAAGAGCGTCTCCGCTCTCTTGCTGATGCAGCGTTTGAGGGAATTATTTTTCATATGGGAGGTATACTTCTGAGAGCCAACGACCAGTTTTTTAAGATATTCGGGTATAGGCAGGACGAATTACTCGGGAAACAGATCGTTCATAAATTAGTGGCCCCTGAGGCACAAGAGTTTATGAAAGAACAAATTGCTGGTGGCAAGCCAGGCCCATACGAGTCCATAGGAGTGAGAAAGGATGGAACGAAGTTCCCGATTGAAATTAGGGGAAGAACAACTGAACTCCAAGGACGAAAAATCAGAGTTGCAACAATTTTGGATATTACAGAGCGTAAAAAGACTGAAGAGGCCTTGAAAAAGGAAGCGCTGCGCCGCAAGGTTCTCATGGCTAAGAGCAACGATGGCATAGCTATCATTAATCAGGATCACAAGGTGGTGGAGGCCAACCAGCGATTCGCCGACATGCTGGGCTATACCCCCGAGGAGGTAATCGGCCTGCATACCTGGGATTGGGAGGCTTTGATGACGGAAGCAGAGATCCGTGCGAGTTTCGCGGATCTAACCAAAACCAATATCGTCTTTGAAACCCGCCATCGCCGCAAGGACGGAACTACCTTCGACGTTGAGGTAAGCGCCAGCGGGACAAAAGTTGGAGACGAACCCATGGCGTTCACCATCTGCCGGGACATCACCGAGCGCAAGCAGGCCGAAGAGAAATTGCTTGCAGCGAAAGAGCGATTAGAGACACTTTCAAAGAGTTCATTAAAAACATTGGAAAACGAACGGCGCTACATAGCCAGAGAATTACATGATGAAATTGGGCAGGAACTCACTGCCATAACAATTCATTTAGAAAATATGCAGTATTTACCCAATTCCACGGTGTACAAGAACCATATAAATGAAGGCACTGCTATTGTTGAACGCTTGATACAAAAGGTACGCAATTTATCGTTTGACCTGAGGCCTCCAATCCTTGATGACCTTGGGCTAAGCCCAGCACTGCGATGGTATTTGAAGCGTCTCGATAAAGAGGCGGGGCTCTCCATACACTTCATTGATAATTCTTCAGATCACAGGATGTCTACGGAGATTGAAACTGCTTGCTTTCGTGTAGTGCAAGAAGCCTTGACCAATGTGGTGCGGCATGCAAAGGCTCGACAGGTCACCATTGAGTTAAAGCAAGAGGAGAAGGAATTGCAACTGACTGTCAGTGACGACGGAATCGGCTTTGATGTAAAATCCGCAAAAAGACATGCTTTGCTGGGAAAAAGTTTTGGTTTGTTGGGAATGCAGGAGCGTGTTGCATTGGTGGGCGGTAGAATCGATATTGAATCCATGCCGTCGAGGGGAACCAAGGTTATTGCATTTTTTCCATTAAGTGAATATTAAGACAGAAACAATCAAGGTATTGCTTGCAGATGACCATGCCCTTGTAAGGGCAGGAATTCATTCACTACTGCAAAGACTCAGCGGCATTCAAATAATTGCAGAGGCAGGTGAAGGTCACGAGACCTTACGTTTGATCAAGGAAAAGAAACCTGACATCGTTTTGTTGGATATATCAATGCCAGGGCTCAATGGTCTCGAGATAGCTGATCGGGTAGCCAAAGAATTTCCTAAAGTACGCATTATTATCCTTTCCGTGCATATGAATGAAGAATATGTGCTGCATGCAATTCGTGTTGGTGCAGCAGGATATCTGTTGAAGAATTCAGGAATTGAAGAACTTGAGCTTGCTATAAAATCTGTTGCCCGTGGAGAAATGTATCTCAGCCCTCCAATCTCCAGACAAGTTATTACAGATTACATTGAACGGCTCAATGGCAAAGCAGGGCATAAAAAGTCTAAATCAGAACTATATGAAATACTTACTCCCCGCCAGCGTGAAATTGTCCAGTTAATTGCTGAAGGATGCACAACAAAAGAAATTGCCGACAAGCTTAAGGTCAGCATAAAGACAGTTGACACGCACCGAACACAATTGATGGAACGCCTCGATATCCACGATATTGCAGGTCTTGTGCGTTATGCTATCCGAGCAGGCATAGTAACGCAAGACTAATATCTAAACCTATTTATTTCGCTTATTGCTTAAGGTTTTTCCCCTCTTAATTTACGGTATTTACCCGATTGATACCTCAGATATCTCCTTATAGTATGATATTGTGCTCTTTGGTCAATGACAGATATGAATATTTCTTGATTTAGTTGGTAAAAAACTTTCAAGCACTGAAATCAAGATTTAAGGTTATCGAAGGCGCTTTAAATTATTATTCTCTCTGATGAGCTAAGGGGTGCCATATGAGAAAAGTAATAGAGGATATCCAGAAAAAAATCAAGTTACTCAATTATATTGTAACCTTCATTGTCTTTGTTTTGGTATTTCTTCTATCCCGTTTTTTATATTATGTATGGAACCTTATAACGAAACCTTCTATTGTAGCAATGCTTTCAATAACGGCGTTTCTAATCCTTGAGACGTGCATATATCTTTATTTATCAAATAAAATTTCAAAGCAGTCAGTAAAAACTATAGAGAGTTACAGCAACAAGCTTGATCGCATGTTGAATCTTACACTGGATATAAGGGAGGAAAAATACGGGGACGTACTGCTAATGAAAATATTGGAGCATACATCAGCTTTTGCCGGTGCTGATGCTGGTTCTATCATGTTACTTGATAATGAAAAGCTTGTCTTTAAAACTGTAAAGGGACTGGACGGCAAGCAGCTGCTTGGCGTTTCAATGCCAAAAAACGAGGGAATAGCAGGCTGGGTTATACAAAGAGGAGAGTACCTGATTGTAAACGATGTCAAACATGATAAACGGTTCAGTCCGATAATAGATGGGCTGACAGGGTATGAGACCAGATCTGTATTCTGCATGCCATTTAAGTTAAGCACCGGAGTTATAGGGGTACTTGAGCTATTAAACAAGACCGCTGGTTCATTCGCACTGGAGGATGCAGAGTTTATATCCTACTTTACGAACCAGGCTGCCATAGCCATAGATGTGGCAAATTTCTATGCGGGCCAAAGGAATTTTGAGATTCATCTTACAGGTATTTTGATTGACGCTATAGACAATACATATCCTGAAAAAAGGGGACATTCAGAAAGGGTTGCAAAATACTCTCTTTTAATGGCGCATGCAATAAATATGTCTGAGGATGAGAAGAAAAAATTATACCGGGCCTGTCTGCTACATGATATTGGATTTTTAAAAATACATCCAGGGGCAGTATTATCCAATAGTAAGTATAAGTTACACCCTCAGCTTGCTTATGAAATGTTACGACCGATAGATTTTTATGCTGATATTGCCCTAATTGTTTTACATCATCATGAACGATATGACGGCAATGGATATCCCTCAGGACTGAAGGGCGAGGACATCCCGCTGGAATCGAGGATAATTGCAATCGCAGAGGCATTTGACGCTATAGTTAGCAGAGACTCATATAAATATATTGGAGAATTGATTAATGGTAATGTAAGGCCTCCCATCTGTGATTTTGACTCTACAATCGAAAAAATTAAAAACAATGCGGGAACCCAGTTTGATCCTCAGCTTGTTGAGATATTTGTCAACAAAATAACTCCTGAATATGTATAAGCCATAACTAATCTGACAGTTTTTAAACCCGAATTACGAAGGGTAATGAATAGACAAGTACAGATTGTCATTCTGAGTGCGCATGAGGCGGGTGAAGAATCTCAAAAAACCCTTCACGGAGCCCGCCCTGAGC
>CAZXCW010000105.1:0-10208 GCA_964639385.1 uncultured Nitrospiraceae bacterium
ACCTTAGTGTACCTTTAACTGATGGTATATGGAATATTTTTATGGATATAACCAATAAAGATATTCCCAATAAATCATCGAGTTAAATAAATTTTTGAACAATGTCTGCATTATGTGGGTTAAACCTCAATTTCAGAAATTATTCTTATTTTTTATTATAACAATTCTCTAACTCATTACTTTGCATAGATATGAGGTAGGTTTGACTTAGTTTAAAATTAATAATTATAATCCTAAACTTAACTATTCAAATACCCATCAATGTTGCATTGAAAGGTAGAAAAAGTTAAGCTTTCATAGTCGCGATGAAAGATATTAATGAACTTATAGAGCAGAGAATAAAGAAGCTCGATGAATTGCGTCGCTCTGGGGTCGATCCCTTTGGTGGCCCCTTCTATTCAGAAGATCATGTATCTGTCCTTTTGAATAAATTTGATTCTGTTTCGAGAGAAACCCTTGAGAACCAAGCAGTTTCATGTTCCCTTGCAGGTAGGGTCATAGCAATAAGGGACTTTGGCAAAGCCGCCTTTGCCCACATCCAGGATACTACCGGAAAAATACAAATTTACTTCAAAAAAGATATCCTCGGCGAAAAACAGAATCTCTTAAAAAAGCTCGACATCGGGGACATAATCGGCTTGAAAGGTAGGCTATTCAGAACAAAAACAAATGAGCTTACTGTTGAGGTAAAAGACTTTGTCTTCCTAACAAAATCCCTGAGACCTCTTCCTGAAAAGTGGCATGGATTAAAAGATATTGAGACGAGATACAGACAGAGATACGTAGATTTGATTGTCAACACCGAAGTACGACAGATATTCGCTAAAAGGAGCGCCATTATTAAGGCTATCAGGGATTTCCTCGAGTCAAAGGACTTCATTGAGGTTGAAACACCCATGATGCAACAGATACCCGGAGGAGCAACTGCTAAACCATTCACGACACATCATATGGCTCTCGGGGTTGATCTATATCTCAGGATTGCTCCAGAACTCTATCTGAAAAGGCTCCTTGTCGGTGGTTATGAGCGTGTTTATGAACTTAATAGGAACTTCAGGAATGAAGGCATATCAACAAAACACAACCCGGAATTCACGATGCTGGAATTCTATATCGCCTACAGAGATTACAATTTCCTCATGTCCTTTACAGAAGAATTAATTACTTATGTAGCAAACAGAACTCTCGGAACACTTAAAATCCCTTATGGTGATATCATTATAGATCTTGCTCCTCCATGGCCAAGGATTTCCATGTTTGAAGCCCTTTTACAAAACAATGTTCCGCGAGAGGTACTCAATGATAGAGAGGAGGCTAAGAGATGGGCAGAAGCAAATGCCATTGAGATAGGGGGAGATGTCTCTCTTGGTAAAGTCCTTGACGAAATCTTCAAAAAAATAGTAGAGCCAAATCTCTTTCATCCAACCTTCATTATAGATTATCCTGTCGAACTCTCCCCTCTTGCTAAGAAAAAAGCAGGGGATCCAGAATTTGCAGAACGATTCGAACTCTTCATCGCATCACAAGAAATAGTAAATGCCTTTTCAGAGCTCACTGATCCAATAGATCAGCGGGAGCGTTTCATGAAACAGGTTGAGGCAAAAGCAAGGGGCGATGAAGAGGCACATGGAATGGATGAGGATTTCATCAGGGCCCTCGAATACGGGATGCCCCCTGCAGCAGGTGAAGGTATCGGGATAGACAGGCTTGTGATGGTATTGACTAATTCTCAGTCAATAAGAGATGTTATCTTGTTTCCACAACTAAAGCCAGAACAATAAAGAAGTGAACCTTCCCTATACATTATTCATAGCCCTAAGATACCTTAAATCCAAGAAGAAACATAGGGGTGTTTCTTTCAATGCCTTTATATCCATAGGAGGCGTTGCTGTCGGCGTGATGGCTCTCCTTGTAGTCCTGTCCGTGATGAGCGGATTCCATGGAGACCTTCAGAGAAAAATCCTCGGAGTAAATGCTCATGTTATTGTTCTTGATTATAGAGGGAAAATCTCCGGATACAATGATGTAATTAAAAAACTTAAAGGCGAAAAGGATGTCGTATCTCTCGCCCCATTTGTCCTGGGCCAAGTGATGGTATCTTTCGGCAAGAAGGCACACGGCGTATTCCTAAAGGGAATAATGCCTGAAATGGAGGCAAAAGCAACAGATATATTGAAATATATAAAGGAGGGCGATCCTAAAGACCTGTCACCCAAAGATGGAATCCCTGGTATCATCCTCGGCCGAGAACTTGCAAGTAACCTCGGTGTATTTACGGGAGATAAAATCAATATTGTTTCTCCTTTTGGTGAAATAGGTCCCCTCGGTATGCTTCCAAAAGTAAAACCTTTCAGAGTTGTGGCAATATTTGAGGTTGGGATGTTTGAATATGACTCTAATCTCGTACTTACAGACATCAGGTCGGCACAAGAATTCCTCGGTATTGGTAACGATATAACTGGAATAGAACTCAGGCTGGACAATATATATAAGGCACCTGCTGTTAGAGAAAGATTACAGAAAAAATTGGGGTTTCCTTTCTATGCAAGGGACTGGATGCAGATGAACAAAAACCTTTTTTCAGCCTTGAAATTAGAGAAGTTTGCCATGTTTATAATCCTCGTCCTCATAATTCTCGTTGCATCCTTTAATATTGTCAGTACGCTCATGATGAATGTGGTAGAAAAAAGCAGGGAGATAGCCATTTTAAAGGCAATGGGCGCAACAAAAAGAGGGATTATGACTATCTTTATGCTCCAGGGTCTATTAATAGGGATTGTCGGAACTATTATCGGAGTAAGTAGTGGATATCTCTTGAACATTCTGCTTGATAAATATCAGATTATCAAACTTCCTCCCGATGTTTATTACCTGAGCCATCTGCCTGTTAAGATGAAGTTCTCTGACTTCCTTGTCGTCTCTCTTTCTGCGATCATTATTAGTTTTCTTGCAACTCTTTATCCTGCAAGACAGGCGGCGAAACTTAACCCTGTGGAACCACTGAGGTATGAGTAAATTTGGAAATACAGACAGGAAAGGCTGTCTCATAATTTTCATAATCGCCAAGATTATTGTATGGCAATCGTAAGGGCGATAGCCCGAGAATGAGCGAAAATACTATATCCTGCATTTTTATTACCGTTTGAAAAATGAGAGAACTGATTGAGACATCACAACTAAAAAAATCCTTCACCACAAAGGCAGGTGATCTCCAGGTATTGAAGGGGATTGATCTTTCAATCAAAGAGGGGGAAATGGTAAGTATCGTTGGCGCTTCAGGAGTTGGTAAGAGCACCCTCCTGCATATCCTCGGTACACTGGATAGGCCGACTTCTGGGAAGGTCCTGTACAACGGGACTGACATCTTTTCCCTCGATGAAGAATCCCTCGCTTCTTTCAGGAATGTGACAGTAGGTTTTGTATTCCAGTTCCATCATCTTCTTCCTGAATTTACCGCTCTTGAGAATGTTATGATGCCAGGGTTGATAAATAAGAAAGCTGGGTATAACGATATCATTGGAAGGGCCGAGAGGCTCCTCAATGAGATGGGCCTATCCGAAAGGAAGGGACATAGG
Organism: uncultured Nitrospiraceae bacterium; assembly: GCA_964639385.1. GTDB lineage: Bacteria > Nitrospirota > Thermodesulfovibrionia > Thermodesulfovibrionales > SM23-35 > CAZXCW01. Next base: position 3,576 of record CAZXCW010000105.1, read on the forward strand.
CCGGGAGAGCTCTCAGGGGGAGAACAGCAAAGAGTTGCAGTTGCAAGATCACTTATATTAGAGCCCAAGGCAGTCCTTGCAGATGAACCTACAGGAAACCTTGATATGGCAACAGGTGAAGAGCTTTTCAACCTCCTCGTAAATCTCAACAAAGAAAAGGGTATCACCTTTGTAATCGTTACTCATAACGAATCTCTTTCGAAGCATTGCCATAGAATATTCAGAATGCTGGATGGAAAAGTAGTTGAATAAACAATTTTTGGCCAGTGAGACAGATTAAAATTTATTTAAAGGATGTTTCTTGCTCAAATTTAAAAAAGTTACCTTTGTTGACTTTTCCATAATCACTTCATAAACCCTCTCTACAGACAAATTCTTCATGCACATCAGATCATCACACGTTTTCTTGAAGCATGGTGAGCATGCAATATCTTCTTTGATTATCGTATGGATTTTTCCATATGGGCCGGTTCTTATTGGGTCTGTCGGTCCAAAAATGGCAAAGACAGGGACACTGAGGGCTGCGGCAATATGCATGGGTCCCGAATCATTACTAACCACAAATTGTGATCCCTTCATCACCTCTATGAGATCCTTCAGATCTGTCTTCCCAGCAAGAGAAATTGCTTTGCCTTTTGAAAGCGCTACAATCTCGGACGCTACTTTTACATCACTTCTGCTTCCTGCTATAACCGTTTTTAGGGGCAGAAGCGATGCAAGTTTCCCAAATTTTTTAGAAGGCCACCTCTTAGTTTTCCACCTTCCCCCGGGAACAACTACGGCATAATTTTCTGTAAAAGGCAGAGGATTTAAAGGTTGGTTAAATAGGGGAAAAGGAAAAATGACATCGAATCCATCGCATCCCAGAAAACGCGCAATCTTTAAATATCTGTCAACAGCATGGATATTCTTTCCGCCTTCAACCTTATGGGTATAGCAAAACCTGCTCCCCTCTCGTGCCTCTTTGAAACCGACTCTCAATGGAGCACCTGTTGCCATGGTGATCATACCGCTTCTGAGGAGCCCCTGAAGGTCTATCACTATATCATATTTTTCTCTCTTGAGTGCTCTCATCAGGGAACTCAGTTCGAGAAAGGAACTTCGAAGATGTGATAACTTCTTCCACCTATCCTTGTGAATAATCCACAGCCTGTCAACCATGGGATGACCAGTAAAAAGACCTTCCAGCCCATATGCAATAACCCAGTGGACTTCAGCTCTGGGAAATCCTTCCTTCAAGGCATTCAGGAAGGGCAGGCTGTGCACGACATCACCGAAAGAACTCGGCTTAACAATGAGTATCTTCTTTATATTTTTTAAAAGACGGTTATTTTTCACTTGCTTTCATGAGATGTCCCCTCTATTAAGAGGGGATCGACTGTGTTTGATAATAAAATCTACTGCCTCTTTGAGGTCTTTAGCAATAAAATCGGCATTAGGCGACTCTCTATCCTGCCCTGTCTTTACAAGTATCCCCTTTGCACCAACAGTCCTTGCAAGAAGCATATCAGTTTCTTTATCTCCTATGACAAAGGACCTCTTAAGGTCTATCCTGTGATCAGCTCTTGCTCTGAGAAGCATACCAGGTTCTGGTTTCCTGCATGGGCAGTGTTCTTCAGGATGATGCGGGCAGTAATAAAAATCATCAAAACCATATTGTTCGATAAAAATCTTATTGACACCCCTCACAAAATCTTCTTCAATAATACCCTTAGCGATACCTGATTGATTGCTGATACCTATGAGCTTTAAGCCCTTTTCTTTAAGAAACCTTGTACTACTGATATCCACAAAGATCTGAAGGTCATCATATTTATTTAGGTAACCTGCGTCTCTACATAAGGTCCCATCTCTGTCGAAAAAAACTGCAGGTTTGCTCGGCAATATTTTCTTAATGCCTAAATAAACATCATCTGAGGTTATTGCATACATACATCTTAAATCATTGTTCTTACAGTTTCGTTCGAAACAAGGACTGCATGAAAGACGGCATGTTACTACTATATTGCCCACTGCCTTAGGAGGTCCTGTTAATTCAGGATCTGTAGAGCCAAATATTGCTACCAAGGGTGTCCCAAGTGCATAGGCAACGTGCAGCGGACCTGAATCGTTTGTAAGAAAAACATCGCATTCTGAAATTAGTAAGATAAGTTCTCTGAGGGATGTTTTTCCTGCTAAGTTCAATATGGAGTTCGGGGTGCGAAGGTCAGGGTTTACCTTCTTGTATATCTCGTCTGAAATTTCAACTTCTGAGGACCCTCCAAAGATTACTATGCTTCCTTTTGTATCTTCCATAAACCAATTTGTAACTTCAGCAAATCTTTCTGGTAACCACCTTTTTGCCGAGCCATACTCTGCACCTGGATTTATTCCCAAAACAGGTCTTTTCATCTCCTTTAATAGGGTTCTTGCAGACAATCTTTCATCAAGAGATAGATATATGTAAGGCTCTGAATATTCTTCTGTTATTCCTATCTTCTCAAGAAGGTTTAGATAATAATAAATTTGATGTACTTTATGCTCATTTCGGGGCACAGGAATTGCTGTTGTCAGGAGAAAGCCTCTGCCATCCCTGTCATATCCTACCCTCTCTTTTATTCCTGAGAAAAATGTAATGAAAGCCGCTTCAAAGGCATTCTGGAAAAGGATGGTGCTGCAGAAACCTTTTTTATTCAGCATCCTTGAAAGTTTTATTTTTCCGATGATGCCCCTATATTCATCACCATAAACAATTATCTCATCCACATTTGGATCCCTTTCAAAGATCGGTGATACCCAGGGTTTGACAAGAAGGGAGATTTTTGTCTCAGGTAATGCCTTTCTCAAAACCCCCAATGCAGGAAGGGTCATAACAGCATCACCTATCCAGTTAACTTCCCTGACCAGTAAATTCTTACAAGATTTTTGAAACATTTATTAATTTAACCACAATTGTGCGGAAATGTCATATAAACCATCCTGCTAACCTTGACAAGCAGCCCCAGCAGAGCCTATGATTTCATAAGATGGCCTTTCTTCGAGTGACTATTCTCCTACGTATTAATGAGGTTTTTAAAGTTGCTGCGTTTGCCCAAGGGTTTGTCGGTAAAATCGAGGTGGGAAGCTGGCATGATAGACGAAAAGAGTCCATACTAATCCCTCAAAAGTAAAGAAAGAGTACTTAAAAATGTTTAATGATCGGGGTGATGCTGGAGTTCAGCTTGCATCGAAGCTAAAAGATTATAAAAACCAGAAGGATGTTCTTGTGTTGGCTCTTCCGCGAGGCGGAGTCGTAACAGGTTATGAAATCGCCCGCCTTCTCAACGTACCTCTGGATGTTGTCATCGTCAGAAAAATAGGATTTCCTGGGCAGCTTGAATTCGGGATTGGTGCTATCTCTGAGACAGGGACCGTTGTCTTAAACGAGCTTACCATATCTACTTATGATGTCCCAAAGGATTATATTGAACATGAGATTTCCAGACAAAAAGAGGAGATCTACCGCAGAGTTAAATTTTATCGCAAAGGGGGAAAGCTTCCAGACCTTGAAGGAAAAACCGTCATTCTCACTGATGACGGGGTTGCTACAGGGGGCACTATGAAGACAGCGATTGCTACCATGAGGCAGGAAAAACTGAATAAATTAATAGTAGCACTGCCTGTTGCTCCTCCTACTGTAGCAGATGAAATAAAACAGATGGTTGACGAATTTATCTGTATTGAAACTCCTTTTGATTTCATGGCAGTTGGTTCCTATTATTATGACTTCACCCAAGTCTCAGATGAAGAAGTGGTTGAATTACTCCAGCGCTCTGCGGAGGAAAAGAGATAAGGAGAAAGATGAAGCTTTTTGAAAGACTAAAGGAGGGGCTTGCAAAGACGAGAACAGGATTAATAGAAAAGGTTGAAGCCCTTTTTACAGGTCGCAAGATTGACGAAGAAACCCTTGAAGAACTCGAGGAAATATTAATCAGTGCCGATGTGGGTATGAAAGCTGGAGGAGAGATTATGGCTTCAATCAAAGAAAAGGTGAATAAAGGCGAGGTAAGAGATGCTGTTTCTCTGAAAGAATTGTTGAAAAAGGAGATGGTATCCATCCTTGACCATCAGCGCCCCCTTGTTATTCAGGGAGACAGGCCTTTCGTGATCCTTGCCGTAGGTGTTAACGGAGTGGGGAAGACAACCACTATCGGAAAGTTGGCCAGCAGATTTTACTCTCAAGGTTTTTCTGTTTTGCTTGCAGCAGGTGATACGTTTAGAGCTGCAGGCATTGAGCAACTCGAGATATGGGCAAACAGAGCGAAGGCCCAGTTTGTTAAACACCAGAGTGGCTCAGATCCAGCCGCTGTTGCCTATGATGCAATCATGGCGGCTAATCATAGATGTACAGACGTTGTTATTGTAGATACTGCCGGAAGACTGCATACAAAAAGCCCCCTCATGGAAGAGCTAAAAAAGGTAAAAAGGGTTATTGAAAAGGCGATGCCTGGTGCACCACAGGAAATTCTTCTTGTTGTGGATGCAACAACAGGTCAGAATGCCTTGAGACAGGCTGAGATGTTCAATAAGGCAATAGGGATAACCGGAATTGCCCTTACGAAGCTCGATGGTACTGCAAAAGGCGGTATTATATTTGCGATTAAAAAAGACTTTGGAATACCTGTACGACTTATCGGAATTGGCGAAGGCTTAGATGACCTGAGAGATTTCAATCCTGAGGAGTTTGTAGAGGCACTTTTTTCATAAATTCAATCCATATTGGAAGTGCCGCCACTGCACCTGTCTCTCTTGGTCCAATCGGTGTATGGTCATCCCTGCCAACCCAGACACCTACTGCCAGACTGTCATCAAACCCAATAAACCAGGCATCTGTACAATCATTTGTTGTGCCCGTTTTACCATAGACAGGCCTTTTAATTTCTCTTGCCTTCCGTGCTGTTCCCTCTCTAATAACCGCCTCGAGAGATATCTTCATCTCCTCAATAACATTCCTGTTGACTATCTCTTCTGCCTTAGGCACTGTCTCTTCAAGAACAACCCCGTCCCTGTTCAGTATCCTCTCGTAAGTGAGGGGCTCAATATCTCTTCCTGTTGCAAAGGTACAGTAGGCTGAAACTAAATCCAAAAGCGTGACATCTGAGGCACCGAGTGCTGTCGGTAGATAAGGACGGAGATCACCCTTTATGCCAAGCCTTCGAGCAGTCTCTATTACATTCTCTATTCCTAATTTGCCAGCAAGCCTGACAGTAGCGGCATTTAAGGATTTCGCAAGTGCTGTTTTAAGAGTAACCATCCCGTAGTATTTCCCTTCATAGTTACGGGGAGACCAGACTTCACCCCGGTGTGATCCTTTGAAGGAGACCGGGGAATCAACAATCTTATCTTGTGGAAGCATGCCGCTTTCAAAGGCTGTCAAATAAACAAATGGCTTAAATGCCGAACCAGGTTGTCTCCTGGCCTGTGTTGCCCTGTTATATTGATTTTTCCAGAAATCAAGTCCGCCCACCAGTGCTTTTATACGTCCCGTCCAAAGGTCTATCGCAATAAGCGATGCCTGGATGCCAGGCTTAACCCTCTGCTCGATGGCTTCTACCCCATGTTTTATAGCCTCTTCTGCTATCTTTTGCATTCTATAATCCAATGTAGAATAGATCTTGTACCCTGAAGTATATAACTCAGAACCATATTTTTGTTCGAGCCTCTGACGCATAAATTCTATAAAATATGGTGCTTCATACTTCCTCATATGTGGCGTTTTAGGTAATGGTTCACTCATGGCTTTATCAAACTCAGCTTTGGTAATAAATCTATGGTCCAGCATCTCTTTTAGAACAACAGAACGCCTTTCTTTTGCCATTTCTGGGTTCTTAAAGGGAGAGAAAAGGGAGGGTGCTTTAGGGAGAGAAGCAAGGATCGCTGCCTCCCCAACTGTAAGTCCATTAACCGATTTCCCAAAATATGTCTGCGAGGCAGCCTCTATTCCGTATGCCCTTGTTCCAAAGTAGGCCTGATTTAAATAGAGGCCAAGGATTTCATCCTTTGTATACCGTTTCTCTATCAGTATAGAAAGTACTGCTTCCTTTACTTTCCTCGTTAGTGATCTCTCAGGTTTTAAAAAGAGCATCCTTGCAAGCTGTTGGGTAATGGTGCTCCCTCCTTCTACAATGCCTCCTGCCCTGATATCGTGCCACATTGCTCTCATTATTCCTATAAGATCAACACCAGGATGGTGGTAAAACCTGATGTCTTCAACTGAGATAAATGCCTTTTTAACATGCTCTGGTATTTGATAATATGGTATAAATGTTCTCCGTTCTACATAGAGTTCTGCAACAACTTTTCCGTCACTCGAATAAACTCTGGATGATTCTATGGGAATATATTCTTCAAGAAGCTTTACTTTTGGGAGGTCGGAGATAATCCAGTATATATAGCTCCCGAGGGCACCGATAAGAGCAGAAAGTATTATAAAGAGTATGATTACCTTTCTGGATGTTGACCTTCTTTCTGGCTTTTCGACCCCTTGTTCAAGCTCTATCATTTAATTAATTATAACTCAGGTTTTTTAAATCATCTTCCGAAATCTGACAGCATCGCCAATTCGGTGATGCCAGGAATAGTATTTGAGCGGATTCTTTTGCCCTACGGGTCGTA
>CAZXCW010000106.1:0-10171 GCA_964639385.1 uncultured Nitrospiraceae bacterium
GGATTTTTTGTCTGATTTGCTGCCTCTCCTTTCTGCAGACTGTAAAATGTAATGTTATTGATTCGTGCCAGTGGTGAAAATATCTCAAGTGGGCAAGAACGATTTCGATTATCTTTGAGTCGTGGATCCCCAGCCCATACTAGCCCTATTTTGAGTTTAGAATTATCCAATGCAATTTTTTTATGCCATTTTTGAACCAATATAGAATCTCCTTTGATATAGTGTACGTGTGCAGGAATACTCTCAAGTGTTGTATCAAAAACTAAAGGAAGAGTTAAGAGTGAACAGTGTACATCAAAATCGGGCAGTTCTTTACCATGCGCTATAATCTCCTGTATACCTTCAACATCTTTAAGTAAAATTGTTAAGTCTCTCTGGCATTCGACAATTACTTTTGCACCTTGCTGTGCAACCAAAGGAACATAACGTATAAACTGAATTGTATCTCCTAATCCTTGTTCAGCGTAAAGTAAAATGGTAAGTCCTTTAATATCGTAACCGTCCCATGAAGGCTGAGAGAAACTACGACGGTAAAAATCTTTCAATTTCCACCGCCATTCATATTCTTTCCAGCCTTCTTCAAAATTACCGCGCAATAAGAGAAGCAAGGACATATTAAAATGGGCATCAACAAGTTCTGGGTCGAGCTGTAACGCCTTTTGGTAATAGGTTATAGCTTCATCAAATTGCCCTTTTTCCTTAAGGGCATTCCCCAGGTTGCAGTATGCCATAGCAAAGTTTGGGTCAAGTTCAATAGCTTTTTGAAAATATGTTATAGCATCATCAAGCTGCCCCTTGTCTCGAAAAGCAATTCCTAGATTATTGTGCGCAACAGCAAAGTTTGGGTCAAATTCAATTGTTTTTTGAAAATAAGTTATGGCATCATCGAGTTGTCCTTTTTCTCGAAGGACATTACCCAAATTATAATATGCCATAGCAAAATTTGGGTTAAGTTCAATGGCTTTTTGAAAACTCTTTATAGCTTCATCGAGTTGTCCTTTATCCTGAAAAGCATTACCCAAATTATAATGGGCATAAACAAGATTTGGACTGAGCTGTAATGCTTTTTGGTAATACGCTATAGCTTCATCAAGTTGACCTTTTTCTTCCTGAAGGGCAACTCCGAGGTTACAATATGCCATAGCAAAGGTTGGGTCAAGGCCAGTTGTTTTTTGAAAACACGTTATAGCCTCATCGATTTGCCCTTTTTCTTGAAAGGTAATACCCAGATTATAATGTGCGTCAGCGTTTGCCGGGTTAAACTGAAGTGCTTTTTTGAAATACTCTATTGCGTGGTCATAATTGCCAAGTTGATAATATATTATCCCAAGGAAGTGCAGAGCATCAGCGTTGTCTGGGTGATCCTTTAATATCTTTTTGTAGATATGTTCTGCTTGCTGTAAGTTTCCTGCTTTATGATGCTCAAGGGCTGATTTGAATACTTCATCTGTTTTCATTACATACCTCCAATGTTTATTTCAGAAAAAATAATTTTATTTTTTAATTCTTCAACACTCTTTATTAAAAAGGGATCTTTAATTCAATATTTTGGGTTAAGTATTTTAGAATAGATTCTCTCTTTTCTTTTAAATATTTTGTAGGATTTAGTGCTCTATCCCTTTCATAATCATAGTTGTGAGTACCATTACCTCCATAATGTTCTAAATAAGATGTTTCTGATGTAATCCATGGTAAATCCAAATATGCTATTGCTCTATAATCCCAGCCAAAATCATCGTGGGAATTACCAATTTTATCTAACATAGAGACTATTTTTTCTACCATCTTTCTATCATAGAACATAGAGACCCCCGGTGCTGTTTTTCTAAGAAATATGCCATTACCGTGATATAAGATGTTGCCTTCTTGCATGTGAAATATAGTATTATAAATGCAAGCAGGTAATTTACGATCGCCCATTTTATATAATATTTCCAGAACATTTATATATTGAGGATCATGAATTACATCATTATCTGTCATATAGATAAAGTCAAAATCTGTTTCTAAAAACTTTCTAAACTGATACAATCTCAAATTATGTATACCCATTTTCTTGGGCAATTGTATTACTTCATCAGCGTAAGGCATGAGAAAAGAATTGTCATATTCTTTAGAATGATCATTATAAACTTGTAAATAGCAATGAGAGGTTTTATATCTTTTAGTTTGTGCCAAAGATAATTGTGTAATTTTTTTTCTGTTAAATACAGGGACTGAAATTAGAATTGACATCTGAAGGTTTTTTTGATAGTGCTTTATGACGTCATCAAGTTTTTCCTTTTGTTGAAGGGCATTGATCAGATTATTATATCCATCAGCATTAATTTGATTAGAGTCTGCAATTCCCATAAGTAGAATGTCAAAAATAAGGTTTTTTCCAGCCAGAGGGTGGTTGGCATCCAATGTTATTCTTGATTCGGAAATATCTGTCACTGTAACTACACTTGTTTTGCCATTCGCTTGCTGGATTTGTAATTGCAGGCCGATCTCTGGTTTTAAATTCTTCGGAAACTGGTCTCTACTGACTATATGTATTAATTCTCTATTGTGGGGGCCAAATGCTTTATCGGCAGGAACCTTGATCGATTTAAATTCGCCTGAGCTCATGTCGATCACTGCTTGTTCAAGGCCGTGAATTACTTGCCCTTTACCTACCGTAAATTGAATAGGGTCACGCCCAATCGAAAAGTCGAATATAGAACCATCTTCAAGTCTACATGTGAAGTGAACCTTGACTCTATCCCCAATTTGCACATGTTTTATTTCCATTGTTATGTTTGTGGTTTTGTTAATTTCTGCGATATAAATTTAAATAAATTATCGAGACTACTATCTGTTCCAACTATATGTATATATATTTGGCAAGAATATCTTTTATTTTGTTGCTTAACAAATTATAGTCCTGAATTTCATATCGGCAGTTATGAATATCAATAATCAAGAGACTATTATCCTCTAGTGATCTAATATGTTCATAAGGAGCACGGACTGTAAATTGTCTGTTTCCTTTGTCTGTCAACACTTCCCAGTCAAGACGGTCTCCTGCTTCTTTTATAGAAAGAACTTCAGTAATAACTGGTACAAAATATCTTTTATCCAATTCTTCTGTAATCAATTTCTGCATAGTTGCCGGAAACTTGCTTATATCCTCGATTAAGCCTATCTCTGGTAAGTCCTCAGCATCTGCATTTCTTACAGAAATAAAACCGGATAGTCCACTTAGAGGGAATGCACGAAAAAGCCATACTTTAGGATAGAATATCTCATCCTTTATTTCCAATTGAAGAACGCCACTCGAACCTTTAGAAAATTTTGCTGTCTTTGAGTTAAGAAAGTTTGCTCGAAAACTGTCCATTGCTTATTTATATATTCAAAAGTGGCTTAGTCGTCTCTAAATCGAAATCATATTTTAGTTTAAATAATTCCGATTGTATTTTTACAAACCTGCGATAATAACCCTCTTGCTTTATTAGATCTTGCGGTCTCCCGAACTGCTTCAAAAATCCATTCCTGATTACAATTACCTTATCTACATTCTGTAACGTTGATAAGCGGTGAGCAATAATAAAAGTTGTACGATTCTTAATTAAAGTATTAATTGCATTTTGTATTAAACGTTCTGACTCCACGTCTACTGAAGAAGTCGCTTCGTCGAGTATAAGTATCCGAGGATTGCGTAAGACCGCTCTTGCAATAGAAATTCTTTGCCGCTCGCCTACGCTTAAACCTGCCCCTCCTTCGCCAATCCTTGTTTCATATCCATCCGGCATCTGAATAATGAAATCGTGCGCATTAGCCACTTTTGCTGCATGGATAATTTCTTTCTTACTCGCTTGTGGTTTGGCATAAGCAATATTATCAGCAATTGTTCCCCTAAATAGGTAAGGTTCTTGTAAAACCAGACCAATTTGATTACGCAGGTCATTTTTATCAATATCACGGATATCTATATCATCAATCAAAATAAATCCCTCACTCACATCGTAAAAACGACAGATCAGATTCACGATGGACGTTTTTCCAGAACCACTTGGACCGATTATTCCAACTACCTCATCTGGTTCAATTGTGAAAGATACTTTATGTAAGACAGGCAGATAGCGTATATAACCAAAAGAAACATCGGAAAATTCTACCTTGCCTTTAATATAAGGTAAATGGATGATATTCTCTACTTGTAAAGTTTCCTCTGGCTCATCGAATATTTCAAAAATGCGGTGAGACGCCGTGAGAATTTGTGTAGCCCAATTACTGAGTTGTGTCAGAGAAGATAAAGGCCCGTAAAACATGCCTAAATAACTCAGAAAGGCGATCAGAGTCCCTAAACTGATATGGTAAAGAGGGTCATTATTGAGAACCAGTTTTCCCCCTACATACCATACTAAAAGTCCTCCTATGCCAAAAACGAACGAAACAATGGGGAAAAAAGTCATCCAAGAACGGTTAATTGCTAATGCATCTTCCATCAGACGCATATTACGCGTTCCAAACTCACCAATTTCTCTATTTTCCTGGCTAAAAGCCCTGATTACTCGCGTGCCAGCTAAACGTGTATTTAAAAAACTATTTATTCGCCACCGAGAAAACCAGTAACGGTTGTAAAACCGTATTATATATTTCCAATATCGTTTAGTGACAAACATTATCAAAGGGCCTGGAATGAGAACAAAAAGCCCCAAACGCCAATTCATACTAAAAAGTACAATTCCGATACCAATAATCAAGACAATGTTTAAAAGAAAACCATGTGATATGTTAGAAATAAAGCTCTGTAAAACTTCCGTATCATTAGAGACTCTGCTCATTAAACCGCCAATCTGTTTACGGTCAAAAAAGTCAACTGGTATTCTTTGAAGTTTATCAAACAATCTTGCGCGTAAATCAAAAACAAACCGACTACTGACTACCGCACTGATGCGGTTATTCACTACCGTAATAAAAATCCGCATTATTTGTATCCCTAAAAGCCCCAGCACTAACCATAAAAGCCAATCATGATGTTTAGCTCCAGCACCAAGAACATCATCGACTAAAATCCTGATAAGGTATGGAGGCATCAGATCTATGGCTACTCCTAAAAGAAGAAGAAAAAACATTAATGTGCATGAGCCTAAGAATGGTTTAGACATTTGAAAAAGTCTGCGAGCCACTTTATGACGTTCAGCTGAAGGTAGTCCTAAACTTTCCGATTTTTGTATTCTCTCAGATTCGGTTCTCACCCATTTCTCTACTGTCTCCAAATGAAAATCTGGATTACGAATCATATCATTGATTAGTTTGATAGCCAGGGCAAACTTATCAGCAACAGCATTCGTATAGTGCATTACTACGTATGTTTTACCATTAGTTTTTATGTCCATTATCTGCCCACCAACTACAGGGTGAGATCTTATTTCTTCTATTTCGTCAAGATCAAAATGGAAAAGTACTGACGGTGATTGAACATCACTATTAGCCAGGACATAGAGTTGTCTCTGACTGATAATTAACCACTGCTGGCCAAATTGTTCTTTTTCATCAATATCAGAGCGTATGGCGAGATCAATCTCACTAACAGATAACTTCATTTTTTCTATGAGGAACTTATCAATATATTCGGGGATTTTTTCTTTAATCAACATGTAGAAAAGGGCTCTTTATATGAGAGCAAACCTCCTTTTCTTCGATGTATTTGCCAACAACAACTGCCCATATTGAACTTATCCATATATATTTTACCAGAGGCAGAATAGGCTAAGTAGTTAATTTTTATTGTGTGGCGGATTCTTTATGACTTTCTTTTTTAGTTCATCTAAAATATTTTCCATCACCGCCTCCCAGTTGCCAGGGGAAGGTTGGCGAAAAAGCCTCATCGTAGGATACCAGGGACTATCCTCACGATTCAATAACCATCGCCAGTCGGGTACAAACGGCAATAATGTCCATACAGGTTTACCAAGCGCACCGGCTAAATGGGCTACTGCTGTATCCACAGTGATTATTAGATCAAGATTTTCTATTAGTGCAGCAGTATCCGAAAAATCGATTATCTCCGTTGTGTGGTCAATAAGCTTTATACTCGTAGGAGATTTCCTTGCTTGTTTTGCTGCCTCTCCTTTCTGTAAACTGTAAAGTGTAATGCCTTTAATTTGTGCCAGTGGTGAAAATATCTCAAGTGAGCAAGAACGGTTTCGATCACCCCTGAATGTCGAACCACCGGCCCATACTAACCCTATTTTGAGTTTAAGGTTGTCATGTTGAATTTTTTCTTGCCATTTCTGCACTAACATAGAATCTACAGTGATATAAGGTATTTTTGCAGGAATACTATTAAGTGTTGTATTAAATATTAAAGGTAGAGTCAATAAAGGACAATGTATAACAAAATTATGCAATTGCTCACCTCTTGATACAACCTGACTCACACCTTCAACACTTTTCAGTAATGTTACTAATTCTGTTTGGCACTCAACAATTACTTTTGCTCTACCTTGTGCAACAAATGGGACATAACGAACAAACTGAATGGTATCTCCAAATCCCTGTTCGGCATGAAGCAATATAGTACGTCCAGAAATATCAGCTCCATCCCATAGAGGTTGTGAGTAGTTACGACGGTAAAAATCTTTCAATTTCCACCGCCACCCATATTCTTTCCAGCCTTCTTCAAAATTACCGCGCAATAAGAGAAGTAAGGACATATTAAGATGGGCATCAACAAGTTCTGGGTCGAGCTGTAACGCCCTTTGGTAATAGGTTATAGCTTCATCAAATTGTCCTTTTTCCTTAAGTGCATTCCCCAGGTTGCAGTACACCATGGCAAAATTTGGGTCAAGTTCAATTGCTTTTTGAAAATAAGGTATAGCTTTGTCAAGTTGTTTCTCGTTATAAAAGATAAATCCCAGATTATTGTATATATGTGCATCATTCGGATTAAGTTCAATCGCCTTTTCATAATAACCTACAGCTTCATCAAGCTGTCCCTTTTCTGCAAGGGTGTTGCCTAAATTACAGAATGCATAAATATTGGTTGGATTAAGTTGTAAGGCTTTTTGATAACATAATATAGCTTCATCAAGTTGACCTTTGTCATGAAAGGCAAGACCGAGATTATTATAAGCACCAGTAAAATCTGGATTTAATTGTAAAGCTTTTTGAAAACACGTTATAGCTTCATCGAGTCGCCTTTGTTCTTTAAAAACTACACCCAGATTATAATGTGCATCAGCATAGTTAGGATCAAGCAGAAGTGCTTTCTGGTAATAATTTACGGCTTCGTCAAAGTTTCCTTTTTCTTGAAGAATAATACCCAGATTATTATATGTATAAGCAAGATTTGGATTAAGTTGTAGAGCCTTTTGATAACAAGTTACAGCTTCATCAGGTTGTCCTTTATCATGAAAGGCAACCCCGAGATTATTGTAAGCATCAGTAAAGGCGGGATCTAATTGTAAAGCTTTTTGATAAGAAGTTATAGCTTTATCTAATTGTCCTTTCTCATGCAGGGCGTTTCCGAGATCGAAATATGCTTCAGGGTCAGATGCTCCATAATAAAGTGCTTTTTCAATATGCTCTATTGCAAGATCATAATTTCCATATCGGTAAGATAATATACCAAGAAAGTGCAGGGCTTTTGTGTTTTCCGGTTGAACTTTTAATATTTTCTTACAAATATCTTCTACTGCCTGTAAATTTCCTGTTTGATAGTGTTTTAAAGCTAATTCTATTGATTCGTTTATATCCATTCTATCTTCATAGATTTATCTAAGGATTCAGGGTTGGTTTTGAATAGATGACTTGAACACAATATTTACTTCCCAGTCGTATGCTCTATCCCGCTGAGCTATAGACCGCACAAATTTTAGATTATTATACTCTTTTACAACGACAAAAATGTAGTGACTATCAAAGGCGGTACTCTCTCTTAGGCTTTCATGGTAATATATTAACCTTTTAAGAGAGCGGAACAGAATTTAATGATATAAGAGAAAGGAAGGTAATAGAATGTCAGAACAAGAAAAACCTCAAAAGAGGATAGTATCCGAAAAACTTATTGCTCAAATCGATCCTTTTTCATGATAGAACACTATTTTAAAGTAAGCCCTGACTGCAGGCATGTTGTCTATGGAGCCCTGGAGAAAAAAGGATGGGTTATGTTTATAGATGGAAAACAGGGAGAGAAATACGATGGTCTTCTGCAAAGCACGCCTCTTTTCAGCCCTGACAGCAAGGGTGGCTTATGGAGAAGTGGTTTGTGGTTATAGATGGTAAATAGGAAAAGCAATACGAGTATCTATTTAGTGGAAGAGGCAATAATATATGAATGACCACTGCTCATAGTTGTTCAGTCTATAAAGTTGAGTTATGGACGTGTGTTATTTGTCAGGAAGAACCCACTCGTCTAAATACCAGACCTTCCCGAATTTCTCTTTCATCACATAAGCCAGCCACAACTGTTCCATAGAACTGAATATTTCAGGAGCAGAAATATAATCATCTTTTGGAGGATAATAATATTTTTGTGTAACAACTTTGTCTATTATCTGATATATTTTAGAATTGTCAGGCTCTACCAGTTCCTGCAGTTGGTCCTGTCTGGGAAGCCACAATGTCCGATTCTTGTAATAGTCGTATTCTTGTTTGTATTCTTCACTTTCTGGTTCAGCATAGTCAATATCAACTAATTGTAAATCCGTATTGTCAACTAATAATATATCATCATTATCCTCTACTTTTGTGTTATCAATGACGAAGTCAAAATCTTTTGGCTTCCATGCTTCTTGTATCTCCTTAGCCTTGTGACACATCTTCAAATATGTTGGTGTAATGTCCATTGGTTTACCTCGCTTTAAATTATTTATTTTTCAGAATTTATATTTCTTGATTGTCTCCCTTTTCTTTATTGTTCACTCCATATTTTCCGCCCATAGGAACATATAGCACATTATATATTAAACCACGAATAACCTTCCTTTTGATACCACCTTTTCTTTTTTCAAGCAAGATTATTTCCTGTATTCCATCTTTTATCACGGGTGCAATTAGCTTTCCTCCTATTTTAAGCTGGTTAATTAAAGGAACAGGAATCTCATTACATGCCGCGGTAACACATATTCTATCATATGGAGCCATCTCTGGATACCCAAGGCAGCCATCTCCCAGCACGAGAATTATATCATTGTAGCCTGTATTTTCAACAAATCTTTTCCCGCTTTCAAAAGTTTCAGGATTGATCTCAATAGATACAACCAAACCTTTTGGACCTACTATTTCTCTTGCTGCTACAACAGTGTAGCCGGATCCTAAGCCCACCTCAAGCAACTTATGGCCTTCAGTCAAGCCGAGCGGCTCATAAAGTATAATCATTTTGAGTCTTGTCTAATTCTATTTGTATTATCCTTTCTTTGCAATCCCCTCTTTCAGCACTATGCTGTATTTTGGATGATTGAGAGGATGTACCGACGGCATTTTAGCAAACAACCATCCCCACTCTTTTCCAAGAGTCGGGAATATCTGCTTGTTTCCTTCCCATACCCTGATACCTACTGCAGGGTTTATAGGCTCGTTAGATGCAGATGTGAGAATAATGCCCTCCATTTTAAAGTCCGGCAGAAATTGCCCGACATGGATCTTAAGATTGGAATTGGGGATCCTAAAGTCGCTATTCAGATTTACAGTATATTCATGAGATTCTCTGGTAGTCTTATCTTCAACAATAATCTTTACAGCGCTCCATTTACCCTTAACATTATCAGGCACAACAACCCTTGTCTTTACCATAGGTATCGAAGACTGAGGAGACGGCTGCATAGGCATCTGAGGAGTTGGCCCCATTGGTGTTTGTGGAGCAGGTTGCAGAGGTACCTGTGGGACTGGCTTCTCAGGCTCTTTTTTCTTACAGGCACATATCGAAGCAATTAATAAAAGACTGATTAGTACAATCAATACCTTTTTTGTCATCTGATCCTCCTTAATTAAAGGTTACGAGCTTAAGACCCGCAAATTGATCTTTGGATATATCATAGATATATCATAAATTATTTAATAAATATAAAAGGGAGGACATGATATTCTCGTTTATTCTCCACCGATAAGATCGGGTATCCGAGGCTTTTTCCTCTTTATACTGAAAAAATTTTAATTAATGGGACTAAACCACTGACAAGGTCAGTGGTGGGGTGTGGGGGCG